>DATEAB010000049.1:0-5148 GCA_035288545.1 archaeon | reverse complement strand
CTTTTTCTTGAAATTACCCAGCTCAGAGGCATTAGCATTTGGGAGAATAGAAACAGATAAAAATAAAGAGATTAAAACGAACAAACTTATCTTCAGAAAATTCATATGTTTATAATGAATTGAAAAGTATTAATAAATGCGGATTATTTTCAGATTAATTCTTCTTAATTAAAATACAAATCGCACTACCACAAAACTTTTAAGCTCTCTTATTTTTTCTTTAATCGTGTCACAAAAAATCATCATACATGTCGACATGAATGCCTTCTTTGCTGCGGTGGAAGAGAGGCAGAGGCCAGAGCTTCGAGGAAAGCCGGTCATCGTCGGTGCTGCTGCGAAAGAAGGGAAGGGCCGCGGTATAGTAAACACTGGAAATTATGAAAGCAGAAAATTTGGGATTCGTTCTGGTATGCCCATCTCGCAGGCGTACAGGCTTTGCCCGAACGGGATTTTTCTCGAGCCGAACTTCAAGCTGTATGAAGAAGTTTCAGAGAGCGTGATGAAGATTTTGGAAGAGCACGCGGAACGGTTTGAGCAGGGAGGAATTGACGAGGCTTACATGGACGTGACGGACAGATGCAAAAGTTTCTCAGAGGCTAAGTCTCTGGCGTATTTGCTGAAGGAAAAAATTTACGAGCAGGAAAAGCTCACGTGCAGCATCGGGATAGGACAAAACAAGCTAATTGCGAAGATTGCCAGCGATTCGAAAAAGCCTGACGGACTTGTCCTCGTCGAGCCGCATGAGGTGAAGAAATTTCTCACACATCTCCCAGTTGAGAGCATTCCAGGCATTGGCAAAAAAAGTAAAAAAGCATTCGAAGTTTTAGGAATAAAAACTGTCGGCGACCTGGCGAGCTACGACATAGACAGGTTGATAGAAAATTTCGGACAGTGGGCAATTTTTTACCATCAGGCAGCCCACGGCATGGACGACAGCGAAGTTGCAAGTGAGTGGATGCAGAAAAGTTTTTCACGCGAGCATACGTTTGAACGAGATGTTGACGACAAGCAGAGAATTTTTGACACAATAGACGGACTGGCAGAGCAGGTTTACAAGGATTTGCATGAATACAAAATAAAATTCAATTTCAAGACAATTTCAATAAGACTCCGTTATAAAAATTTCGAGACTCACACTGCTGCAAAGACGCTGCTTGCTGCCACCGACGACGTGCGCGCGATAAAGAGGACTGCGAAGGATTTGATGCGTTACTTCCTGCAAAAGGACACGATAAGACTGGTTGGAGTGAAAGTCTCACAGCTGGCTGAGCAAAAGCAAAAAATGGCTAGGCTGCTGGTAAAGTAGTTGTCGTGATTGTTATGGTTGCTGTGGTTGTTGTGGTTGCTGGATAAATTGAGGAAGGATTTTCCTGAAGCTGCTGAAGTGCTATGTAAAACAAAAGCCCGAAGATAATTGCCAAGGCGATGAAGAGGAGATAGATTGCATAAAGAGGAGTCATGCTGCCGCGCTTGAGCTTCATAAAACAATTTTAGAATTGGCGACGTAACTAGTTTTCGTTTATTTTTTATTTCTTTTTCTCTTTTTCCTGTCCAAATTAAAAGTCACGTCCTTCTTTGAAAAAACACCACTCATGTATGCTGGAGGCGGCAATTCTTTTGAACTTCTCACCTTCCACTTAGCAACCCCAAACCTGAAAATTCCTGATTTTCTTAAAAAGTTCAATATTTTTTCCTTTTTCATTCTTTCATCTCATTTCTTCTCTTCCACCATTGAAGTCATGTTTTTAATGGCATTAAGATTCGTTTTTCGGCAAGTCTGATTCCAACTGAACTAACATTCCGATAATGAAGTTGCAAAAATAAATGCTTGAACAATGTTTATCGATGTAGATCGTTAATTTCTACTGCTAAGGAATATAGTTTGAATAAAGTTGCTTTACTCTATCATAAATTGATCCGTCAGACATATTCTTCAGATCAAGAACATATTGAATAACTCCAGTGACGTCTCCATTTTTTGTTCGCTGTAATGCAATACTTGTCTGATTATATACAGAACCTGGAGTTGGTATCGACGTATAATTACCGCAAAATGATGCTGGTTTATCATAAACCATTACTATCAAGCTTAGATTTGACTGACTGTAGTTGTAGTATGTGACGCTACCAGAAAATGCACCGCTCTGAGTCAGGCTCCACGTGCCTCTATCAACGTAAAACCTGAAGCTCACCGGATAATTAGAGACTCTTTGTTTATCAATCATTTTGAAAGTAAGAGTTGCAGTATTTGTAGCAAACTTTGACAAATCAATAACTTTTTGTATTTCAGGAAATTCTTGATAAGTACCGAAGGAAGAAATGTCTTGCTCCCATGCAAGATTGTTATTTACCAAAAACTGTATAAAATGATAACCGGTTGTATTATATTGCATGCTGTTGAAGACTGAAAATGAAAAGTTATAGTCAGAAGGGTTTGACAAAGAAACAGTGCTCGTAAAGCTGACACTGTCACCGATGTTTGAAGTTGTATAAGAAGGATAATAAGCACGCAATTCTCTAAGCTTTCCCGCGGATAACAAATCGAAAAAAGTTATTTCAGGATTTAACTCATCTGATTCAGTCAGACTGCATGAAGGATATAAATTATAATACGGAAATATTATTCCGTCAAAATAATTTGCGTAATTATATAAAGGCTGTGCCCGTCGAAATTGTGTGTAATAAACTATCGGATAGAATTCTAAGTCTGGATTAATAGACTTAGCAATTGAAGTAAATTCAGCAGTGTAGGATTCTGTGAAATTGTTATTACTACTGAAGAAATCATCAATAGCCCATCCTTTAACATTTTTATGCGTCAATGAAAGATTTGCAATGGCGCTCGCCCAAGACTTGAAATTACAACCATAAGGCAGAACGAAAGTGCAATTTTCGCTAGGTGGTACAAGATATACAAGAACATTCATACCACTTTGCCTTTTTTCCAAAGTTTCAAGAAAAATCCTTAGATCTTCCCAATCAGTTGTTGGTTTGTGCCACAGAAGAAATGCATATGTATTCACTGAGGCATTGGTCAATCTGTCTATCATTAATGAAACACTAACTCTCCCTGAAGAGTTTCTCAACTCTCCAGCATAATCACCCAAGACAACTTGAGATCTCGAAACGTTCGGAGAGAAAGATGTGGTAGTTGTCGCCGTAGTCGTGGTTGTTGTAGTAGAAGTAGTTTGAATACTCAATGAATTAACTATTAGAGAAAAAGATGCTGCTCTCGTTCTTCTTCCATTATCGCCAATAATTTTTATAGTATAACTTCCAGGAGGAGTTGTTGAAGAAGTTGTGATAGTGAGAGTAGAATTACAAGTAGGAGTGCAGCTTGCAGGTGAAAAAATACATGTTGCTCCTGCAGGAAGATCAGAACAGATAAAGGAAACAGGAACAGTATTTGTACCAACTTTTTTTGCACTAACAGTTGTCGCTACCGAATCGACCTGAACAACAGAACCGTAGTTTGGACTTACGGAAATCTGAAAGTTTGTCCCACTGCTCAAAACACCGCCAACTGTTGACTCTTCAAATCCACCTCCAGAAAAATACCGAGAAGCAACAGTCGCAATGAGAAAAACAGTCACAAGAATGATAATCATTGAACTCAAAGCTGTCATTAATAATAAATTTGATTTTGGTAACTTTAAACTATCTATTTGTTATTTCTTCTCTTCGACTATGACGGCGTTGACAATCCCATGCTGTGTTGGTCGTGACGTCACGCGAGCGTTGCCGATTTCGGTCTTGATAATGGTACCTTTCGTGACGATCTTGCTTCGTACGAGATGTGGGTTTGCCGGATTTTGAAGCACGTCGAGAATCTTTGACTTCTGGACTTTGTTGGTCGAAGGGTCGAGGACGTTTGCAAATTCGACTGACGTTGCGCGGACTTTCATTCCGCCGCCTTTAGTTCTTATTTTCTTTTTCTTCTCACTACCAAGCCTTACTGCGATCGGCATTCTCCCTAGTTCGAACTTCCTTTTCTTTCTTGAAATGATGATTAGTCCGCCTGTGTGCTTCTTTCCCTTGCGTCCGTGCCAAACTGCCATTCAATCACTTTAACCTGTTTAACCTATAACCTATTTAACCTATTCTAGAAATTCCCGCTTAAATCTTTAGCTCTGAACAAAAGATACGCGCCACCTACATACATGAAATCCCTGCCGAGGTTTTGCGTGCCTGGGGCATTGTGCAAATAAATGCCAGCACCGCCTAACAGAGCGACAAGCGAAACCAAATCGTAAAGCGTCGGGTCTGCGAGAAAAGCTTTCACCGGTTTGGCAATGCGCTGCGCCAAGCTTTTCACTTCAGCCGATTTTCCTCTGAGCTTTCCTCCGACATCATAACTCATCGTCATAAAATCTAACTAGATTCTGGTAATAAAAGATTTAAATACCTATGTAAGCAATGTAGAAAAAGAAAGTTTGTTAACATTGAGTTTAAAAGGAAGGAAAGAAAAAATGACTGAAAGACCTATTGACGCTCTTGACAGGGCGAAAGGCAAGAAGATAATGGTCAAGCTGAAGAATGGTGAGGAAATCACAGGGATTCTGCGCGCGTTGGACCTCCACCTAAATCTTTGGATAGACGAAGTGGAAATTCACAACAAGGAAAACACGATCAAAGTCGGCACAGTCCTGGTTCGCGGCGACACCATTGTTTACGCTTCTCCTGTCTGAAGCAAATTGACGAAACAAGTTTGATAGTTGACGGAATAAAGGAAAGAGAAAATGCGTCACGAGCATTCTCAGGCAAATAAAATTCTGGTTCTTCATGCTACCGCTCCGACGTGCTGGTGGTCATGGGGCTACGAGGCTGTCATCCACCGTTTGAGGATGGTTTACGGAGACCAAATTGAGATTCGAATATGGACGGCGTTCGTCTACGAAGATTTCGACGAGCACCTGAAGCATTACGAGATGACATGGCAAGACTATCTCAACTGGGCGAAGGAAGGAGTGGATATAATGAAAGTTCCCCTCGAGACAAATTTGAAAAGAGAGAAGATGTCGAAAACGGTTTTCCCGGCGACAGTCGCGTTTTTCGCTGCGCTGAAGCAGGACCACAAGAAAGCTGAAAGACTGTCAAGAGAATTTATGAGATTGTCTAATGTCGAATTCAAGGACGTTAGCGACAACA
>DATEAB010000048.1:0-19974 GCA_035288545.1 archaeon | reverse complement strand
TTCTTCTCACTCGCAACTTGTCGAGCTCACTCTCCGAGTCTATTCTCAACTTGTGCATGTCGATCAGCTGCTTCGTCTCTGCCGACTTCGCGTATTCCTTCAGCTTGCTTTCCATCTCAGCAATTTCCTTCTGCATCCCCTGAATCTCTTCCTCCAGCTTCTCCTTGAGTTTTTCGTAATCCTCAGTCTCGCTTCTCGCCATTTTCTGTTGCAAGCGCGGCTGCATTCGTATCAAGTAGCCTCCAGTCATCGCCCCGCTTCTTTCCACGAGGTCGCCATCAAGCGTCACCATTCTTTCTTTTCCGATGCCAATTTCGCGCGCGGATTGCAAATCCTCCATCAGCAGCGTGTTGCCAAAAACAAATTCAACTGCAGGTCGGAATTTCGCGTCATATTTTATCGCTTCAGAAACAATTCCCACAACGCCTTTCTTCTTCAGCAGCTGCCTGTCGTCGATTACACGAGGGCGTATTTTGTTCAGCGGCAGGAAAGTCACCCGCCCGATCTTTTCCCTTTTCAAAACTTCGATTATTTCACTTGCCACAGCGTCGTTTTCAACCACCACGTCGTTCAGGTGCCCGGCCGCAGTAATCTCCACAGCCACCTCGTATTTCTCCGGCACTTTTATTATGTTGCGGATCGTCCCGAGCACGCCCGAGTGTTTCATATCGACAACAAACCTCACCGCGCGCGGCAGCTCTCCGACATCCATCCCTCTCGACTCGAGCGCGGCCAGCCGCTGCATCATTTCATTCAATCGCAAAATTTCTTTTTTGTTCGAATCGATCTTGTCCTTATTTATCATTATCTTGGTTCGCAGGTAGCTGATTTCCTTCTCCACTTCCATCTGTTTGCCGATTTCTGACAGCCTGCCCGCCAGTTCCTGTATCCTTTTCTCCCGCTCTTCCAGCTCCGCCTCTATAGCTTCAACCTCCTTCTGCAATTTCTCGTTTTCCGTCTCCTTCTTTCCAATTTCCTCGTCCCACGTCTTCAAATTTTCTTCGAAGTTCGTGAATTTTCTTTTCGACAGACTCGCCTTCATGATGACAAGCTGCTTCTGCAACTGCTGGTAACGGAGCGCCGTGTTTCTTTCCTCTTCCAATCGCTTGTACAAGTCATATCGTTCTGTAATGACAATCTCAGCTTCCTTCAGCTTCGCGTCCACAGCCTCGAGGTCGCGTTGCGCTTTCAACTTTTTGTCTTTGTATTCTGCAATTCCGGATATCTCGTCAATTATTTCACGTCGCTCGAGAGGATTGCGTTCGATAATATCAGTGATGTCCCCTTGCAAAACGATGTTGTGGCCGTCTGCGTAGATTCGGACGAGCGCAAGCATGTCGACAATTTTCTCTCGCGTCGTCGTTCGTCCGTTGATTTTGTAAATGCTGACTCCTTTGCGATTGACTTTTCGCGTGACTGAAACTTCTTGTTCAGGAAAAGGGAAAACTTTTTTTGTGTTGTCGAGATAAAGAGTCACTGCAGCGATGTCAGCGGCCGTTTTTCCAGTGCCTCCATGGAAAATCAATTCATGAAGCTTGCCAGCGCGCAGGCTACGGGCAGACGTGCGGCCGAGAACGAAAGCGATCGCATCCAATACATTACTTTTTCCAACGCCATTCGGCCCACACACAATATTAAATCCAGGTAGCAGAGGAATGCTCACGCGCTTGTTGAAGCTCTTGAATCCCTGAAGAACAATGCGAGTAATCATCGTCCTCGTTCCGCGTTGCAAAGTTTCCTGGATTTGTTCTGTTTGTTCTGCCTCTTGCTGAGTCAGTTCGACCACACACCTTAGATAAAATATATTTAACCTTTTCTTAGTAAATAGTTGTAGAAAAAATAGAGCTGAAAAGGAAGGAAGATGATTAAATGGGAAGAGCAGAATACCGTTTGCACATTGGTCATACTATTCCTGGCAGTCGCAATTTGGAGGAAGAAGAGACAGAAAGGACTTTTCAAAGCACGCGTGTATACTATAGAAGGTTTGCAGCCCGGCAGGTCGTTGCGTCTTTGCTAGCTATTGAAAAATTGCGAGCATTAGTTTACGAGACAGACCCTGAAAAGAAATGAATACCCAATCTTAAACTATAAAATTAAACTGTAAAATATTTTTCAAACTTTTTGTCGATAGTAAAAATTCCTAAATGAAGTCCTGAATCGACATATGCCCATGCGATCACGGCAGTCTCGAACGCCTGCAAAAATTTTCCTGTGTGCAAGAAATGAACTGCGTCACCAAAGTAAGCTTCCGCCAGTTGTTTGAGTTCTACTGTCTGCTTGTTTTCTCCCTGACCGTCCGCAAGTTTCAAGCTTTCCATAACCTGCTGCATCTTGGCAATTTCCTTTTTTGCAGCTTCTTCTAGCGTTGTCATGCTCTCTAAAAAGCTTTTATACTGCAATATTAAATCGTTAATTGTGCTTTTTGCTAGCAAGGTGTCGTCATGGAAGTCATAAGCTCCAAGCAGCTCGGCTGGATTTTAATCGGCACCGCGGTTGCAATATTTTTCGTGCATTCCTTCATGGTCAACGAGATACTCGCCCTGCAGGGACTTCTTCATCAGGACTGCACTCTTCCTGAAAACATCTGTCCGTTCAAGAGCAACATACCCATTCCTGCAGTAATCGGCTACATAATTGACGTAGGCCTGGCTGGTTTCGGTGTCTTTTTGATTGCCAGCAAGAGGCAGACGGAAAGAATTGCGGTGGAAAGCCAGCACAAGTGGAAGAAGCTCGTGAAGGAACTTGAAGGGGAGGAAAGACAAATTTACTCACTCATCGGCACGAGCGGAGGGTTCATTTTCCAGAACGAGCTTGTCGACAAGAGCGGGATGAACAAGGTGAAGGTCACGAGAATTTTGGACAAGCTTGAGACGAGAGGACTTGTTGAACGCCGCAGGAGAGGAATGGCTAACGTCGTCGTGTTGAAATATTCTTAAGTTTAAGTCTTTAACTTTCGTTCTATAAACGTTGAAAAATATGGTTACCGTTATCAACGCAAAGGCTTACAGAAGGTCGCCTCGAGTAGAAGAACAGGCAAAAGAAATTTACGAGCAGCTCCTTGTGCATCCGACAAAAAGGTTCAAAAGCGGAGGACGCGGAAGCGACCCGCGAAATCTCGCTGTGAGAATGTATATAGATCATCTCCGTCAGGAAGGGACGAGCCCAAAAGAAGCTTACACCGTATTGAGAAAGCGATTCAAGTATACAATTATTGCAGCGAAAGGCGTTGTAGCCGACATTTTTCTTCTCTTAACAGAAAAAGATGGATAACACACCGAATATATTTACTCACTTTGCAAATTATGGAATAATTGTTAACTCGCCAACATTTGTAAACGAGCGATTGTGAGAAAATGCCTGAGGAAAATGAAAGGGAAAATGTAGTATACACATGTCCTATGCACCCCGAAGTACGTCGCGACAAGCCAGGCATATGTGCTGAATGCGGGATGGCCCTCGTACCTCATGGTAGAATTCATTGATTGGAGTGGAAGAAATGGCAAAAGATGTAGTATGCGGAATGTATGTGGATGAAAACAAAACTCCGTTCAAAATAGAGCAGGACGGAATAATGTATTATTTCTGTAGCGATAATTGTCTCAAAACCTTTTTGAAACCGCAAGTTGAGATGAAAAAACTGAAATATGTGGCAATTTTTAGCTTAGTGATCGGATCACTGACAGCGCTTTTTGAATATGTTTACATGATTGATTGGTTTGGCATCCCTAATTACATTTGGCTGTTCCTGTTGGCTACTCCAGTCCAGTTTATCGGTGGATGGAGATTTTATTTAGGAACAAGAGATGCGATAAAAGCAAAACAAGCGAACATGGATACCCTTATTGCAATAGGGACAACTGCAGCATGGGTCTATTCAACAATCTACGCCTTCCAAGGAATTCTTTGGTCGACAATATTTCCCAAAGTAACTGCCGGCGGTCCTGAAGTTTATTTCACCGAATCTGGTTTAATTATCGGTTTTATTCTTCTCGGCAAATACCTGGAACACATTGTAAAAGGAAAAGCATCTCATGCGATAAGAAAGCTAATGGATTTGCAACCAAAAATGGCGACTGTAGTCAGAAACGGAAAGGAAGAACAAATTCCTGTGGAACAGGTAAAGGTTGATGACATTATAATTATCAAACCAGGAGAAAAAATACCTGTTGATGGAGAAATTGTTGAAGGATATTCTGCAATAGATCAATCAGCAATAACAGGAGAATCGATGCCTGTCACAAAGAAAGTTGGAGATGAGGTTATAGGAGCAACAATAAACAAAAGCGGTTTGATAAAAGTAAAAGCAACAAAGGTTGGAACAGAAACCACATTGTCACAAATTGTCAAAATGGTTCAGGAAGCGATTGTGTCAAGAGCTCCGATGCAGAGACTTGCTGACAAAGTTTCTTCTTATTTTGTCCCAGCAGTTATAATTATTTCAGTTGGCTCTTTCTTATTCTGGTATTTTGTTGTCGGTTTGCCTTTCTCTTTAGCGCTTACAATACTCATTGCTGTTTTAATAATCGCCTGCCCTTGTGCATTGGGAATTGCGACTCCGGCAGCCATAATGATTGGTGCTGGCAAAGGAGCGCAGAACGGAATTTTAATCAAGAGCGGAGAATATCTTGAGAAAACTTACAAACTTGATGCGATAATCTTTGACAAGACCGGAACATTGACAAAAGGAGAGCCAACAGTAACTGATATTGTTGCCTTAAGTTCTGATGAAAACGATGTGCTTCAATTAGCGGCCATGGCAGAAAAAGGTTCTGAACATCCTATCGGAGAAGCAATATTAAAGAAAGCGGAAGAAAAGAAAATAAAAATTTCAGAATTGAAAGGTTATGAAACTGTTGCAGGCAAAGGAATAAAAGCCATTTACATGAACAAGACAATCCTGGTTGGGAATAGAATGTTTATGAAAGACAATGGAATTGATTCTGGGAAAATCGAACCTCAGAATCAAAAACTGGAGGAGGAAGGAAAAACTGCAGTAATTGTTTCATATGGGGAAAAAATAATGGGCATAATTGCGGTTGCTGACACCGCAAAAGAATTCTCGAGAGAAGCGGTAGAAGAACTGAAGAAAATGAAAAAAGAAGTTTGGATGATTACTGGCGACAATGAAAGAACGGCCAAAGCAGTAGCGAAACAATTAGGAATTGAAAATGTCATGGCTCAAGTTTTGCCGCAAGATAAAGCAATGAAGGTCAAAGAATTGCAACAAAAGAGAAAAATTGTAGCTGCCGTGGGCGACGGAATTAATGACGCACCTATGCTTGCCCAAGCCGATGTAGGAATTGCGGTCGGGGCTGGAACTGATATTGCGAAAGAAACCGGTGGAATAGTCCTAATCAAGAATGATTTGAGAGATGTCGTGACTTCTATTGATCTTAGCAGAAAGACTGTGAGAAAGATGAAAGAGAATTTGTTCTGGGCTTTCATTTATAATGTCGGCCTGATACCGATTGCTGCTGGAATTCTTTATCCTTTCCTCGGAATTTTGTTGAATCCTATATATGCAGCTATTGCGATGGCATCCAGTTCGATTACAGTTGTCAGCAATTCAATGCTTCTTAATCGGTACAAGCCAAAAATCAAATAAAATTGGGCACAACATCGTCGCCCTGTTGTTCTTATTTGAATTTCTTTGCAGCCCAGTTATACATCAATGCAAATACGTAACCAAATACAAAGGCCCAGACTAGCGTAAGTACCAGATAATATAACATAAGACTCCAATTACTCCAGAAATTTGGATAGAGCAAATTCATGAAAGAAGGTTGCCCTAGAAGTCCATGCCATACATATCCGGACAGGTCTAGCAGGAAAGCAACTAGCGTAAAGGTTACTGCAAGAACTTTTGGATTTAGTCTTTCAACCATAATTTATTTTTCTTTTTTTAGGGCTTAAAATGCTCCCAACGAGCAAAGAGTCAAATTCGAAGTGCTCCAACACTCAGATGATTTTTTACACTTGCAAGAAATTATTTACACTTGTAAACAATTCTTACACTTGTAAATAACATTGTTGGAAAAGTATTAATGTTTTCCTAAGGTTTCTCAAGGATTCCTCAAAGTAAAGCTTAAATCCTTTACTAACAAGCTATTTTTTGATAACTATGAAATTGAAGAATAGAGACCTTGCCTATACTGGTATAGACGGTGCAATTTCAGCTGTTGGCTGGAGAACAGTCGAATGGCTAACCGAAGTATTGTATAAAACAAATGACCAAGTTGCAAGTTTGCTTTATAGAGGTCGTGATGCTTTGAAATTAGCTAACCAAAGTGGTCTTGATGTAATAAAGCCACAAGATGCTTATACTGTTCAAAGGATAGGTCTTGAAAACGGTCAAAGATTTTTAAGTGATACTATTGCAAAAAGACCCGATTTAGGTTTATCCAATTATCTTCAACAAGTCGGAGATATGATTAAAGGAATAGATACGAATTCTATTTCTTCCTCTTTGGTGAAGGATACTGCTGGTAAGGTAGCGAATCAGTTAGAAGCAACAGCGTTCGGTGTCGACCCATCTGTAGTAAGTCTTCAAGTATTACTTGCAGGAGCGATAACAGTCATTCCAACTTACTATACACTCAAATGTCTTTATTATTATGGAAAACATAGAAAGTCTACACAAGAGGTTCCGTTTATTGAAGATGATTAATTAGGTGAAAATATGCCTTGGCAATCTTATGAAGTAAAAGCAAGTGACGAAAAATTTGCTGGTTCTTTATCAGATTATATAGCTGGTTTAGGCGAAAGAGTCTATGACAGAGAATTGAATAATGTATCAATACCTCTTTCAAATGGAGTTTTAGAAGTAAAAAGACCACATTTGAAAACTACACGAATGCATTTGACTTTTACTCCAACTCAAGAACAATTGTTTGGATTGTATTCTCAGATTCCTTCCGTATCGAAGGATTTGGCATTGAAAGATTATTTCCAGCAAGAATTTTATGTAAAAAGAAGTTTGGGAAATGGAACAGAAGGAGAAAAAGTCGATTTCAGACTAAAAGTTTCACCGAATTTGAAAAGAGCAGACCGTTGGAGATATGAAGAAAGGGAAAAAGATTCTTTCACAGCAGAAGTTGTGTTTCCAGAATCTTTGACGAGTGGAAAGAGTGTTGAATATGATGGTTACAGGACAAGATTGGGTATTGATGATGAAAAACACGAGACTGCTTCAGCAATTGCAAAGCAGATGAGAAGAGAAGGACATAAGATAGCGATAAGAGAGTTCGAATGCGTAAAGCAAACTTGCATTTCGCCGAGAGAAATAAACTCTACGGGCTTTGTAGAAGCTATGAAGAGAGGCAATGGAATTGAATATTTTGTTTCAAGTTGGGATTCCAATTATTCGATGGAAGAGAGATTGAAAAATGGTCTCACGCAAACTTTGAATTTAGAGGCAAGTCCAGAACTGATTGATATTAGTCTTACTGGGCGTATGCATTATGATTTGTCAGATAGTCTTCAAGATTTTGTGAAGGGAATGAATCTAACAGTGCAACCTGATTCAGTTGTGCATTTAGATAAGAAGGCTGAGACAACTCCGTATAGAATAGCCAAAGGTATTTTGCGGGGAATCGGAATGGCGTTGGAGTTTGTAGTTGTAGAACCGCCAACGTATATTGCAAGAAAACTTGTAATAGAACCACGAAAAGAAAGAAAGGAACTTGAAAGACAAGCCGTGCTGGAAACTTTGAAAGAAGGACAAATTTATCGTGGCACTTATGATAGTTGTTTGATTCAAATGGACCCTGTTTGTATGATAAAAAGAACAGAAAAAATCAAAGCAGAAAAGCAAACAACGCCTGTTCAAACTTCTTGATGTTAGGTGAAAAAAATGCGAACAGTATTTCAAACAGTTTCATATTCAAAGTTTGCCCATATTCTAACATAAAAATGAATTAAGTTATTAATTATTTAATCCTTTTAGAATTTCTATTTGATAGTAAATCTGCTCCCAACGAGCACCACTTCAGCATTAACATTTGGGGGATTTTAATTACAGGTGTAACTATTTTTTGTATACTTCCTTTCTGTGCTCGAAAATGTGAAAAATTACCAAATTCCCCTCAATTTCGTAAATGATTCTGAACTTGCCGACTCTCTCGCTTCGCAGCCCTTTGTAAGTGTGTCTCAACGGCTTGCCAAATTGTGGGTTTTCAAGTATTTTCCTAACAGCCTTCTCAAGATGGTTTCTTAATTCACCCTTGAGTCTTTTAGTATCCTCAAGAAATCTATCAGTAAACTTAGGAGTATAGCTCATTTTCCATCTACTATCTTCTTGAACTCTTTCCAGCCATGAAGTTTCCCGCTTTTCTTCTGCCTTATACTTTCATCCAATTTCCTTACAAGTTTAGGGTTTCTCATAATCTCCCATTCCTCTTTCAATGTCATGATTTCATTCTCCATTCTATTCAACTTAGGCAATAACTTCTTGTTGATTACTTGTCTATAGTTTTCAAATTTTCTCATGAATATAATCAGTATTTTGAATATTAAAGTTTGATATCATCGATCAATGAAATAGTATTAACATTTAGGGGATTTTTCTCTGTTTTATCTTTTACCTGTTGTCGCCCTGACCGATGATCCTTCCGCGCTCCATTCGAGAGAGCAGCTTCTCGATATTCTTCTGCGCTACCTCGTCAAGAGAGAGATTGAATTCTGTCGCCAGGTTCGACAGATACCACAGCACGTCGCCGAGCTCCTTCGCAACGTCTTGCTTGAATTCCTCGTTGTTGACTTCAATTCCGTCACGAATAACTTTCTTCAACTTGTTCAGCAGTTCTCCGACTTCCCCTGAAAGGCCGAGAGCAGGATACTGCCAGTTCTTGTCTTGGTCCGGATAAATAGCAGTCTTGCGCGACTGTTTCTGGTAAGTTTCAAAATCCATTTCTTCGACCCTTCCTACGACCTTAATTATTTATATGACTCGTTACTTTTAAATACCAGAAAACAAATTCAGATTAGAGTGCTGTCATAAGAGAAAAAAATTCGAATCTGAAAATTAAATTTGCTGCGAAAGGAAAAAAAGAGACTGTGTATAAGAAAGCCCAAAAGCATCACTATGAAACGAGCACTGAAGTCGACCTGCGCGCGTTCGCACTTTCATTTCTAGTTTTTGGCCTGATAATGTTTTACTTCGTTTATATCCGCGGACAATCGTTTGATCTTGCTTTTTCCAATCGAGCATTTGCAATCGCAGCAGTCTTTCTTATTGGCTCGTCATATATCATCGGTCCTCTTGCAAGATTTTCCAAAACATTTGCCAAAAAACTTCAATATCGCAAACCTCTCGGGCTTTATGGCTACTCATTTGCAGTTATTCACATACTCCTTTCACTTCTTATTGTTCCGGGCGAGGAACTTGCTAGCAACAGTCTCTCTCTTTTCTTCGGCATGATTGCAGTTCTAATTTTCAGCTTTGTCGCGGCAAGTTCGATGGTCAAGTCGATCGATGCTTTTGGTTTTGACCGTTGGCAAAAAATTCAGAGAATGGGCTATATTGCATTTGTTTTGGTCATTCTCCACTTCACAGTTCTCGACAACATGGCTTTCGTCAACAGGCAGCTCGGACAGATAACTCTTGCATTCGCGTTGCTTGTGATTCTTGCAAGAATTTTGACAATATTTTTCAAAAAAGTAAAAGGCAGATAAAAGAAAAAGAAATGAAAGAAAAGAGGGAAGATTTAGAGGGAAGACTTATTAACTTGACTGCCGATTAATTATCGTGACAAAAATGAAATTTTTTATTACTTTCATTACGATGCTTCTGTTATCGACAGCTTTTTCTTCGCTTGCTTTAGCTCATGCTGACGAAGCCACTAGGTCTGTTGATGAAGTTGTGGCAGAAATTCTCAGCAAGCAAAACGTCGCAACAATCAGCCAGTTAGATTGCACGAAAATTTTTGATGCGGAGTTTGAAGAGCTTGGTGATGCAGTGATGGAGAGAATGGCAGGCAGTCACGAACTGCACGAGCAGATGGACGCGATGATGGGAGGAGAAGGATCAAAAAGTCTACGACAGATGCACATTGCGATGGGAGAGAATTGGCTTGGCTGCAGAACTGGTGCCGATTTTCAAGGAATGATGAGCGGTGGGATGATGAGTGGTGGAATGATGCCTATGATGATGAGGATGATGGGAAATTATTATCCTGCCTATTTTGCCGGATATAACACGTTGTTGACTTTTGGCATTGTTGGATGGGTTTTATTTGCTGTTTTGCTTGTGTCGATTGCGTTTGTTCTGACAGGAAAAATTAAAATTCAAGCTAAGACTCATAATAAGCGGAAATGAAAAGTGAAACTAGTTTCATAGCTAGGGGTATGTGCTGTTTCTGACTATAAAATTCAGTGAAAAACTATGAAAGTAATAATTAATACAACTTGGCTTAGCGTTGTGATTGTCGTCGCTCTCGTGGCGGCGACTGGATACTTGCTCGCTCAGCTGTACTTGCCAAAGACAGGTTACACGGCGGCAGCAGGAGCATCGCCTCAAACAAATTCACTGAACGTTTTCCAAGGCAGAATAACGAATGCGAAAGTAAGCGTAGGAAGGCTTGAAGGCACTACCACTTATGACGCTAATTGCCTTGGCACTCAGACCCAGACAGAATGTGATGCAGGAATAAGAACTGCCGAATATGGAGAGTTGAACTTCCACTATACGCATAACATGGCAACACAGCCTTGCCTGCACATGTTTGGCGCTGAAAAAGTAATAGTCGAAATTCTCGACTCAGAGGGAAATGCGAGAATAACAAGAACGATCGACGTTAACGACATGGGGATGATGCATTGATGGTTAGCCTGTTCGGAAATTTGTTTCAAGCGAAATGCGCTGACTGCGGGATGAAGCTTACGGAAGAGATGGAAGTGTTCGAGTGGGATGGAAGGAAGTTTTGCTGCGACAACTGCAAGCGAAACTTCCGAGTCAGAACAAACACCGGCCATGCGGGCGGAGCAAGCTGTCATTAGCTGAAAAGAAAAATTAGGTGAATAAAATGCTAGCCAGGAATAAAAATAAATTTGCATTATTTGGAATTCTTTTGTTTTCTTCACTCTTTTCTACAGCGATTTTTTCAAACGCTGCGATGGCACACTGCCCGCTATGCACTCTTGCAACGGGTGCAGCTGTCGCGACGGCCCGATGGTATGGAGTGGACGACTTGATTGTCAGTACTTTCATCGGCGGGACGATTATTTCAACTGGATATTGGATGAACAATTGGCTTAACAGGCGCAGCAATGGCAAAGGCTACTTGAAGTTTCAGCTTCCGATACTGATTCTATTCTCGTATGTGACAGTCATCCTTTCGCTTTACTTTACAGGCTTTCTTGGTAATACATCAGCACAATTCACTCTTTTCGGAATAGACAAGCTTTTTATCGGCGCGACGATCGGTAGCATTGCAACCATTGTTGCTTTCACTTTGCATGACGCACTCAGGAAGCAGAATGGCAATAAAAATTACCTGCCGTTCCAAGCCATCGTTCTCGCGTTCGTCCTTCTCACTGCAAGCGTCGGATTTTTCTACACTGCTGGATGGATAATTTTGTGAGGTGAGCATTTTGGCAAAGAGGAAAATAAAAACGTCGGGAAAAAAACTGACTGACGAAATCAAGGCAGACTTGACTTACAAGGAGGACTTGAGCGTTGCTGTCATGAACCTCATTGCGATAGAGGAGCACCTTGCCTTCACTGCTATGAAAACCGGAAACGACATTTATCTTGACGTGCTGAAGGAAATACGGAAGTTGCGAGTGACGTTGCTAAAAAAGCTGATTGGCTCTCCGGAAGGGGAGCTTTGGTGCATAAGCAAGCACTTGCTCTCTGCGACGATGCGACTGATGGAAAGTTCGACGAAACATCTGGGCGAAGACAATGAAGAGGCGATGAAGCTTGAGAAGAGCGCGTTTGATCTTTACAGTTTGTTCTGGTTTTTGAACAAGGGTGCGGAAAAGAAGTGAAAGAAAGAAGAAGTGAAGAGCATGGGCATATTGGAGAATTTGCAGAAGAAAGCAGCTAAAAGGAAAAATAAAAGTTGGAGCGCGAAATTGAAGAAAACTTTGGAAGATGTGGTAGCATGCTGCATGGAAAAATGAAAAAGAAAAATGAAAACGAGTTGCAAGAAGGGAAAAGGATAGGAATTTTTGGAGGAATCAGCGGAGGACTTGGCGTGCTTGGCTTGCATAATGTTTGTCATGCCGCGTGCGAGGCTGTTATTATTGCGCTGGCTGCTGTAGGGATTGGCGTGGTCGGAATGCCGCTGCTGTTTTTGCAGGACTACAGCCTGTTCTTTTCGATTATGGGAATTGCATCCGCCGGAGCGGCAATCGGTTATTATGTCTGGAAGAAGAAAACTTGCGGAATGATTTTCGGCAGAAGGCAGAATTTCTGGCTCGCTTTCAATGTTGTTGTGATGATTGTTAGTTTCGGATCTTTGTTTGCAAACTTCGGGCTGATCGTGGTTTAAATGACAAGAAAAAACAAAACAAAAAATAAAATCTCGTTTGAAATGAGCACAACAACTCTGATACTGATAGTGAGCATAATAATTTTTTCAGTAGTCGCGTACTTTTTCGTGAGCAGATACGGGGCCAATTATCAGAGTGCGTTGGCAGCTGAAAATCCGAACGACATCTGCAAGGCTCCGGACGGCTATACCGAAGAGGCGTGGCGCGATCACATGTTGCACCATCCCGAGAGATATAAGCAGTGTTTGGCTAGTTAATTTTAGTTGCACAAAAAAAAGGAAAAAAAAATGAGGTGAAAGAAAATGAAAGTAAAAACAACCCATGTCATTGGTGCTTTGCTAGTGATGGGCATAATCGTGACAGGTTACTACTACTTCACCCAGGTACAGCAAGTGCCGCAGGGACAAGTTACAAAATTCGAGCAGTACGCCGAAGATTTGGGGCTCGACTTGCAGCAGTTCAGCTCATGCCTGGACAGCGGAAAGTTCAAGGACGAGGTGCAGAGCGATTTCAACGACGGACGTTTGTATGGAGTTGACGGCACGCCGACATTCTTCGTAAACAGCAGGATTGTCGTAGGTGCTGTGTCGCTCAGTGAGCTCAAGCAGGTTGTCGACCAGGAGCTTGCAAATCCGACAAAGAATATCGAGATAAAGACTGGAAGCAATCCGCTCCGAGGAAGTCCGAGCGCCAACTTGACGATCGTCGAGTTCTCTGACTTCCAATGTCCTTACTGCGCTCGCGCTGAAACGACTATGAGCCAGCTCTTGCAGCAGTATCCAGGAAAGATCAAAGTATACTACCGCGACTTTCCTCTCTCATTCCACGCCTTCAGCGAGCAGGCAGCTGAGGCGAGCAGATGCGCGGGAGAGCAGGACAAGTACTGGGAATATCACGACATGCTATTCGAGAAACAAAGCGAATGGTCTTCGGGATAAAAAATAAAAATGAAAAATATTGAGGTGAAAATAAAAATGAACAAGGAAATGTTACAGAAAGGTATATTGATATTCGCAGGCGCGGGGCTCGCGTTTTCAGGCTACCTTTCGTACATCGAGCTGAGCGGGCAGGGAAGCAGCTGCGGATTTGTTCAGCAAATTCTCGTGCTGCCGACTTGCGTGTACGGCTTCATGATGTACGCAATAATCTTCGCGCTCGCGCTGGCAGTAGTTACGATGAAGAAATAAGAAAGAAAGAAGAAGGGAAAGATGACAAATTTCGTTTTTATTTATTTATTGAGAAATCTGCAGATCAGCTTCAATTAGTTTAAATTTACTGTTCTAATTCACTGCCGTATTGCGCCAATGACTTCTTCAGCGCTGTTGAATGTCTTGTCTGGAAGACTATCTGCAAGCTTTTTCTCATGCTCTGGAACGTCTGACCAGTTGTTGCATGCGGCTAATATCTCAACCTTTGACGCTGGATATTTGACATGACTTTTCAGATGTTCTAGAGTTTCGTTTGAAAGTACCATTTTTTCCAACACCTAGCCTAAAGTAGTGAATGAACCTTTATAAATCAGCCGATTTCTACCGCGTTTCACAAGGTCTAATATCCGTTTATGGCCAAAAACTGGACTTCCTACCAAATAGAAAAGCTTAAATACTGTTACTTTTCAGTAGTTAATATAGATTGGAATGATAGGTGGAAAATCAAACAAGCAAGTTCCTGAAGCAAACACACCGGAGTTCATACGCGTTGTTTACGATGAGAAAGGAAATGCGATAGCAGTGAAGCCGGCAAACGCTTCGGTAATGCAGAACTTCATTCCAGACAAGACTAACGGAACTAACACAGTCGCAGTCGGTGTCGGGGGTTCGCCTCAATCTCGTTTCATTTTGCCAGCTGCTCTCGAGCAGTGGCTCACTCTCATAAGCAAAAACATCCTCGTTTTGAAGTCAGACGTCGAGCGCACTCACGCAATGCAAAACCAGCTTTTCGAGCAAATCGAACAAATTAAAAACCTTCCAGCTCCGACAGTCACGACAACGCAGCAAGCTGTTGATTTTTCTCCAATTGTCCAGCAAATAGCAGAGCAGAAGATGCTCTACAAGCTTCTTGCAGACCAGGTCAACACCATGAACGAGATCGTTGACATGATTGCGAAGGAATTCTCGCAGCAAAAGACATTCACGCGCGAGCTCGCGACAAGGATGCAGGAAATTAATGACAATTTTGCAGACAGTTTTGCACGTGTGAAAAACATCGAGACTGACATCGAGTCGTTGAGAAGCGAGACGATGCAGAGATTCAGCTATGCCGAGGACAAGACGACAAGCATGCACAGGCAGCTTGCCGCGAGCAGCGACAGGACGGAGGCCGACATGATCGCGCTTCACGACGTCGTTACAGTTATGAACGAACGCATTGCGGAGATGAGCGAAAAAATCAACGCGCTCAACGGAATTAAAGCGGAGATTGCTGAAATGATCGAGCACAACCGCATTGACGTGAAGGTCGACAGGCAGTTGCTGATTGAGAAAATTGTTGGCGACGTGACGAAGAGGCTGAAGACAGTAATGAAGAGTGAGATGAGGAACGAGCTGAAGAAAGGCATGAAGGCAAAGACGAAGATCGAGGTCAAAATAAAAGTAAGGAAGTTGAAGAAGAGAAAGAGCAGAAAATTGCATAAATTGCATAGAAAGTTGAAAAGAAAAACAGCAAGAAAGATAAAAAGATTTGCGAAGAGAAAAATTTCGAGAAAGATTAAACCAAGAAAAATCAGAAAAACAACTGTAAGAAAAGTAAGAAAAATTAACAAGACTGCTTTGATGAAAAAGCTGGTGAAGTCGGAAATTACTAGTTATGGGAACGCGCTTGTCGTAACTGAAAAGAAGGCTGCTAAGTACGGCCGCGCTGTGTTCGACATTGCGAAGAACATGAACGAGAACGTTGTGCTGATTATGCAGGACAAGCTGAACGAGACTGACGGTTTCGAGCAGATAACCTACGACGCCATAGACAACAGCGAGGCGGTTTTCATCGTGACGCCAAGAAAGATGAAGAAGAATTTTGCCGTGCGTAACGCATCGCTGACTCGTCGTGTGTTTCTCGTAGACAAAAAGCTGAAATTTGTTGAAGTCAAATACTGATTTTTTGACTGATTCTTTGAAAATTAAAACAATTAAATCAAGGGAAAGTTTCAAGAAAACCGCAGGTTGTCTTTATCTTTATTCGTCGTGGTAGACGCCGCTCTTGTCGTTTTCGTTTTACTTTATTCATTTTATGTTTTTATTTTTTACCTAAGTTTCATTCTTTGCAGTAGCGCTTGGCAGTTGACGCATAAGAAATGATGGTCGGCCTTCCTCGAGTGGCGCTGGCAGACAGGCAGGCCGCAGTTGTTACAGAAGGCGACTGCTGGATTTGCGCAGTCCTTCATCACGCATTGCTTACCTTCGATACTTTGCATGAACTCACTCTTGATAAATGAAATGGAGTTTTATGTATTAATTTAGTTATTAATTTGTCCAAAAAGTAAATTGCGTCAAGAATTTAAAGATTAAGAGCAATACAAAGCGATATGTTGCTTCAAAGACCAGAGTTGTATTCAAGCTTCGAAACGCACGCAAGCGCGAACGAACTTAATTTATTACTAGCACCGGAAATAATAGAAATGAAGGATGTTTATCATCTACCAGATCGAATGAGATATGATTTTTTGCATGTTATGAACGCAGCAACATTTTCAAACTATAGAAATGGAATGTTGGAAAAATTAGGAGTAGAAAAAAAATTAAATATGCAAGCTCGAAATTTCAGTATTGAACTTAGTGTTACTATTGAAAGAAAACATACAAAGAATTAAAGTGGGATGGAACTATAAGTCCTTTTCTTCATATAAAAAAATTGGTGTTTCTATTAGCGGAAGAAATTTTAAGAAGATTTTCAAAGGAATACAGGATACCCCTAGATAAGTTGAGAGAGAAAACAGAGAGAACATGGAATGAGTCGGGCGGTCTGCTTAACTATGAGGAGTCGCTTAATTTTGCTCGGGATTATTTTGTGGAGGAATTTAGACAAAGAATGAGGGAAAAGTCGAAGGAGAGAGCCAGGATTCCAGATGTCAGTAGTGGAAGATCTGCGTTATCTATAAAATTAACGCAATCCTTTTTTAATGAGCACAATTCCTCCAGTTTCGATTTTTCAGATACAGTTTCGCTTTACGATGCGGACTGGGAAGGATTCGCCTCTCAAGCAATTATTAATAGATATTGTGATTTTTGGCCTCAGGAAAGACCGTTAAGTCATTACATTGTCTACCATAGGAGAGAAGCTGCAGTCAATTTTGTGAAAGAAAAAAGACCCGAAAAGATCTTGTTTGTGGGTTATGAACCGCATGGAGAACTTCAAGAAATGTTAGGAACTGGCGTTGACAGCGCGCTGATTCTCGGCACCCACATCAGGCCTGATATGCGCAAACTTGCAGATAACGACAAAAGAATAAGCTATTTCAACTCAATGGATTATGAACTGGGAGAAAGGCCGCTGACTTTTATTTTATGGCATGCTTTGGAAGGCGGATTTGCCGATTTTTATGGAGCAAGTCAGTTAGGAAGATTTACGGCGCTTCCAGCCATTCTCGGGTGTGCTGGGTACGGATGGTCAGCCCTTGGTCGGGATATTGCCAAAAAGGCTGGCGTGCATTACAACATTGATGCAATAAAAAAAATAACCGGCGGATTTATGAGACTTGTTGCTCTCGATCATGCTAATGCGGCAAACGTTGTGACCGCCTTGAGCAATGCGACAGGCTTTGAAAGTCCTCAGATCAAAAAATTATTAAAACATAAACAGAAACAAATAAAAACAAAATACGAGGAAACTGTTCAGAAAGCGATAGATAATTACAAAGTAATTGGTGATGTTGTAATACTTCCAGTTTATGGATGGGAGTCTCCAAAACCTTTTTCCTTCAAAATGCGATCCCTAGCCCGCGATATGAAAAGAGATCTCGCAATAATCGTCGACTACCATGACCCTGATGTAAGAAAGATATCTATAAGGACGGCTTATGTAGACGACGATAGATTTGACGTTGCCAAATTGCTGGAAGATACTTTTGCAAAACTTCCTCAAGAAATTGAAAGAAATCACGGTGCGCACAAAACTTCGGGAGGAGCAGTTTTTCCATCCTCATATACTTCACTCGTTTTAAGTCAGCTTCTTTTAACTCATTTTTCACAAACCGATCAGAAAGATGCGATCAATAGCTTGAATGAAAATAAATTATATTTCTAGTTTGAAAGCGAAATCATTTTTTTTCATTCTTCCATAAGTTTAGGAATGAATTCTAGTATTTTTTTCGATTCATCTTGTTCTGAACCAATAATCTGCAACTGCTGCTTGAAAATTTCTATGCTATCATGCAGTCTCTTGTCCTCGGCTTCTCTTAATGCCAGCCCAACTTCCTTCTTTTTTCGTTCCAAATAGTGCAATCGGCCCTTCGTCGATCTTCGTAATCTTCCAACCGATGAAATCGTCTGAGCTAAAATGGTCATGTCTTTAATCTCTTTTTGCATTGCCGTGATCGCATCTTGCTCCCTTCTTGTCAATATCACCGGTTCTACGACTCCAAGAGAATTTCTTTCGTATCCTCTGAAAGCGTTGGAAAGATAGTACATTTGCAGTTGAATTGCTAAAGCTTCTACTCCGCTCCAAATTTGCGATCCTGGCTTTACTTCGGCTTCCATGTTTGCACCAGTTTTCGGAAAAATGTAAATTATATCAGGCCTGCCTTTTCTGTGCTTTTCGCTTCGTTGTTTTGGCTGCCATTCCGTTCTTTTTGTGTATCTTAACGCAGTTTCTAGCGTCAACTGACCTGTTCCTCTAGGAATGAACTCAACAAGGGAACGGGTTCCAGGATATTGCGGCGCTTTCAGAGTGTAAGACGATTTACCTCTTAACTCCCCCAACATCATGTCAATTCTCTCATAAATTTCAGCTTGCCTTTTCGCTTCTATTAGTTTATCCATGCGAACTACTGCTTCGCCTCCTGCAAAATCCTCCAATGGTAAAGTAAGCATATTATCCGGTCGACGTAGATCATACCAAGGTTGAGTTCTTTCAATTTGAGCGGTAAGATTACTTCGCGTGAGAATTGATTCGTATGCTCTTTCACTAAACGAATTCTCTAAACTAAGCCAAAGCCTTGCTTGAGGGGAGTTTAAGTCAATTCCATTATCATAATCTCGTCTTGGCGGTCTGGCAACAGTGACTATGGTTCCGTTATAAAGCGCAACTCGACCCCACTTGTCTAATTTTTCACCAACATACTGTTCGATTTCACCTAGAAGTTCGTTTGTAGAAATTTGCGAGCGGGAAGGCATTAATTACCTTTTCGGGTTGGAATTATTTAAGTCTAAAGCGAAGCAAGAGTTAGAAGTATCGTTCATGAAAGTATTGTTTCCAATGCGCTTCAGATATTTTCCTCTACCTTCCACGATAAAGTAATATATTTCAATGTATTAATTTATCGCACTATGAGCGAGCATAAAAGAGAAATATATAAGACAAACATAAATTTTTTAAAAGAAAAAGGAACAAGCGGATTAAGCAGAAGAGAGGCCGATATTGTAGAAAAATATTGCATGCGTGGAGAGTACGTGATGGGCGTTGCAAATATTATTTATGGAAAAACTGATGAATCTGCCTTGTTAATGGCATTTAGCTACATTCAGGGTTTAGTAAGGAAAGGTTTTCTTTCAAAAGTTGAAAGAAGTAGAAATTTGGAAAAATAAAGAAATGGGTCCGGAGGGATTCGAACCCTCGACCGTCTGGTTTCTCCATTCTACTGTAAATTAAGAGCCAGCTGCTCTACCATGCTGAGCATTCCGGTGAAAATTTTTCACTTACGGACCCTTTTGGTAGAGTATTCTTCTAAAAACTTTAGACAAGCTCTCAATTTAAATACGTTAGGATTAGTTATCAACGTTATTTTCTCAACTTTAACTTGCGTCTTTTAACTCCCATGACTATTTCCGTTCTGGGTCTTGAGCTTTGACATGAAAAAAATTCCGATGATGGCCAGCAGGGTGACGAAAAGAGCGACGATGGTTTTCAGCATGAAGTTATTGGGGTCTTCGACTGGGATGATGGAATTGATGAAAGTCTTCAGAGCGTCCTGCCACATGAGGCCTGCTGTGAGGCCGAATGCCGTTATCATCAGCGTGGTGAAGTTTTCCTTGAAGGCCTTGGCGAACTGGCGTGTTTCCTCGTGAAAGAGCATTTTTCTCTTCTCGTAATGCCAGTCCTTCTTTTTCAAGTGCTCTATTAACTTCGCTACCATACCCGATCATCACTCACTTAGTTTTTCATTTTCATGCAGACATTGGATAATTTCGATGCAGGATAGGACGATAGGACAATGCAGACGTTTGTAGAAAGTATTGCACGTATATTCTGAAAAATATATTTTTCAGCAGATAGTTACAATCATTATTCTTTGTCGTCGCTGCCGCTCCTGTCGCCGTTATCTCTTTG
>DATEAB010000047.1:0-34336 GCA_035288545.1 archaeon | reverse complement strand
AAGAAAGCGCAGTACGCAATAACAAAAGGTGTGCAGTTCGTCCAGCTTGATTTAGAATCGATTTCTGAGTTTGAAGAGTTTGAAATAGATAAGAAGATGCAACAGATAGAACGCTTGAATATTGGATTCGGACTTCACAGTGAAACTCCTGCGTTTGGTTCGCGAGAATTTCCACATCTCGATTCGGCAATCAATCAAGACTATCGACGCGGCCACGAGCGCTTGATTCACATTTTGAAAAACGCAGCGAAAATAAAATGTAAATACGTTCTTGTTCATTCATCTGAGTCTGTTCCTTTCATTTTCCTCGGACGCGAACTGCAGCCTTCTGACCTTCTCGATCCATGGGGCAATCCTTTGAAGTTTTTCATCAAGAAGTATGAAAAAATTTTCTTGCAGGGATTTCGCCTCGACCAAGGTTGGATATGGAAACAAAAAGAAATGTGGCTGGACATTTTGCACGATGAGCCTGAAGGTTATCTCAAAAGGCTTGAAGAACAAAGAAAGCTGAATTTGCAAGAACTTGCAAGAAGAGGCGTCGCCCAGAGAAAATTAGAAGATAAAAAAAGAGAGAAATTGTTTGCTTCTGGCAAAGTAACACCCGAACAATATAGGATGAAGGATATATACGAACGACAGGCATTAGTTGCCGAAATAGAGATATCAAAAGAAGAATTTCCAGAGCCAACTGAGCTTGAGGAACGGGAAATATCGCAGGAAGCAGAAACAGTTTTCAAGCAGGAACAATTCAAGTTCGTCGAAACTGAGCTGCAGCAACTATGGGAGCTCTATTTGCGACTTATGCAGTCAAAAAATCTTTCATACGGACCAGAAAGAATCGCTTACTTTTTTGTTGGAAAATGGATGGAAGCGACAAACGACTCGCTGTGGATGCCTATAATCGACATAACAGTCAAGTATTACGCGAAAAAGGACAAAAAAACTGTTGAGCAATGGCTGCATGACAAGGGAATAAAAGAAAAATCGCTTGACGACGAGGCTTTTAAGAAAGATTACCGTCTTTGGGTACCTGCTGTATCTGCGAAATATGTGCAAGGACATTTCCGTCCTGAGGACAACCCGTTGAAGAGCAGCCCGCCAGGCGACTATGACTTCAAGAGAGATAATGTCATTGCTGCTATTGAAGATAGCGATCCTAAAAAAGTTCTTGACAAGTATGGGACGTATTTTGTTCTTGAAACTCCCATGGCTGGGTCTGGAATGGAGGACTTGCTGCGATTCCCTCAGCCTGCGCAGATGTATTTCTTGGTGAAGAGCATCGATTCGAAATGGTTGGGAATAGCGCTTGACATCGAGCACATGTTGATGGACGGATTGAATGTCGAAGATGCTATTGATGTCATGCCATCCGATTCAGGAAAATGGATTCGCGTCGTTCACACCGGCTGGCCTGCACCTCTGGGACCTGCACACATACCTATACCGCTTGGGAGCGAGCAGCAGTATTATCTGTACAAGACTTACTGGAACCTGAGGCAGAAAGGCATGGGCAAGGATCCGAAGGATGAAGTCTTCATCATTTTCGAACGCGGCGGGGGAGGAGACCCAATCCAGCAGAGCGTTTTGTCGCTGAGGTTGATAAAGCAATTTCTGGAAAAGGACGTGGCGCCGGAGAAGCTGCCTATGGAATTCTGGGGTCTGGAAACAGGGCAGTGGTCTTCAATCGACCGCCAGCTTGCGACGGTGCGCGAGCATGCGTGGGATCCGCTGAAGGGCCTGCTGCAGCTTCCTGAGGAAGAGCACGGCGTTTACAGCAAGGCTGCGGTCGAGAAAGGAAAAGCAGAAGAGTGGAAGAAAGAAAAACTGAGGTAGGGCGACAGCAGCAGCAGCGAGCACGAAGAATAATGATTGCAACTATTGACTAAAAAATATATTTTGTAGAATATACATGCAACATTTGCATCAAGTGTCTGTCTTCGTCTTGTCGTTTCTTCGTTAACTTATGTCTGCCAAAATTCAGTTACTACCCAGTAGTAAATTATAAATACAGGAAAAATCAGTAAAGTAGATAGTTAATGAATAAACAGGCAGGAGACGTAAATATGGTTGTGAGAAACAAAGTTGAAAAAAGCGGTAAAAAAGAAAAGCAGAACAAGAACAAGAAGGATTTTGCAGAGCAACTTGAAAGCGAGCTGGAGGAAGTCCAATTGGCGAAAACGACCGACAAGACAGGCAGCACAATGAAAGTCGAACACAATCCTAGAGCACAAACACAAATTCAAACACCACTTTCTGCTTCAGTTCAGGCACAACAGCCGCAACTACCAAAAGAATTGTACGAAAAGATAATCAGTTTCACAAACGAGGCGCGCAAGCAGTACGGCAACATAATAAAAAGCGTGATGATTTTCGGATCAGCTGCCAGCGGCACGATGGTGAAGGGTAGCGATGCCGACTTGTGGGTGGTTCTTGACGACACTGCGACGAAAAGCAGCGAAGATTTGGAAAAAGTCAACGCACAACTGTACCTTATCGCACATGAGCTGAAAGACATCCACATACAGACTGCCACTCTGACTGAATTCTGGCAATGGATTAAGATGGGCTCGCCCGAACTTATCAATTATCTTCGACGCGGACTTGTCGTGTATGACACTGGATTTGTCAAACCTGTCCAGCGCATGCTGCAGATGGGTCTCATACCGCCAAGCGACGAGACTGTCAGCCTGAAGGCGCGCGCCGCGGAAGCCCGTTACAGAAAAATCAAGCTCGACATCAAGTCGATGGTTTTCGAACTGCGCTACACGGCGATGGACATGATACAGGCCGTTGTGATGCACTACTACAAGGCCACGCCGGACTACAAGGCTGCTCCGGAATTTCTAGAAAAACTTGTGAAGGAAAAGAAGATCGAGAAAATTTACGTCGAAAAGTTCAAACAGCTTGACCAGCTGTGGAAGGACATCGACCATAAGGTTATAAAGGAAGTTACGGCAGAGCAGCTTGACAAGGCGTTGCAGCTGTCGAAAGAAATCATCAACCGCTTCAAGAAACTTCTGCCAGAGGACTTGCGCGGTGAGGAATTTCCAGAAGATGAATGAAGAAGAGTGAGAAAATTGGCAAAACAAAAAAAACAAAAAGAAGGCAAAGCGAAGAAAGCAATTAAAACAAAAAAAGAAATTAAAGAGGAAGAGATGCCGAAGCTTCCGAAGGACAAGAAGAAAATTATAGGCGACTTGAAAAAATTCACGAAGCAAGTCCTTGACAAGCACGGAAAATACATCAAGGCGATTGTGATGATGGGAAGCGTCGCGCGCGCGGAATTCAAGCCGACAAGCGATGTTGACGTTTTTGCGATTGTTGACGACACTGCTAGCAAGTTCACGAACGAAGAGCTTGACAAGATTGATGCGGATATGGAAAAAATCGCGCAGAAGATTTCGAAGAGCATCTCCGTACAGCCGATTTACACGCTGACGGAATTTTGGGACTTCGCCCGCGTTGCGCACCCAATAATCTACAACTTCATCAAGGAAGGAACGCCGCTGTACGACACTGGATTCTTTGCGCCGATAAAACGGTTGCTCGACATGGGAAAGATTCCTGCGACAAGAGAAGCCATCGAGAATTACATGGAAGGCGCGCCGAAAAAACTAATGAGAGCGAAAACCGTCAAGCTGCTGATGCTGGCTGAGGATTGTTATTATGCCATGCTGAACAGCGCGCAGGCCGTGCTGATGTTTATGGGCGTTGCGCCGCCAGTGCCAGGCAAGGCGTATGAGGAAGTCAAGACGCAACTCGTCGACACGGGAATTCTCGAGCCTGAATATGCCGAATGGCTGAAGGAAATTATCGACATAAGAAAAAAGATAGAGCACAAGGAAATGATGGACGTGAGCGGCGCGTTCGTCGACGAGTGGATCGAGAAGAGCGAGAAGTTCGTTGACAAGATGTTCAGTCTGCTGAACGCATTGGAGATAAGGA
Organism: archaeon; assembly: GCA_035288545.1. Lineage (GTDB taxonomy): Archaea > Aenigmatarchaeota > Aenigmatarchaeia > CG10238-14 > SCSR01 > DATEAB01. Next base: position 30,391 of record DATEAB010000047.1, on the reverse strand, counting down.
AGAAGGAGAAAATTCTCGAGCGCACGCACGAAGTGCTGAACAAGGCAGCTGCCACTGCATTGAAGAGTTTGAAGAAACTTCCGCCGAAGCAAGAGGAAATTCCGAACGTGTTTAAGAGAGAAGTGATTGACAAAAAAATGGTAGAAGGTTATTATTGGGACATTTGGAAGAGAATTGACGAGATGAAGAAGAAGGCAGATGCGAAACAAATCCAGGAAATTCCGGACAAGGATGTTTACGAGATGAGGGAATGGGTAAGGAAACTTATTCGCGATCTTGCAAAAGTTTTGAAGGACAAGGAAATTGCTGAAGAAAAAGAATAAAAGTGAAAATTGATGACAACTTTTGGAAATTTGACAAATCCTATGAATGATATTGTTGAAGAAATAAAAACGATAAAAAAACTTGGCTGCGATTTTGTTGAAATTGCGATAGAAGGTCCCTACAATTTGCCGGAAATTCTTGAAGTAAGAAAAACAAAAATAAAAAAAGCATTGAAAATTTTTAATCATCCTCCCGTTGCTCATTTTGCTTGGTGGGCAGAGCTTGGTTCTCCGATGGAAGATGTCAGAAGAGGATGGATTGAAGAAACAAAAAGAGGAATGCGAATTGCAAAAGCATTAGGTGCAAAAAAATTCGCTGTTCATTCTCATTCAAAAGGAATGTATGCAAGAAGCGAAAAAACTTTGAAACCGATTTTGAATAATTATGTTCGTTCGCTGCGAGAATTGGTTGCCTTTGGAAATAAAATTGGAATTCAAATTATGCTGGAAAATGCTGCAGAGCGGGGAGAAATAGTTCATTTTAAAAATTTCAAATATATTGTCGATAGAGTTCCTAAATTGGCAGTGCATATTGACGTTGGTCATGCATTTATCAATGGCGGAATGAAAACTGTTGAAGATTTTATTGGATATTTTCAAGATAAAACAATTCATTTTCATATTCATGACAATCATAGTAAAGATGATGAACACCTGTCAATTGGAAATGGAAAAATCAATTATGAAAAAGTTGTCAAATTAATTAAAAAGACTAATTACAGTAATACGATTACATTCGAAGTTTTTGAGCCTCCAAGAAGCAATGTAGCAAAATCTCTTACTAAAATAAAAAGATTGTTTGCTTAATATTATTAGGATATTATGAAAATCTTTTCAATCGGCCACAGCACAAGGAGTTTTGAAGATTTTGTCGCGACGCTGAAGCAGTACGGAATCGACATGGTCGTCGACATACGGCGTTTTCCTGGAAGCAACAAGTTTCCTCATTTTTCCCGGGAATCTCTGGAAAAAAGCTTGCCGTCGCAGGGAATCAGCTACGTACATTTCCCCGACCTGGGAGGATTTCGAAAGGAAGGATACGCTGCATTTGCGCATACTCGGGAATTCAAAGACGGTGTGAAGAAATTTTTGAGCGTTATAAAGGGGAAGCATGCCGCGATGATGTGCGCTGAAATTCTGTGGTTCCGCTGCCATAGAAGGCATGTTGCCGAGGAGCTGACAAAGCTCGGACATTCTGTCGTCCATGTTTATAACAAAGAAAAAACTCAGGACCACAAATCGAATGATGAATATGTAAAAGAGAAAATGGGACTGGGACTTTTTTGCGACGACAAGGCGGAAGAATTTTTGGAAAGTTTATAATCATTCATTTTAAAATATATTTTCAAAACTATATTTCTTAATCAACAATTGCAATACTTACTACGAACGTCAGTTGCGGCCTCGACGTAATAAAAATTTCATTTTGCGTTCCATTCCTTATCTGAGACATTTGCTCGCTTGTTTGCCAGACGTGCAAGCTCGAACAAAAGAGAGGAAAGACGGTTGAGATATTTCACTATCGAAAAATTAATCTGCTCCTTCTTAGAAAACGAAACAACAACCCTCTCGGCGCGACGGACGACTGAACGGGCGACGTGAAGCGCGGCAGCAGTTCTACTTCCGCTTGGCAGAATAAATTTTTTCAAATCTGGTAGCTCTTTCTCAACATCGTCAATTATTTTTTCCAAACTGTCCACGTCGTGTTGAGAAATTTCAGGAATTGGATAGTTGATTCGTGTGCGGTCTTCGGCAGGAGTCGCTAGATTGCTGCCGATCGCAAAAAGATTGTGCTGAATTTTTTCTATTATGTCGTTGATTTGTTTGTCGTCGCTGAAACTTGCCGCGAGACCAAGGAAGCTGTTGGCCTCGTCGATCGTGCCGTATGCCTCCACGCGCAAATCGTCCTTCCTGACCTTTCGTCCGCCCATCAGTCCGGTTTCCCCGCTATCGCCAGCGCGAGTGTAAATCGGCATGAATATCTTACGGCGCGAAAAAATAAATCGAAAAAACAAAGGCGAAAGGTTTAAATACTAGTAGCGATAATGTAATGTATAGATATTAACGACTAAGTATGAAAGCATGAAAACAGGAGGTGAAATGAATGAACGGATTTGCAAACAAGAACGGAATGAACGGCGTGTTCAGCAAAGCTACTGGCGAGAAGCACGACAGGCCACTGACGCACGCCTACTTTGCGCTCGGCGAGGGAAAAGGAATCAAGGCAGCAATATGGCCGAGCAGCGTGACGCTGCAGAGGACTGAAAAGAAAGACGGTCAATGGCAGACAACGCAGGAGATAACGCTGGCTTACAATGTCGTAAAGGAAATTGCATGGCGTTCTTCGCATTGGCTGCAGAAAATGGACGACGTGAAAGAGAGGGAAAAACTCAAGGAGTAAGGAAACTTACTCTTCCTTCACTTTCTTTTCTACTTCTTCCTCAATTCCAAGTTTTTCTATCAGTTCTTTGTACCTGTTACGAATTGTGACTTCAGTCACGCCAACTATGTCAGCGACTTCTCTTTGCGTGCGCTTTTCTCCGACAAGAACTGTTGCAATGTAAATTGCAGCCGCGGCGACTCCGGTTGGTCCCTTACCGCTTGTTAGGTCGTGTTTCTTGGCTTTCTTCAAAATCTCAATGCTTCTCGCCTGGACTTTGTCGCTCAAGCCAAGCATGCTGCAAAAACGAGGAACGAATGACATTGGATCTGCAGGCAGAATTCTTATTTGCAGCTCGCGAGCGATGTAACGGTAAGTGCGGCCGATTTCTCTCTTCTCGACTCCGCTCGCCTCGCTTATTTCGTCAAGCGTTCTTGGGCTTCCGAATTCACGAGAAACTGCATATGTAAGAGCGGCGATAACCGACTCGATGCTCCTTCCGCGTACAAGGCCTTTGTTAACGGCCTCTTCGTAATAACGAGCGATACGCTCGTGAATCGGACGAGGCAAGTTCAAAAATGAGACAATTCTCTGAAGCTCGGACAAAGCGAACGAAAGGTTTCTGTCCTTGCTCTTGATAAGACGCTTGTGCCATTTTGTCAGTCTGTAATATTGGGCACGCTTCTTTGCAGGGACCTTGTAGAGTTCGCCGAGGCCTTTTCCGATTTCCGTCGTAAGGCCCTTGTCGTGCTTTGTGAATGTCAGCGGCGCACCACCGCGTGCACGCTTGCTCATCTGTTCCGTGTCGAAAGCACGCCATTCCTGTCCGGTGTCAATCATCACTTCCTTCAGCACGAGCCCGCAGTTGGCGCAGATAAGCTCTCCGCGCGAAGGATCTTCGTGAAATGCAGTACTACCGCAATCTGAGCAGCGCTGCATCTTCTGCGTTGGCTTTGCACTCTTTTTTGCTACCATAAATAATCACTTTACTCATTCTTTCTCTGTTCAACGAGACTTCTTTCCTCTTGTGGAAAATAAGCTGGAATCTGCATTTCAGGTTCAGTAAATATCGTTGAATCTCTCAATGTTTGCGAATCCGTGCGTCCATGTTTACTATGTCTTCTTTTAGTAGGACTTGTCATGAGTTGTGGAACATATTCTTTGCAATCAGGATCTGTTACAACGCTCAAAATTCTCAATGCTTGCATATCCATTTGTGCAAGTCGGACATAATTCTTTCCATCTAAGTGCATAAAATATCTGCCGTCTGGACCTACCGCAACAGAGCTACCAAAAGCACTAGTAGCAAGTCTTTTTGCGTAATCAATTGAAAGTTTTACAGTTGGCAAACCTGGCAAATTTCTCACACTCTCTTGTCCACAACGTCTTTGCACAAGACTTAAGAGTATCTACAACGTTAAACATTTAAAGCTATCATTTTTGCCTTATTTATATACTGTAAAATATACTTTCCTGACAACACGTGCAATAATTTCTACAAATTTTCGCTGCCGTCCTCTTCATTACTGGCTGTCTCTTTCCTTCGAGTGTTGCGTTTCTTGCAATGCAAAACAACTTTTTTAGGGCTGAAGACGAAATAAAAGATAGAAAAATATGGTAAAGGAGTTTCCGCTCTCTCCTCTTGAAAAAATATTGAAGCAGGCAGGAAAGGAAATAGGCGCTGATCGGGTAGCGACATCTGCGGTAAAAGAGCTGAGGGCAGTGCTGCTCGAAATGTCTGACAAGCTAGCGCAGGGAGCGGTCGCGGCGTCGCACCATGCAAAAAGAGTGACGATAAAACGCGAAGATGTTATTATGGCCAAGCGTTAGTGAAAAGCTGGGTGAAAAGGAGGCTAGGTGAAAAAGAGAAATGGCAACGACTAAAGTATCGATAAAGGACCTGAAGTCGAACAGTTTTGTGATTATTGACGGGACACCATGCCGGGTGGACAAAGTGCAAGTGAGCAGCAGCGGAAAGCACGGGCATGCCAAGGTAAGAGTTGATGCGAAAGGACTTCTTGACGGGAAGACGCGAAGCTTTATGGCGCCTGCTCATGAAGAGGTTGAGGTGCCGATCGTCGAAAAGAAGCAGGGACAGGTTTTGTCGATAAGCGGAAAAAGCGCTCAGGTGATGGATCTCACTGATTTCCAGGTCTTTGATCTGGAGATTCCGGAAGAAAGAAAAGACGAAGTAAAGCAGGGAGAAGATATCGACTATTACGAAGTGGGCGACATAAAGACGCTGAAGAAATTGAAATAAAATGATGTGATAAAAATGAAAAAAAATCTTGCAACGTTCACAATTTTAATGTTTTTGTTTTTGCCAGCAATAATTTTTGCTCAAGCGAATGAAACAATAACCACTACTTCTACAACTAGTTCTACAGGAACGCCTCTTCCATCTTTTCCTTATGGCATCACCTCATTAAAAGATATTTACAACTTTTCCTCAAGCATCAACCCATTCGTGCTGCTGATTTTGGGAATAATTCTCTTCGTCGTCGCCCATCTTTCAAAATATGTTGCAATTATACTGATAATTTTTGCAGTAATACAAATCATCTTTCTCTTGATTCGTTAATTTATTAAATTTCGAGACTTACGTCTAGCTTGAAGAAAAAATTCCTAGAAAAAGTTTTATGAACTACCAAATTTTTCAGATTAGACTGTTTATCAAAGCCTAGCAACCTAAGGCTTTTGGTAAGAGCGGGCTAAACTGCTCGCACGAATGCTTGCAGCGTACACCCCTCTCCCATCAAACTCTTAGTGTAAGAGGGCCTTCGTCATGCTGCCGACCCTTGCAGGCCAGCAGGATGATTGGTTGTCTATTTTTCCGGATGGTTTCGTCCTTAGATGCTTTCAGGACTTATCCACGTATAGCTTAGCTGCCCGGCTATGCTTTGAACAACCGGTATACCAGAGGCTACGGGAGGATGTTCCTTTCGTACTTATCCTTCCTTCCAGGCAGACAACCTGCACCTTCTGTAGATAGTGACCGAACTGTCTCACGACGTTCTGAACCCAGCTAGCGTCCCCTTTTAACCAGTGGACACCTGTACCCTTGGCTGCTGCTGCACAGCCAGGAGAGGGGGAGCCGACAGCGACGCACCAACGCGCCGGGTCAATATACCCGTGTTCAGAATTGCTTGCACAATTTTTCACATTGCCTGCATTGAAGCAAACTAATGCGTTAGTGCAAGCAACCTGTCGTATTGACTGTCAACTATCGATTGTCGATTCGTATCGACATGTGAGAGATGAAAAACCACAGTGGGCTTTCACCGGCCACGGGCCCATTATCCCCGAGGTAGCTTTTCTGATACCACCGACGCCCATTAAGGACGTACGATGTATCGCTAGCCCACGCTTTCGCGGCTGGATTTCTTGCTTTTCAAAATCCAGTCAGACCAGCTTTTGCGCTTACACTCTACTCCGGGTTTCTAAGCCGGATGAGCTGATCTTTGGGCGCCCTTGATATCTTGTCAAGGGCGTACCGCCCCAGCCGAACTGCCCATCTGATGCTGTTCTCTTTCGAGTTAGCAGAACAATTTTTCAAAGGTAGTGTTACACTTTCCCCTCTCCCTCGCCCGAAAGCTCGGGATGGTGGCGGGTGCTACCTACGCTATGTAAGAAAAACCGGGCCGCAACATCAGACTGCAGTAAAGCTCTACGGGGTCTTCATTTCCCACAGAAGGTCTCTGGCCTATTCACCAGAACAGCGATTTCACTGGGTACCAGCCTAGGACAGCAGGGAAGTCGTTAAGCCATTCAGACGGGCCGTCATTTAAACGGCAAGGGATTACGCTACTTTACGACGGTCAGAGTTACCGCCGCCGTTTACCGGGGCTTCTACCTGTTGAACCAGATTTTCACACACCGGTACTGGGCAGGCATCACAAACTGTACACAAGCTTTCGCTTTAGCAGTCTGCTACGTTTTTGTTAAACAGTCACTTCCCCCTGGTCACTGCGACCTGCTTTCCCATTCTCCTCTTGCGAGAAAAACAAGAAAACAGGCATTGCTTCTAGCGAACGTACGCAACCAATTTGCCGATTTCCCTAGACAGGCTTCTCCCAACACACCTTCGCCTTCTCAGCGAGTCTACCTGTGACGGTTCTCGGTACGATCATGAAGGATTCTTACAATTTCCCTTTTCACGGGCTCCAGGAATCAGTTGAACTCAGCATACACCAAGCTATTCCTACATTCACCAACTTCTCCTCGTTACGAGACTCCATTGGCTTCTACAGTTAACTTGCGTCAACCTATCCCGAAGCGTCAGGAAATTGTCTTGCGTTGCCGCACGTACCTCCATGGTATCGGAATATTAACCGATTTCCCATTGAGCGTTCCGGTTAAGGCCGCCCTTAGGATCGACTAACTGCCAGATGACGAGCATTGCTGACAAACCCTTAGACTTTAGGTGACTGGAATTCTCGTCCAGCTACGCTGTTACTCACGGCAGGATTATCAATGCTATACGGTCCACAACTGCTTGCGCAGATGCTTCGATCCATACAGCACGCCTCTCTACCCCTTCCGACTTTTGCCGGAAGTCCAAGGTTTCGGAAGCTAGCTTAGTCTCTTCCATTTTCAGGGCCTGAACCCTCGGCGGGTAAGCTGTTACGCACTTTTTAACTGATGGCTGCTTCTGAGCCTACAGCCCCGCTGTCTGAGGGGTCAAACTCCCTTCTTCTTTTAGCTAGCATTTAGAGACCTTAACCTTGGGCAGGATTCTTTTCCTTGCGGATGTCGAACTTAATCCAACACCCTCACTCCGACCTTCTACGGCATCAGCAGATTCTGAGTTTGACAGGATGGCTGAACCTTTCGGTCCTTGACCAACCAATCAGTATCTTTATCCGGCTGACGACCTCCGGTCAGGCTGTACTTAGATACATTTGGAGAGGAACCAGCTACCACGCGTCTCGTTAGGCTTTTCACCACTAACCCCCAATCACGCGAGGGATTGGGTCTCACCATCGCTATCGGGCCTCCATCCCTCTTTCGAAGGACTTCACCCTACCGAGGGTTAGATCGACGCGAATCGGGTCTTGCCCGAGTAACTTCTCGCCCTTTCAGACGACGCCCCTTGCTGCTTGCGCAGTTGCGGGCATGTTGCTTTCGCTCCGGATTCCTGACTAAAATCAGTTAACCTCGCTACTCGGACAAACTCCCTGCCCCGTTTTTCGAAACGGATAGCACGACCCTGTAATCTGCCTCTCTTACTGACACCTCACAGTGTTTTCATTCGAAGCAGAACCTTCCGAGCCGTGCCTGACTATTTCCAACTTGGTTTCAGGTTCTTTTCACCTCGCTTTCGCGATACTTTTCAGCTTTCTCTCACGATACTACTGAGCTATCGGTCTCTAGACGTATTCAGAGTTACCGGTTAATGCCCGGCAGATTCCAACTTCAAATCCGAGAAGTTGTACTCAGGATGCTCCGCATTTCCCTTCTCACCTCTCCTTACGAGGCTCTCACTCTCTCAGGCGCTGCATTCCAGCAGACTTCAAGTGTGCGAGTTAGGGAAGACCGGAGTCCTCCAACCCCACATCCTCCTTTCCTTACGGAAGGAGTTCGGTTTGCCCTGTGTCGCTTTCACTCGCCGTTACTAACGACATCGCAATTGTTTTCTCTTCCTCTGCCTACTAAGATGCTTCACTTCGGCAGGTTCCTTTTCACACTCCGATTTTATTCGAAATGCGAATAGCCCGAAGGCTAAGATTCTCATTAGGAAATTCTGGGGTCTAAGGCCGCTTGCGCCTAACCCAGACTTTTCGCAGCTTGCCACGTCCTTCTTCAGCGTCTAGAGCCCAGCCATCCACCAAGTGGATATTTATTGCTAGACCTTATTGACCAGTCTAATCTTATGGTAGTGTCATTTTAACGGTCTCGTATAGACAGTTCGCTCTTCATCTGCGTTATTTTTGTAACGCTCAGCTAAACAGCCTACTCATCAACCTACACTCTTCAACCCATACACAGTAGGGTATGGATTTGCACGTTTTTTATTTGTTCGATGCATTTCGGTAAAGTTGAGTCAGAAATGCTCGCAAGGTGTCCACGTCTTCATCTTTTTTTCAGGAATAGACACGCTCATCGCAACAAACTCAACAAAGTAAAAGAAAAATCAGTGAAAAAGAATCCAATGCACAATTTTAGACGTGCATACCGACACCGAACGAAATTTATTTAGTCCGCCATGATATTTAAGGTTTTGCTTCGGCCGAGCTTTGGCAGGCATTTAGGCAGTCAGGACGACATGCCAAAGGCAGACGTTTGCAGTAAGTATTGCACGTATATACTGAAAAATATATATTTCAGTCAATACTCGCAATCATTTCCAAAAATTGCATGCGTTGAAGTTGTCTTTGATGCAGAAAGCTAAAAATAAAAAAGAGTAAAGGAATTTTCTGGCGCCGCTGAAAGCAAAGAACGTTACAATTTCATTTTTTGTCTGAAATAGCTGTGCTCAGTTTCGTAATGCCTCTCTAATTCCTGCCTGTTATCGAATGGCTGACCGCAAGTCACACACGTCTCTGGCATTGACTCACCATTTTTTTAATGTACACGCAAGGTAAAGAGTTTTTCGATATATTGTTCTGGAACAAAAAATGGAAAAAAAAAGAAAAAGAAGAAAAATCGTGGACCGGCAGGGATTTGAACCCTGAGCCTTCTGCTTGCAAAGCAGACGATCTACCGTTGATCTACCGGCCCGACTGGCTCGTTGAATATAGATTACTCTAGTTCTGAATTTAAACTTAAGAAATTCTTGAAAGAAGAAAGAATGAAAAAATTCAGTTGATTTTTGATGCCTGAGGTAGGACTCGCTCTTCTCTTGCACAACTACTTGCAGATCACTTTCACTCATATCGCTATGAGGAAAATTAAGGAGGTGATCCAGCCGCACGTTCCCGTTACCGGATCGAATTGAAGCATTGCAAAGCATTTTTGGATTGCCATAATCAATTCACCTCCGACTCATCAGCGCTGTTTTTTTAACAACTCAGAGTCAAGCCTTTTTTTCATCCATGGCATTTTAGGTTCGCTCTTCAGCGATAGCTTCCTCGATCTTACGGCTACCTTGTGGCGACTTAGCCCCTCTCGCAAAACTCAAACTCGAATCCACCAATTAGAAGCGAAGCTTCAAGACAGAGCCTTGTTTGAGTTTCACTCGATTGGCTTGACGGGCGGTGTGTGCAAGGAGCAGGGACGTATTCGGCGAACGATGGTGACGTTCGCCTACTAGGGATTCCGGCTTCATGTGGGTGAGTTACAACCCACAATCAGAACTGAGCTCGCTTTTAGGGGATTTGCTTCTCCTCTCGGAGTCGCATCCCATTGTGGCGAGCATTGTGCGTCGCGTGTAGCCCAGGAAATTTGGGGCATACGGACCTACCGTCGCCCACGCCTTCCTCTAGCTTATCGCTAGCGGTCTTTCATGAGTGCATCCTGCATTGCTGCAAAATTTGCAACATGAAATGTGGGTCTCGCTCGTTAACCGACTTAACGGCACGCCTCACGGTACGAGCTGGCGATGGCCATGCACCACCTCTCAGCTTGTCAGGTAAGCCCTTCAGACTGACCCTCAACCTGCTGTCGTTCCTGGTAAGATGCCCGGCGTTTAATCCAATTGAACCGCAACGCCCACCCCTTGTGTGCTCCCCCGCCAATTCCCTTAAGTTTCAGCCTTGCGGCCGTACTCCCCAGGTGGCCCGCTTAACACCTACGCTCCGGCACAGCAAACCCCCGAGAGGTCTGCTACACCAAGCGGGCATCGTTTACAGCTAGGACTACCGGGGTTTTTAGCATTCTTATCGAATTATCGAATGTATCGCATCGAATGTATCTAATCCCGATCGCTCCCCTAGCTTTCGTCCCTCACCGTCAGACCCGTTCCAGGCAGACGCCTTCGCCACAGGTCGTCCCCATGGGATTATAGGATTTCACCCCTACCCCATGAGTACCTCTGCCCTCTCCCGGTCTCAAGCCTAATAGTATTTCCAGCACGCCTGACAGTTTGCTGCCAGATTTCACCAGAAACTTACTAAGCCGGCTACGGACGCTTTAGACCCAATAACAGTGGCCATCACTCGAGCTCCGGGTATTACCGCGGTGGCTGGCACCCGTGTTACCCAGCTCTTATTCGTCTTCCCGTTTTCAGAAAACAAAAGCACTTGCAAAGCAAGTGCACTCCAAGTTCCCTTGTCCTGCGGTTGCAGATTGCAAAGGTTTCTCGCCTGCTGCGTACCGTAGTACCTGGATTCATGTCTCAGAATCCATCTCCGGGCTCCTACTCCCATAGCCCGTAAGGGTTATCGGTTTGTTGGTTCTTTACACCAACAACAGCCTGATCCTGTGCAGTCCCATCCTTAGCCGCCGTGGCTTTTGTTCTAGAAGCATTCCAGCAATCTAGGACTATGGGGTATTGAGGTCAGTTTCCCGACTGTATCCCCCTGCTAAGGGCAGGTTGACTGCATATTACAGAGCAGTGCGCCGAGGTCTTACACCTCTCGACTCGCATGGCTTAGTAGAACTCGAATAGCAATAGCCTCTGGCGGGATCAACCAGAATTGGCGCGTCCTACCTCTAGGTTTCATCAATCAACTGTCAACTTTTGTTTTTAATTTTAAACCTACCTGGAGTGTTATTCCAGATTTCTAACTGAATGTGCCGAGGACTAGATGAATCTTTTCACAGTTGGTCGATCTAAAACTTAATTTGCCGTTAAGTTACCGACACACTCAAAGTTCAACGCCAAAGTCCTCGAGTGCAAAAGAATTATTGTCCGAGTGGATATTTAAAGATTTTCAAATTTTTAGAATGTTTGGAAATTCTTGGAAATTCTTGGAAAAAGGACGGGCCCGAACCGGGATTTGAACCCGGACATAGAACTCCACAGGCTCTTGCGCTAACCAGGTTACGCTATTCGGGCCATAAGCTTGCTACAATAAAACAATTGTGAGAATAAAAAGAATTATGTTTCGCTTTTTTACGGCAACCAGGGAGCCGAACACGGCGAGGAATGATAAAGACAACCTACGGTTTTCTTGAAACTTTCCCTAAATGCAAAAATTTTGGAGAAAAAAATGCCAAGGGAGGGATTTTAACCCTCGACCTCCAGATTTCCCCCAGACGTAGTTATGAGTCTGGCGTTCTGAACACTAAACTACCTTGGCTTTGCATTCACACTTGCTACATTTAATTTGAAATGAAATCAAATTAATTTAAAGACCTATTATGAAGCTTGTCGTAGCAGCAGTTCCGGGCGCAGGAAAGACAACTGTTCTCAATTACGTAAAGAAAAAATTTCCTCGTGCAAAGATCGTCAGCAAGGGCGACCTCATTTTCGAATATGCAAAGAAGCATTACGGCATCAAGAACCGGGACGAGCTGCGGAAAAAGCTGAAGATGAGCCAGCAGCGGACAGCCCAGAACTACGCGGCAAAGAAAATCGGAAACATGAGAGACAGAATCGTCATCGTCGACACGCACTTTTCGATAAAAACCCCCATCGGCTACATCCCTGGAGTCTCGACTCGCATGGCCCGTCACATGAAGCTCGATGGAATAATCCTTCTCGAGTTCCGGCCGAAAGACGTCCTGCAGAGGAGAAAGAAGGACAAGCGCAGGCATCGCGAGAAGGAAAGCGAGGAAGACGTTGACGCCCAGCAGCATGTCAACCAGGAGTTCGCGATGGCAATCGCCAATGATTTTGAGATTCCTGTTGACATCGTAAATCTTCGTTACAAGGAAAAACGACCTTTCGAGCATGCAAGGAAGGCTGCAGATGAGGTCGTTAAAATTATTAAAAGATTAATGAAGTAATAAATTGCAATAAGGAAGCAAATAAGAAAAGAAGAAGAAAAAGGCGTCGGTGCATATGGAGAGAACTCTCGTTTTAATTCAGAATGATGCAATAAGAAGAGGTTTGCAAAACGAAATAATAAAGCGATTTTCTGATGCAGGATTGAAAATTATTTCGAAAAAAGAGGTTGTGCCGACTAGAGAAATGGCGGAAGGACATTATCGTGCGACAGAAGAGCAAATTGTTGGAATGGGTAACAACACGTTGCGTGCGTGGCGTGACAAAGGATATTCTGAAGAAAATGTTGCTGAATTTTTTGGGTCCGCTGAACCGCGAAAAATTGGAGAACAACTTCTTGAGTGGGCTAGGCAATTTATAACTGGAAAAAAACTAATTGCGCTTATAATTGAAGGCGATAATGCGATTCAAAAAGTCAGACAAATAGTTGGCTACACTGATCCGATCAAGGCGAAAAAGGGAACAATAAGAGGAGATTTTGCAGCAGATTCTATTGCTAAAGCTAACCTTGAAAAAAGGAAAGTTGAAAATCTCGTGCATGCTGCTGATTCTACTGATTCAGCAGAAAAAGAAATTGCAATTTGGTTTCCAGAATTGAAAAAATAAAATTTATTTCTTTTCAAAAAGCCAGGAAAAATCAGTCGCATTTCTTTTGATTTTAACTCTTTCTGCTAAAGCTTGTGTAACTAATGGCAATGCGATCGTCGCGTCGCAGTAAACTTGCACGCGCTTTCCTTTCGGATCTTCTTTTCCCCAGCTCATCGCCTCCTCAAACGTGCAACCGCTGAGTCCACCCCATTGAGGAGAGTCGGTCGTGATTTGTATCGCATATTTGTGGGGATAGTACGACTCATTCAGCCTTCTCACACCTTCTCCGCGAGTCGGAAGCTTTCTCTCTTTGAAAAGCAAATCTGACGTCACAGAAAGCAGCTGGATGAAATCCTTGGGCACACCGCCGCCGATGAAAACAACTCCGGTCTCCTTCATCTTGTCCCCGAGGGACATGAACTCACGATAATCCTGCATCGCGTCGATGACAAAATGAAATCCGTGCGATTTTGCAATCAACGCGGCATCTCCATAAGGCGAGTCGGCAATCGCAGGGCAGTAAATCGGAACGTGATGTTTTGCAGCAGTCGCCACAATGCTGTTGATTCCTTTCTCTTCGAGCCATTTTCCGAACAAATACAAAAATTCCCGAGACGTGTAGGGATGGTTTTCCTTCAGCGTCATGATGAATTCAGCAATCAATTCAGTCATCTTCATGTAGTCCTCTTCCTTGCCGAACACGTCGTAGTACCGATTCATGTTATGCTTGAAGACTTCCATGTCATCGACGAGATGGTGTCCTTGCCAATAACCGAAGCCCATCGCATCCACAATATCCTCAGAAATGTTCGCTCCAGTCGGCACTAGGACATCGATGAAACGATTTTCAATCAGCCAGTTGATAATTTTCCATTGCCCGGTAGTGCTTAACGATCCAGCATAGCCAAGAAAAATTGTGACATTTTCATTTCGAAGCATTTCTTCCCAGACGTCTACTACTCGTCCCAAATTTTTCCCCTGAAAACCAGTATTGCTCATCTCAGTAAGCAGTTCAGAAACTTTTTTTGGATTGTGCACACTAATCGGTTCGACTTTTTTTGCCAAAATTTTGTCTAAAGAATCAGAAATTTTAGATGAGGAATTATTTTTTTCAACCATTTTTCTTCACACAACGTACAAAATTTCTTTTTATATTTTGTTTCTCTTGCTTAAATCATTTTGTATTTTTTACAAAATATTTTTCTAGAAAATTTTTGCAATTTTTTTGCGGAAAAATTTATTTCAGCGCCGAAAAAATTATCGGAAGGATTATTGTCGCGTCGCCTTCCACTGTCACGTGTCTTGCCTTTCCTTTTATTTTCCCCCAAGAAATTGCCTCGCGTGTTCGTGCTCCAGACAAACTTCCGTCGTATTCGACTGCCGTCGTGATGTAAACAGCATAATCTAAACCTTTATGGAATTGTGCCCACCATAGGACGTGATGCTTGCTGATGCCGCCGCCGACAATCAGCGCGCCAGTTCTTTTCGCGTTCCAAACAACATCACTGAGAAGAGTCTCGTCGCGCATTATGTTGACTCGAAAATCATGATTTTGACTGAACTGCCAGATTTGATAGCCAACACCTCCGTCAGTTATTCCAGGGACAACGACAGGAATCTTGTTTTTCCAGGCCCAATAAAGAATGGAATCCTTCTTTCCGATCATCTTTCCCAGTTCCCATATCAGTTCATAACTTGCCATGTTAGTTTTCTTTTCTTTGTGCATCTTTTTCAAGAATTCTCGCATCTTGTCCTCGATAATTATTCCGTAAGATTCGTTCGGCACAAGGACGTTTCCAAGTCTGTTTATCCCTTTCTTGTGCAGCTGAGCGTCGTCCATCTCAAAACTCCCGTGCAGGTATTTCTTGTAGCTTCTTGCCAAGTCGTGGTCAAGCGTGCCGCATGTCGTCACGACAACATCGAACATTTTTTCCTTCAGCATGTCGCGAAGCACGCCGCGCGTTCCTGTCGCAACAATGTCAGCAGGAAAGGAAAGAAAATTAACGCAGTTTTTGTCAGCAGTCATCTGCTTCACAATGTCGATTCCGTCGGCAAGTTTCTTCGCCGTGAATCCACCGCTCTGCATCATCTGTCTTGTCAGTTCAGCAACCGTCGTTCCTTTTTTTATGTCAAAATCTTTTACATCTTGCATAATGTTATTCCTTAATGTTTTATAGTATAAATTATTAGTAGATTATATGCTTGAAAAAGAAGTTTTACGCTTGCTACTTTCTGCTGACGTCAAAGCTGATGAGAGCAAACTCGAGCGACCGCCGCAAAAGGAAATGGGTGACGTAGCTTTTCCCTGTTTCGAACTTGCAAAAGTGCAGAAAAGAAATCCTGTTGAAATTGCGGTCGAGTTGAAGAAGAAAATAAAACTGCCAAAAGATTCGATGATACAACGAATCGAAGTGGCCGGGCCTTACCTGAATTTTTACTACGACTATCAGAAGTTTGTGGAAAAAGTTTTGCCAAACGTGATGAGGAAACCAAAAATCGAGCGCAAGGAAAAAATAATGATCGAATTCGCCCATCCGAACACGCACAAAGGATTTCACATCGGACATTTCAGAAACATCTGCATCGGCGAATCGCTGTGCAGAATACTCGAATTTGCAGGCCATAAAGTTCATCGCGTAAACTACCAGGGCGACATCGGTCCGCACATCGCGAAAACGCTGTGGGCATTCGTAAACATCTACAAAGGTAAAGTGCCGAAGGAAAAGGAGAAACGAAAAGCAGAATGGCTTGGTCAACTTTATGCAGAGGCCGAAAAAAGAATTGAAGACGAAAAAGTTGCGGACGAGGTCGCTGAGATAAACAAGAATTTGTACGAGCAGGACGACAGGAAAATTTTGAAAGTATGGAAGGAAACGAGGCAGTGGAGTCTGGATTATTTCGCCGAAATTTACAAGGAACTCGGAACAGGCTTTGAGAAATATTATCTCGAGAGCCAGGTCGAGAAAAGGGGAAAGAGAATTTCTGAGGAACTTGTGAAGAAAGGACTGGCAAAGGTCAGCGAGGGGGCGATCGTAGTTGACTTGGAAAAATACGGGCTCGGCATTTTCGTGCTTTTGTCGAAGGACAAAACCCCTCTTTATCCGGCGAAGGACCTAGCTTTGGTGGAAATACAGTTTAGCGATTTCAAGGTGGATAAGTGCATCCATGTCGTGAGCACTGAGCAGAACCTTTATTTCAGGCAGCTCTTCAAAACATTCGAACTTATGAAGTCTCCCGGCGCGGGCAAAAGCTATCATCTGGCATACGAGCTCGTTACGCTGAAGGAAGGGAAAATGGCATCTCGACTCGGCAACGTCATTCTTTATGGCGATTTAAGGGACAAGATGGTCGGAAAAGTTTTAGATGAGATGAAAGAGAGAAAAATGGAAAGCAAGGATAAAGAAAGCACTGCAAAAATGATTGCCATTGGCGCTATGAAATACGCCATGCTGCGGATAAGTCCGGAGAAATTGGTTTTCTTTGATTGGGAAGACGTGCTGAAGCTCGAAGGGAACACCGGGCCGTACATACAATATGCGTACACTCGTTGCAGCAGCATCCTGAAGAAAGCAGGCAAATGGAAGAAGACTTACTCGGCAAACGAGCGCTTGAAGGATGAGGAGAAGTATCTGGTCAGCATGCTTGCAAGATTCAGCGGCATAGTTTCGGAAGCCGCTGCCAGTATGAAGCCGCATTTGATTTGCAATTACCTTTACGAACTGACGACCGCGTTGAATAATTTCTACGAAAAATGCCCGGTGCTTAAGGCAAAAAATGCCGAGCAGAAAAACTTCCGTTTGACGCTTGTTGATGCAACGAAAGAAGTTCTGAAAACAGGAATGCAGCTAATTGGAATGGAAGCTCCTGAGCGAATGTAATTCAGCGATTGTCAAGAGGAATGAATTGTTTGTCCATTTCTCCAGTGTATATTGCAATCGGTCTTATTATTCTATTATCAGCAAGCTGCTCTAAGGCATGCGCAGACCATCCGGTGATTCTGCTGACGACGAATATGGGAGTGAAGAAGTCTGTAGGAAAGCCGAGGGCATGATATACAGACGCGGAATAGAAATCAACATTCGGATGCAAATTCTTTGCCTGCTTCATCAGACCTTCAATCTTGTCAGACATTTCAAACAGATGCGGTTTTCCAATTTTTTCACACAACTGCTTTGCCATTCCCTTCAATATTGCCGCCCGCGGATCCACGGTTTTGTATATCCTGTGACCGAAACCCATTATTTTTTCCTTGCGAGCAAGTGCGTCTCTTATGTAGTTGTCAACCGCATCTATGCTGCCTATGTTGTTTAAGAGAGTAAGAACTCTTTCATTCGCTCCTCCATGCAGCGGTCCCTTCAGCGTGCCGATTGCTGTGACGATTGCGGAGTGGAGGTCGGAAAGAGTTGATATTGTTTCGCGCGTTGCGAAAGTTGAGGCGTTAAATTCGTGTTCTGCATGAAGAATTAATGCTACATCGAAAATTTTCTCATCATCTTTGCTTGGAACTTTGCCAAACATCATGTAGAGGAAATTTGCCGCATGTCCCAACTCGTTATTCGGCTGAATCAGTTCATTTCCTTCACGAATTCTGTGATAATATGCCAGTGCAACAGGTATTTGTGCTGTCAGTCTTATTGCTTTACGCAAAGTGGCATCAAGAGAAATATCTGCTGTGTCTATATCATGAAGTGCAAGAATGGAAACTGTTGTTCGCAATACATCCATCGGGTGCGAATTGTTCGGCACTTTTTTCAAGAAATCAATTACGTCTTGCGGGATTTTTCTTTCTGCTTTCAGCTGTTCGGAAAATTGATTAAGTTCCTGCTTCGTTGGCAGTTTTTCCATCAGAAGAAGATAAGCTACTTCCTCGAATGTCGAGGTTTTCGCCAGATCGTTTATATCATATCCACGATAAAGAAGCTTGCCTCGAATTCCATCCAGAAAACATATTTTTGTTTCACCAGCCACAACTCCCTCCAGTCCTTTTGCAAACGCTGCTTGTGATTTCATTTCTTCCATATTTTTTCTCTCCTTTTTTATTTTTTCTCTAACAGTCTTTTCATTAACTCTTCCTTCTTTTCAGCCGAAACTTTAATTGGATTGTCTTTTATAGTAAAAGAAGTTTCATTAACGAAAATTATTTTATTTGGCTCAAGATCTGACATAAGTGTCACCCCTGCTGCGACAATACTCTTCGGTCCGACTTTCACGCCGGGCATCAGCGAAACATTTATTCCTGTCTTGCAATTTTCTCCCACTATTGCACCAAATTTATCAAATCCAGTATCAATCCTTGTATCTCCGACTTTTACGTTCACATTTTGCTCATCGAATCGATAGTTCGCAGTTATAGTTCCTGCGCCGAACGAGCAATTGTCGGCGATTATTGAATCACCGATATAATTAGTGTGGAACCAGCAGTTGTCGCCTATCCAGCTATGCTTGACTTCCGTAGAATATCCGACCACGCTCTGGCTGCCAATTTGTGTGTAGTTCCAAATAAGAGCATTGTTGCCGATGACAGAATTTTTGCCGATGTAGCACGGACCCTTTATTGCCGCTCCTTCGAAAATCTTCACGTTGTCATCGATTACAACTTTTCCCTCTATTGTTGCCTTGGTAGAAACTTTTGCCGTCGCGGAAATTCTTGTCTGAATGTTGTCGAGGAAATATTTGAGAAGGTGAAAGATGTGCCATGGATACTTTAGAGGAATCCAGGTTCCTGAGAATGGAAGAACTTTTATCTTCAGCCCGTCCTTCATCATTCTGCTCAGCGCAGTCTCGTAAACATCATCCCTCTCGCTTTTTGTAGTTTCAAAATATTTGACAGCTGTCTTTGCATCCTTGAAATAATGCACGACGACGTTTATCATGTCGCTCGGCTCGTTGCCTTCGCCAGGCTTTTCTACAATTTCCATCAGATTTCCATCGCTGCTTGTTTTCAGATATCCGCCTGGGAAATAGGAAGCTACTTTATAGCCGAGAATCATCACGTCGGCATTCGTCTTGCTCGCCTGCATAATTTTTTCATAGGCGGTCACGTCGCAGTAATCGTTTGGATTGATAACGAGAATTTCTCCGTCAAGCAGATGTTTGGCACTGAGCACCGCATCTGCCATTCCCTTCGGCTCCTTTTGGACTGCAAATTCAATTTTGTAGCGCAAACGACTGCAAATGCTCCTGATCTTTTCCTCATTGAATGGGCTGCAAACAAGAACGAATTCTCTGAAGCCGGCAGCGGTCAAAGTCTCAAGCTGATGCTCAAGCAGAGTTTTTCCGACGAAATTTATTAGGGTTTTTTCTTCCGTGATCGGATGCATCCTCTTTCCTATTCCGCCGCACAAAAACACAACTTTCATTCTTCTTTCACCTCATTTTGGTATCCTTGCAATTATTCCGTCTGCCATCTGCTTCAGTTTTTCAAATCCTTCCTTTGTCTTGCTTTCGTACGAAAGAGCGATTTTCGCTTCCGTGTTCGAAGCTCTCACAAGAAGCCAGCCGTCTTCAAATATAACTTTCGCGCCTTCCAGTGTTTCGATTTTGTGTCCTGCGTTTTCAAATTCCCTCCTAATCAGATCAATGAACGGGAATTTTTCTGACTCTCTCACGGAAAATCTGTTGGTTTCCGAAACTTCTGAATAATACTTTGGAAATTCTTCATCATAATCGACAATTTTCTTCTTTGATTCTTGCAAGAATTCGACTAGTTTCAAGCTGCCAAACAAACTATCGTCAGCATAATTCATTTCTTTAAAGAAATAATGTCCTGATAATTCGCCAGCTATTATCGCTCCAGTTTCAAGCATTTTTTCAGTAATGAAAGTATGGCCGACTTTGCACACAGTAGGTATTCCGCCGCTCGTATTAATCACATCAACAATCGAGTTTGAATCAAGAAATGTGTAAACAACTTTTTCCCCAGGATTTTTCTTGAGCAAATTTTTAATAAAGATTGAAAATATAACTCCTACATAAATTATTTTTCCGCGTTCGTCAATGACAGCCATCCTATCCCCATCACAGTCGTACGCAAATCCGAGATCTGCGTGCATTTCTAAAACTTTTTGCTGGACATGATGGAGATTTTGATGCTTTGAAGGATCGGAGTCTCTATTCGGAAAGTTTCCATCATGCTCACAGAATAGTTCAACAACCTCAATGCCCGCTCTTCTAAAAGCTTCGGGATAAATTTTTCCTGCAGTGGCATTACCGGCATCTATAACAACTTTCATGTTGACTGGCTTTTTTAAATTGATTTTGCTTAGCACATGATTCGTATAATCGTCGATAATATTTTTCTCAGTAACATTTCCTTTTACTTTATCTTCTGCATACTTTCTGTTGTCAAATATTTCTTTTATTTCCTTCAGCCCGCTGTAAATACTGATCGGTACTCCGCCTTTTCTAGTGAACAAAAATCCGTTAAACTCTTTGGGATTGTGTGATGCCGTGACCATGATTCCTCCATCGTAATTGTAAAACCGGGTTGCAAAAAGAGTCATAGGAGTTGTGACAATATCAATATCAATGACGTCGCAACCGATAGCCAAGAGACCTTCCACAACTTTTTTCTTTAGAGAAGGACTGCTTGTTCTTACATCCATACCAACAACAATCTTGCCAGGAAACAATGTTCCGAAAGCTTTGCCAATTTCAAACGCAAATTCCTCATCAATTTCAGTTGCATAAACTCCTCTTATATCGTATGCTCTGAAAATGTGTTTTGGTGGCCCATTCATATTTACCATTCAACGATTGTTTTTTGTCTTTAAATATAAATAGAAGTCAAACTTTTTCAAAAATTCGGAAAAATCTTTGATTACAATAAATTTCTTATCCATTTCTTTATCAGTAATTAAAATTGTTTTCATTCCAAGTTTTTCCGGAATTTTTAAATCTTTTTCATAATCATCGCCAACAGAAAGCATTTGGTTGTATCTTAAATCAGTCCTTTTCTTTATTACTTCGTAAAATCTGGAGGAAGGCTTTACTTGATTTGTATCATCAGAACTTACTATGAAGTCAATGAATTTTTTCACTTTAGTGGTCGACAATTTTTTGATAAGATAATCTTTTTGCGCCTCATCAGTAGAGATTATTATTTTTATTCCATCCTTTTTCAAAACATCTAAGACTTTTTTAGCTCCCGCTTTTCTTTTTAATCGTTTTATTATCTCCCTTTCAAAAGCAACATACATTTTTTTTGCAATCGATTTTTGAAGTTTGTATTTTGAAGTCATGTAATTAAAACAATATACGAAAGTTCTTTTTCTCGGAATTTTTGATTTTCTCAAGAATTTTATCGTTTTCCTCAAATCTTCATCTAAAAAACTTTGTTTTAAGCCAGTTTCTTCAGACAAAATTTTCATTGCAGCTGCATACGCAAATTTGGCAATTTTCCTGGTTTCATATAAAGTGTTATCCGCATCAAAAACGATTGCGTGAACAGATTTATGTGGCCAAAATTTTTTGATTAGCTCTCTCGATTTCTTTATATCGTAATATTTTCCCAAATCAACTCTTTTTTGTGAAAATATCCAGCTTTTCACTATCCCTCCTTTCCTTACAATATATGCAGGGGGAACAACTTCCTTACCATATAAAAACTTTTCTCCTTTTGTTGAATCGAAAAAACTTTTTGTCTTCAGAATAAAAATGCCCAATATAGCTTTATTGCTAGGAGCATGTTCTGGCTCTGGTTTTTCAACAATATCTATGATTTTTCGGTCTTTTCCAAATTTGACGATGCCATATCTGCTAACATTTTTCGTGGGTCTTAAAACAACATAGGCATCGAGATTTCTGTTTTTGAAAAATTTGTTCAATGTCATTTTTGGCAGGTTAACATTAGTAAGACTATCTCCATATTGAACTAAAAAATATTTTTCTGCTTTCAAAAATTTTCTTGCAGTTAATATTGCATGTGCTGTTCCAAGTTGCTTTTCCTGGTAACAATAATTTATCTTTAGACCTAAGCGTTTTCCGTCCCCGAAATAGTCCCTTAGATCTTGCTTTTTTTTGTTTATTACAATTATTATTTCCCTCAAGCCAGCGTCTTTGAGAATTTCCAAGATATATTCAAGGAAAGGTTTTCCATAGAGCGGAATCATTTCTTTTGCTATTCCTTTAGTGTATGCTCGAATCCTCTTTCCCTCGCCAGCTGCAAGAACAACTGCTTTCATATTATCCTTCCTATAAAAAGAATGTTGAAAATCGGTTTACTTGACTGTTACGCTTTTGGCGAGATTTCTGGGTTTGTCGGGATCGTTGCCACGTAGGACTGCAAGCTGGTAAGCAAGAATCTGAATAGGAATTATTTGAACTATGGGAGTGCAAGAATTGGCTTCACGAGCACGAATGAAATAATCAAACACCTCATTATTTTTTGGAGAAACACCAATTATTACACCACCTCTGGCTTTAACTTCCATAGCATTTGAGATGCATTCTTTCTCATTTTCTTCTGAAATGAAAAATATGCATGGGGTTCCAGGTTCAATCAGAGCAATTGATCCGTGCTTGAGCTCCCCGCCGGCGAACGATTCAGCATGAATGTAGGAAACTTCTTTTATCTTGAGGGCAGCTTCCTGTGAGATTGGATATTGCGGACCTCGTCCTATTGTTAGTATGTGATTCGTGTATCTAAGCATATTTGCGAGTTCTTTGATTCTTGTTCTTGACGACTCAGCTGTCAAGTTGTATATCTCATTAACCAGAAAGTCCAATCTTTTTTTACCTTCCTCATATTGATTCGCCATGGTGTAGGCGATAAGTGTCAACAACGCAACTTGGGCAGTGAAAGTCTTTGTTGCAACGACGCCAATTTCAGGCCCGACGTTCATGAGCAGGAATTTGTCAGAAAGTCGTGTGAGCGAGGATCCCATGACGTTAACAATTGAGATGACCTTGCTGCCTTTTTCCCGCGCAATCCGCACGGCGCTCAGCACATCGGCAGTTTCTCCGCTCTGCGACACCGCGACGACAAGCGACTTGTCGTTCAGGAATTTGTCAAAGCTGGAAAGCTCCGACGCAATCACGACGTCTACGTGCTTCTCTGCGATTTTCGAGAAAATGTAGCTGGCAGTCATGCACGCGTATCGGCTGCTTCCTGCCGCGACGAAGAAGACGTGCTCGCATTCCTTTATTTCATTGGCAAAATCTTCAATCATCCACCTCTCCTGCGTTATCGCCCTCTTCACAGTGTCGACCTGCTCGGCAATTTCCTTCAGCATGAAATGGTCGAACTCCCCTTTCTTCGCCTGTTCCGAATCCCATTCAATTGTTTTGACGTACCTTTCAACGAAACTATCCTCGCGCAAATTGAAAATCTTTACAGTATCGGAAAGAATTGCTATGTCGAAATCGTAAAGGTAGATTACTTTTTTTGTGTAAGGCAAAAATGCTGGAATGTCGCTCGCAACAAAAAGTCCTGTCTCGCTCACGCCGAGTACCAGAGGGGATTCCTTTCTTGCGGCAACAATCTTGTCTTCGCTTTCGCACATCACAACAATCGCATAACTTCCCTCCAACCTTCTGAACGAGGAAATGCACGCCTTCTCAAAATCAAGTCCATTTCGCATTTCAAACTCAATTAGGTTCGGTATTATCTCCGTGTCAGTTTGGGTGTAAAAAACAAAACCATTTTCCTTCAGAAAATCGCGCAGCTCTTGGTAATTTTCCACAATCCCGTTATGCGCCACAGCTATTTTTCCGTTGTTCGACATGTGAGGATGAGCATTTGTCTGCGTTACCGCTCCATGTGTCGCCCAGCGCGTGTGGGCAATCCCGACTTTTCCAGGAAGATCAGTGAAATCAAGTCGCGCATTAATTTCGTCTATTTTTCCAGCGTCCTTTTTCAAATGAAGGCTGTTCCATTTCGTTACCATTCCTGCTGAATCATATCCGCGATATTCAAGCCGTTTTATCCCTTCTAGAAGTATCGGTGAGGCAGGCTGCTGGCCCAAATAGCCGAAGATACCGCACATTTTTATCACTCTTTTGCACTACTGTATTTTCTGCATTTCTGAATTGTTTTTTTTTGTTGCAGTTTCTGTCCTGTTTTTTACTTTGTCTTTGTATCTGTCTCATCAATCGTCTGTAAGTGACTGTGGAGCCGATACAAAAATGTTACCGCATGAGTTGCATTCGTATGCCTTCGGGTACGAAGTTGAAATCCTGATTATATCATCGGATTTGCATCTTGGGCATGGTATCATATTTTTCATCGTCTTATCATTTGTTTGTTTTGCGAAAATTATTCAAACAAGGAAAAAGGAAGAAAATGCGGCCAAAAAGAGGGGATTCGGGTTTTCTCATCGGTGTTCCGCCTTTTCCTTTTTCCTTTTTTTTGACAATTTGAATAATCAGGGAAGGAAGCTTTTTTAAACTAAGATGTCGGTGTCAGATTACCTCTGTGGGGTTTGCCTCCTTCCCTGTAGTATTGTATGGAATAAGTTGAATAAAAATCAAACCTAAAAAAATTCTTTGGTATAACACCGTTAAGTCGCGAAAAGCAGGCTTTAAAAGGCCTAACCCCTAAAGTTAAATTTATAAGGTTATAGTATAGGTTATAATAAGCCCATTCGAGGTTATGAGGTCATTGCATGCCGTTTTACGTTGAGGAAGATGCAGAGGAAAACGAGCAGAAGATCTACGAGTCGCTGCTCGTCAAAGACCCGAAGATATTCACAATTCTCAGCACTGAGCTTGCTCAGAGAATTTTACAAGTGCTTTCGAAGCAGCCGAGCTCGGCGATGGACGTGGCGAGGAAGCTCAAGCAGCACGAGCAAAAAATCTACTATCATTTCAGAAATCTAGAAAGAGCAGGTTTAATCAAACTTATTAAAACTGAAAAGCGTGTCGGAGCGGTGGCAAAAATATATGCAGCGCAATACCCAGTCGTTTCCTTCAAACTTTTCAACCATAAGAGCATTTCTGGAATCAAAACAAAGGCAAACGAGGTCAAATTTTTCGAGCCGTTTCTCGACAACGGCAAGCTCAACGCTATTATAGTAGTCGGTTCGCCCGACCCCCATGGCAAGTATGGCGCGCAGGCATCGGATGGCATCGCGGCAATCGACATAGCACTTTTTCTCGGGCATCTAACTCGCGACTCGCCGCTTCCTAACTACAAGCTCGACACCGAGATGAAAGAGGAGGATTACAAAAACAACAACCTCATTCTCGTGGGCGGGCCAAAAACCAACAATGCAGTAGAGCGAATAAACAAGAGCATGCCACTTTACTTCGACTACCACCGCGAATGGAACATCGTTTCGCCATTTTCAAAGCAGGTTTACGTTGAGGAGGACATTGGAATACTTGCGAAGATGAAAAATCCTTTCAATGAAGAAAAGCACGTCCTCGTCATTGCTGGAAAGAGATTCAAAGGAACAAAAGCAGGAATCCTGGCCCTGCTGAAAAAGCTGAAAGAAGTCGAGAAGGGCAACCGCTTCGATGCTGCTGCAATCGCAAAGGTCGTGCAAGGAATTGACAGGGATGCCGATGGAAAGATTGATGATGTTAGGTTTTTGGAGTAGCATCAAGGGTTGTCTGTCCGTATAAACTTTTTATTGCTTCATTTTCATATTCGGATTTTAAGAAAAGAACAGTGTCTCGTGAGTAAGAAATTGCCTCTCTTTGCATTCTCTGTATTTTTCTTCTTATCCAAAACATTAATTCAAACTCTCTTCTGTATTTTTGCGCGAAGTCATCCATTGTCTGCAAGCTATTTGTCGGAGCAGTTGTAAGATATATTTCTGGATTTGATCTTGCTTGGAGTTTGATATTTTCTAATTGTGCGAATTTCATCAGCTCATCTTTGTCGTATGCAAAATTTGGAAGCCTGTAATCATCAATTTCTAATCTACTGCATATAGCGCCAGAGCCTAAATGAGTTGAACATGGCAAGTGATATTCCCCAAATGATTTGTTCGGTGAGGGATCAATAAGAATCTTAAACAACCTTTCCCATTTTCTGATAGGATCTATAGAAACAACTCTTAAGCCCATTTCTCTTTCCATCATTTTATAAACAAGATATCCTATGACTTCAGCCGCGATTTTTGCAAAACCGTAGTTGCTATATTCCATTTTTCTTTCGTCCCACAAAGTTTTTTGCAATATGTCGAAATACGTTGGTGGAAACTCAGAAAATCCTAAACCAACTAAATTATGAAAACCTCCAGAACCTGAAAACTGAACTACTGTTCTTATACCGTTATCAGAAAGGATATCGAGTATGTATTGTTCAACTGCGGCATTCAATCTCCACTGCGAATTGCTCATTAAATCTCCAAAATCGGTTTCAACAAACATAATGCTCGGATAATTTTTGCCAGCTAAATCAACAGAGCCGTAAAACGCTCCAGCATGATAAACTCTTGATTTTCCGCTCTTGAATGTTTTCTTAAATCCTCTTACTTTATTAATGATATCTTCTTCATTGTTGAAAGTCAATGGTTGTCTTCCTTTTTCATCTTCATATTCGTATCTAATGGCCTCAGGCTCTCCGTATTCCACCAAGCATTTGACCAACGGATTTTTATTTCTGATATTGTGAAAAATTACAGTTGAAATCATTTCATCAGAATATCTTGCAAGCAATTCATCAATAGTTTCTGGATGCAAGATTGTCATTCTACCAAAATATTTTGTCACTTTCATTTCATACTTCAAAACTGAAAATGGATTTAATTCTCTCGCGTTTTGATGTGGCTGGAAATCAATTGAAACTTGTGCTTTTGTTGCATGATGGAAAGGAGTTATCGTTGTGATCATGAACAAACTGTCTTTCAGTTTTTCTAGCGTTTCTTTATGCTTTGTAAATTCTTCAGATACAATTGCAGCATCGGAAAAACTTTTCTCATCAACCCATTTAATGCCTCTAAATTTTGTCGGAAATTGTTTTCTTCTTCTTGCTCCATGTCTAAATTTTGAGAAGAAGTTAAGATCAATTTGTTCTTTCCATTTTACGTATTCTGCCCATCTATTAAGCGGAAAAATTGCTTCTACTGTAGCGACATAGCTTCCTGGTGACAGCTGTCTTTTTTCCAGTGCCGAAAGTTCCCTTTTTTGCCAGTAATTCAGAAAATCATTAAGCTCGTCTAATTTGTGATTCAAATCTTTAACATCGTATTGTTGCTTGAATCTACCCATGCTAAAGAACTATTTGAAAAAGGATTTAAATTTCTCCGTTATACTCAGCAAGCCAGTTCTCAATCGCCTTTCTTATCTGCACCACGACAAACTCGTTTGAAGGAAGTTTTCTCTTTACGGTTATCGGCAAGATATTGCTCTTGAACTCGACACGCGCGACATCAATCGGACTTATCGCACTTTCTGTTTTGGCGAGAATCGGAGCTCCCAATGCGATCTGCAATGCACGAGCGCCTACAAGTCGCGCAACCTCAAATCTCGTCAGCCTGTTGTTCGGCCATGGAATCGCTGCCATAATTTTTCACTTGTAATTTTTTTTCCTTGTTATCTATTGCTATTGTTTGGTTTGTACTTTATGGTTTGAACTGACTCACTTCTTTCAGCAAGTCAACATGACCCATGAAAAGCTGTCTGCAACAATAACGCTTCACTCCCAGGTCGGTCATTACTTTTCCAGCGTCTTCTCCAGCTTCAATTCTTCTGTGATACTCTTCCCAAAGATGACCTAGAACTTTGCCGCAAGTAAAGCATCTTACAGGTACAATCATTCTATCATTCATTCCCCACTAATCTAAGCAAAAGTATCGACACCGAGTGTATGTTATTTATTTGTTATGCTTTTAAATCTTTATTTCTTTGGTTGGTTCTTGGTTCAATGCGGGAGGTGTGCTCCCGGCCTGAAGAACAGTGCGAGAATATTTTAATAGGTGTTAAAATGAGATTGATTTAGGCATATTAAGAAACAATGCTCTCTAGATGAACTACTCCAATTTAGGAATGCTATCTAAAATCTTGTGCAATTCTGCCCCATGTCTTTTACCCCTTTCAGTTAAATAAACACCAAATGTTCCCGGTTTCTCATCAATTTTTACAAGTCTTTGTTTTTCCATTTCCCTAATAATTTTATATTCTGAATGTTGTTCTGACCATGATGGGATTGAAGCAACATCAACAACAGGAAGGTCTGATCTTTCTAAAAATTTTTGGTAGTAAATTTTCAATCTTTTACCAATTTCATTTAATCCAATATATTGTGACATATTAATCAAAGATTCGATGTTTAGTTAAAGATTTAAATCTTGTTTAATTACCAAAAATCTCTTCAAAAATATGTGTTAAGACCCAAAAGGCTGACAAAAATACTCATCATTAATTAACGTTTACTACGCTGTTTATGGCGACGACTTCCGCGTTTGCTCGCGCCACCTGCGTGATGAGGCTCGTTTCTTCGCGGATCGAAAACAAGCATGTTTCTGTCATATGCAACGAACTTCTCGCGCAACTTCTGGTCCTTTGTAAAATCAACCAGCGCCCGCGCGATGGCCATTCTAGCCGCCTCTGACTGTCCGACCGAGCCGCCGCTTCTCACATTCACGTCGATGTTCACGCGGCTTGAAACGTCCGCAGCCAGCAGCAACGGCTCCATCACGCGCATTCTTAAAAATTCGTTCCCCCAAATCTCGACAGGCACTGCATTTATTCTCACAAGGCCGCTTCCTGGCTTTATGTTCGCACGCGCAATTGCATTTTTTCTTTTTCCTGTCGTGACTATCATCTTCTGCTTCTCTTCCTTCTTTTGTTCCTTCTTTTTGCCAGTTTTTTTCTCAGCCATATCATTTCACCATTTCATCAATTCATCAATTTCATTTCATCAACAATTACCAGCGTTTCTTCGCTCCAATATGCATCGCGATTTCTCCGACTGTAACAAATTTTGTATTCAACTTATCCGCATCGGCAGCTTCGACTTTCATGAAACTGCTTTCATTTCCCTTCAGCTCGTCGGGCACACCAATGTGAACATGCAATCGTCTGTAAGCATTTCTTCCCTTCGTTCTGTCCCACGGCAGCATCCCGCGCACGGTTCTGCGCAAGATCCTGTCAGGTTGCTTAGGGAAAAACGGCCCGTGCAGCGGATCTCCGCGTTCGTACTTGTGGGCGTATTTCTCCAGCGTGTACCTTGGCCTGCCCGCGACGACAGCCTTTTCGGCGTTCACAACAACAATCGTCTCGCCTTTCAGCAACTCTTTCGCGACAATCGAGCTAAAACGACCTAAAATTTGGTTTTCTGCATTGTAAATTTTCATAATTATCACGCAATAACTTTCACATCAGTTCCTTTAGGCTTTTCCTTCACCAGCTCCCCAATCGTCAGAATTTTTCCTTTCGCTTTTTTTATTTTTTGCTCCGCACTTCCGGAAAATTTCCATGCAGCCACACTGACTGACTTTTGCAGACTCCCGCTTCCCAGCACGACTCCGGGAACAAGCACCACGTCTCCGTCCTTTGCATGCCTGTTGATGTCACTCAAGTTGACTTCGACCCGTTTCCTCGTCGCCTTGACCAATTTTTCAGCAGTTTTCTGCCATATCGCCGAGTCGGACTTTTCCAGCTCTCTTACTAGGCTTTTCAAGTAAGGATTCGTTGGTCCTGTGCGCTTAACCATTTCTATCAACCGACACCTTTTCAACTATTACATAATCTTAATATTTAAATCCTTTTTAATTTTGCTTTCCTCTTCATCATCTTCATTTTTATTTTACATTTACGACAGGAGCAGCATCCACCACGACGAATAAAGATAAAGACAACCTACGGTTTTCTTGAAACTTTCCCTCTGCCAGAAAGCAACGTTCGCATCTGCGTGCGAGCTCACTAAAACTGCTTAACTTTTCAAAAAATTGCACCAGACGGGATTTGAACCCGTGCGTCGAGCTCTTTCCGTCAGAGGCTTGGGAAGCTCGTATCCTACCAGGCTAGATGACTGGTGCCTGCTAAACTTACTCGATGCCTAGTAAAAATAAATTCCCTGTCCGCTTTTGTCCCTGATTCTGAACGCAAGTCCTTTCTCGACCATGTGGTCTAAAACTTTATTTGTCTCGGCTACGGAAGAATCTGAAAGCTGCCGCAGCACGCCGAAGCGGTAAGACGGCATGGTTTCCCACACGTCTCGCATTGTTGGTTCGGCAATATGGAAGTTCGACCATGCATGCAAAATTTTGTCCCGCATCATCCTCTCCAAGTCAGCAACCTCTCCTTTCATCCATTCCATCCTCCATTTGTTCAACTCATTTCTCCATTCAAGAAACTCCCTCGTCAGCACGTTTCCCGCCC
>DATEAB010000046.1:0-9323 GCA_035288545.1 archaeon | reverse complement strand
GAATAGCTTACAAAAATATTTCAGAAGTTGTAGATACTATGGACAGAGCTGGAATTTCTAAAAAAGTCGTTCAGCTGCGGCCGATTGGAAATGTGAAAGGTTGAATTCAGAATTTGTAACCTAATTTTTCAAAAATTTTCTTCATCTTCAGGCTGTCCTCCTCGATTATCGGTGATTCGCAGATGATTGTTATGTCGACCTTGCGTTTTAGAATTTCTCTTGCCAGCGGCTCGAACGGCGGATGTCCGTCTATCGGCGTGTGGATATCCACCCATTCCCCATGTTTGTTCTTCTTGACGTTCTGGAAATGTGAGTAGATGTGCGGAAGTTTCAGCGGCTTGAGCGTGTCGAAAATTTTTCCGTAATCAATAGTTCCTTTACCCCGCACGTACAAATGCGACCAGTCGATGAACGGAATGACTTGATATTTCAATTCTTTCCACAACGCAATCGTTTCTTCAAGCGAACCGAACTGGCTCCACCTTCCCATCGTCTCCGCGCCCAGCTTAACGTGCGTCATGCCGCGCGACTTCATTTCTTCCAAAATGTCGAGAAAACCTTCCTTAACTTTTTCGAACGCCTGCTGCGGTGTCAGTCCGCTGTAATATGCTGTGTGTATCGCAACAGCTTCCGCCCCCATCCGCTCGCCGCGGTCCGCTGAGTCGAGAATCATTTGCTTGCTTGCCTCGATGATTTGCTTGCTTTTCGAACAGAGGTTGATGTAATACGGCGCGTGAACGGTTAGATTAATTTTCAATTCTTTTGCAAGCTGTCCGACTTCTTCTGCAAGTTGCGGCTTCATCTTTACCCCTCGGACGAACTCGACCTCCATCGCGTTCAGACCGATATCGTGAACAGTTCTTATTCCGCCAAGAGTAGACCTATCTTTGCTGACAGTTGCGACTCCTGCCGGTCCGAGAAAAATTTTCTGTGGCATGTTCAACTAAATAAATAATCGTTAAAGAGGCACAAAAATCTTTAGAAGAATTTCAACTGCCGCTATCGCTGCTGTCAAAATAATTACTTGCTTGGGCTTGACTTTGAAAACGACTTTCTCTTCCTCGGCGAACCTCAGAAGCCCTCCAGTTCCCATCGGCATGTAAATTTTGTCTTTCTGTCTTACCATCGTTTCTACCTCATTTCTACCCCGTTTCTATTTCATTTCCACTTCGTTTCTTCAATCATCAATTGTTGTTAGTTAAAAATAAAAAGGCGTGTTGGCCATAGCCCATCTTGTGTTTTATGCCTTGACAGCTTTTGACGGCCGCCGATGGCATGTAGGTAGCATTTGTCTGAGCAGCTAAAGCCTTGCACCTCACAGGGTCGCCGATCCGTTTCACCCTCTTTCAACACACTCAGCTAATGCATCATCGCCTTGCTTCGGCATTTTGCCTTTGCACGGTTGAAGAGGTATCGTTTCTGATATCGACGCTGCGTTCTCACGCACCAGCATCTATCCTTGGCTGGCACCTCAAAAGGTGGATGGAACTTCCTCACTCCCTTGCTCTTACTTTGACGCAAGAGCGAAGTTTGCGAAGCTACCCGACCAACTCGCCTCATTTCTATTAAAGCAACGAAGTCCTTAAATACCTTTCTATACCCTAAATATAATTTAGAGAGTTATGAGAAATATTGCCATTGTGCTTGCATTGATAGTGCTTACATCAACTTTTGCTTTTGTACTGCCTAGTTTTGTTCTTTCTGCTGAGAACGGAAGAGGGAGATTTATCGCTCATGGTGAGAAGGTGAAGAATGCTATAGCTGTTGGCTGTAGTGTTGCAAGACAGGTCAAAGATTTGACAGCTGTTTATTGCCCAAGAGGAATTGCCTCATTGCTAGGACTTCAGGAAGATGTTAGAGTTTTTGCAATGGACATTAGAGCTAATGCTCAGATAAATGCTGATGACGTTCATACAGCTGGCAATACTGGAGCAGGAAGAATTGTAGCAGTTCTTGACACTGGTGTTGATTATACTCATCCACAGTTAAGCGATAGTATTGTTCTTGGAAGAGATTTTGTTGATGACGACAACAATCCGATGGATTTGAACGGACATGGCACACATGTTGCAGGAATAATCACTGCAAACAGCGGTTCTGCCAGAGGGGTTGCACCTGATGCTAACGTTCTCGCAGTGCGTGTTTTGGATGCAAGCGGAAGCGGATATTTCAGCGATGTCGTTGCTGCTGTTTATTATGCTGTTGATGGGCCTGACGGAGTTTATGGAACTGGTGATGACTTCAACGCAGATGCAATAAGCATGAGCCTTGGTACTGGACCTCCTTACACGTACAAAGGCTTTTGTGACAGCGTGATGCCAAGCATGACAAATGCAATTAATTATGCGAGAAGCAAGAATGTTTTGGTTGTTGTAGCTGCTGGTAATTCGGGTGGATCGGGAGTTTCGATTCCTGGCTGCATTAGCTCTTCAACCACAGTAGGAGCAGTTGATAGTTTGAACAAAGTTCCGAATTGGTCTGGTAAAGGAAAGGCGCTCGATGTGACAGCTCCTGGCGTAGGCATCTACTCTACATGGCTCGGCGGAGGTTTTGCGACAGCAAGCGGAACAAGCATGGCAACTCCAGTTGTAAGCGGAATTGCTGCTCTCATTAGATATGCTCATTCTGGCTACACTGACGAACAAGTTCAAGATGCATTGATCAAGACAGCAAAAGATCTTGGCAAAACTGGTTACGACACAAGCTATGGTTACGGAAGAATTGATGCTTTAGCTGCAGTTAACTATGTTGCCTCGTAAATTTTTACTTTCTTAATTATTTATTAAAATATTTTCCTAAAACAGTTCTGAATTCATCTTTCCTATCTTTCAAATCTTTAAAATCTTTCTTCCCTATCGTACCTTTCTTCTCTTCCATGCCTATCTTCTCTATCTTCCCTGTCTTCTCTGTCGTACTCTCTGTCAAACCTATCGTATTCTTCCCTTCCGCCAAAGTCCTCGATGCTGAACTTGAACTCCTTGTCCGACGCGATTTGCCCCTTCAACTTGAGAATCTCGCGTGCGAGAAGCCAGAAAAGGGTTGCCAGTGCCTTGCGGCTCTTGTTGTTAGCCGGAATGACGAGATCGATATTGCGGGTCTCGTTGAAAGTGTCACATATCCCGACGATTGGCACGCGGGCCGAAACTGCCTCTCGCAGTGCCTGATAATCGATAAGCGGATCGGAGATAATTACGACATCGGCCTCGTAGTAGTGCCTGAACTTCGGGTTTGTCAGGGTGCCTGGAAGGAAACGGCCTACGACACCCTCCATGCCAGTGACCTCTGCGAACTTCATTATCGGCTCGTGCGCGACATACTTACGTCCTACGACCATGATTTTCTGCTGCCTGCCCAAAAACTTTGCCGCCGAGCGTATTCGTTCGTCGACTTTCCTCAGGTTGAGCACGGACATGCCGTCGCTGCGGATTTTATAAATGAACTCTTTCATGTCCGCAGTGCGCTGCTTCATTCCGATGTGCAGTCCGCTGGCTAGGTAATCGTTTCTCGGTATCAAAAGTCTTGTTGGCATTTCATTCTTCACCTTAGTTTTTACCTTAGTATCAATTCTTATTGTAGCGAGATGTTTTTAAAGTTTTTTTACTTGCTTGAAAACGACAGGGCAAAGGCGGATGTTTGTTGTAAGTATTGCACGTATATACTTGAAAATATATTTTCTAGACTATAATCATCATCATTACTCTTAGTCGTCATCGCTGCAGTCGTCGTCTCTGCATTAGAAAAATTTTTCATCCGTTTTATTTTTTTATCCTATGTAACTCAATTTTTCTTTCTGGTCGCTGGGCTTTTCTCCTGCCGGATGCATGAACTGGCCGAGAGCTTTGCGCTGCACATCCTCCACTTTCTTTATAAATTCCTCCATTTCCTTTATCTTCTTCTCAAGCTTGCTCATGTCGATCTTCGTGCCGACGACCTTGACAAGGACTTTAAGAATTTCCTCTGCGCTTCGCGGGTCAGGAATTATTGGAAAGCCGACTGTCTCTCCGAGCAGGCAGACACCTTTGACCTTGTAATAACGACCGAGTCCGAGCAGCAGGCCTGACGCCCCGACTATTGTTCCGACGCGCGCGCCTGCATCGAAATCAATTCCCAAATTGCCATACTTCCTGATCAAGTCGGGCTCGCTCACCGCGCCGATGACTTTCGGTTTCTTGATTTTTTCTCCGACGCTGAGTCCGGCGAGCGTGAACATCTCCTTGCAGCCGAATTTGCTGACGTATTCCAAAATCTTATCGACAATTTCATAGTGCCCTTCAGGATCCACGCTCTGGCTGTCTCCAATCAAAATTATCATGTCTCGCTCTTTCTTGTTTTTCGCCTTGTAATAATAGAACTCGTTCTTCAGCACGTGCACTGCAGAGGACTGATGAAGCAGGACGAAAGGCATGAAGTGGCTTGAAAAAAGTTCGGCGAATTTTTTCGCCTTGAGCTCTTCAGCCATGTAGCCGGCAGCTATGCGGCCGACATTGCCTACGCCTGGCAGGCCTTCGATGAAAACCGGATTGTTCAGCTTCGGACGTTCGAGCTCAACAATTTTTGTCGCCATAGAAACTCTTACTTTAATTTCGTTTGCTGGTCATTTAAAGATTTTTCAGGGCTATGTTTCTTAGAAACTTTTTTTGGAGCACGAATTACTTTTTCATCCTCTGCATGACCATATAATTTTAACAACTTCTTTGTGAACTTCTCACCCAAATATGAGGCACCAGAAATTTCCAAGAAGGTATGATGCTGAAGAAGTTTTTCGACTAGTGCTGTTCCAATTCCTTGTCTTCGATAGTCTGGGTGGCAGTATACATAATGGACATCGGGTATTCTTCTATATCTGCCCTCGATTTTTGCAAATGCAATTACCCCACCGGTCAAAGCAAATCCAATAATTTCACCCTTTTCATTTGTCGCAATTGCATAACCTTCCATAGGATTGTTCTCTGGCCTGTTTTTGCGAATTGCTGATTCGATATCATTTTTGAAACTTTCAGCGTCATAATACATCTCATATCCTCTATTTTTCAATAATTCTGATTCTGGAAATTTAGGAAGTTTTGGTGCTTGAAAATCTCTTATGCGATAAAGATTTGTTCTTCTTAAATAACGGACTGCGATGCCGGGAACATGTGTTGTTTTCATAGTGAATTGCTAATTAGTTAAGAAATATAAGCTTTACTTTGTTTTAAAAATTTTTCAAATATTCCTCGCCGCGCGCCTGTACTTGCCGTACTTGTCGATGGGAGAAAAGCTTGGGGGATGAGGGTTGCTCGTCACGTTTCCGCATTTCGGGCAGATATTTTTGAAGGAATAATTGCCGCAGTTTCTGCAAATTCTCAATTTTGTTGCCATTTGTTTCACCAGTGCTGATAGAAGTTCCTTACCCATCTATGCGCTTTGACTTTTTTAATTTCTTCCTCTTTTAGCCCGCCGTCTGCCGCACGTGCATTGTCTTCAACATGTTTCGGATTTGTGCTTCCTGGAATGGCTGTGCTGACTGCTGTATGATGCACGCAAAACTGCAGTGCGGCCTGTGCAAACGTCCTACTCGGTTTTTCCAGCCATCTTAATTTCTCAACTCTTATCACAGTTTCTTTCAGCCTCTCCTTCGTAAAGTAATTTTTTCTCCAGTCATCGAACTTCGTTTTTTCTGTGAATTTTCCTGTCAGCGAGCCCTCGTCAAAAGGAACGCGCGCAATTACGCCGACTTTGTTTTTCATGCAGACATTGAAAAGCTTGTCTTCTGGCGACTGGTCGAAAATGTTGTATATGGTCTGTAGTGAGTCGATTTTCCCGCTTGCAGCGATTTTCAACGCCGAATCAGGAGAATGGTCGTTTATAGACACTCCAACAAACCTGATAATTCCCTCCTCTTTAAGCTCGTCGAACGCTTCTTGCCAGCAGGCCTCGTCGACCCACTCGTCCCTCCACACATGCAACTGCAGCAGGTCGATTATTCTCTCTCCTAGGTTTTCGTAGCTTTTCATTGCGAATTCGATGATATGATCCTTTGGAAAAACATTTTGAATATTGTTATCGATAGCAGGCCAGTGACCATCTTTTGGAGGAACTTTGGTAGCAACTATTATATTTTTATCAGAATTTTCTTTCGCAAATTTTCCTACAATCCATTCACTGTGACCTTGACCGTAGTCAAACGCAGTATCAAAAAAATTTATTCCGAATTTCACTGCCGTTGTGAGCGCTTCCACCGATTTTTCATCAGTGGATTTCCAAAAATCTCCCCCCATTTCCCAGCATCCCATTCCAATTTCAGAAATTTTCAGACCAGTCTTTCCAAGAATTCTGAATTTCATAATTATAAAGCATTTTGCGAGCTTATTTAATCGGCTTTTAACTTTTGATAAACTTGTAGCTTGCCTCTCCGTCCGCTTCCTTCGCTGCCTTGACGACCGCCTCGAGCTGCTCAACGATTTTCTTCTCCGTCGTCTTCGGATCTTTCGCTATCAGCTCAATCCTGTACTTCGGCGCGCTGATGTACTTCACCGTCGCTCCGGTCTTCTTCGCAAAATTCTCCAACATGCTCCTGATTTTTTCGACCCCGTCCTTCGCAAAGCTCTTCAGCTCGATGTCCGCCTTGATGATGGTCAGCTTTTCAACAAAACTTCTACCGCTGATCTCTGCAATTATCTTCGCCCACTTCTCAGGCACTCCATTCTTTGACAGCACTTCCGCCCCGTTTTTTCCTTCCTCAAATCCAGCAAAAATCGAGCCGAACTTTTCCTGCAACACGTGGCCAGCTTCCGAATATGCTTGCTCTGGCGTAACTTTCGCTTCCTTCGCTGCCTGCTCAAGAAGCTTTTCCGCGCGCTGGTCCTGCCGAAATTCGTTTATCTTTTGTTTTTCATCATACTTGCTCACACGTTTCAGGCTGAGACCGACATAATTTTTCTGATAGTCAACCTTCACGACCTTCGCGACGATCTGCTTTCCGACCTTTACGAAATCTCGGATGTCATGCACCCACTTCCCGCTCACCTCGCTGACGTGAATCATGCTCTCGCTGACGTCGGGATACTCGACAAGCTTGCAGTAAGCGGCGTACGGCGTCATGCGTTCCACCCTCGCCAGAACCATTTCTCCCCATTCGGGCAAACCTTTTTTATTAACCATTTTTATCAGCCTCTATTTTCGCATCAGCAGTTTCCCAATTTTGCAAAACAGAATCAACAGACTTCATCCTCAATCCTTTCAGCTCTTCCTTCAGCTTCCCGGCAATCCTTTCAAAATACTTGTTGCCTATGCGGATTTCCTCCTCGCAGTACGCCAGCGCCTCGAGCTTGTCTGCGGCTTTCAGAATCTTCCCCTCTATTCTTTCGTTCTTCGCGTCCTGCCACAGCAATGTGTAGCGGGTGGAAATTTCCTCTGGAAGATTGCCGACGATCTGCTCCAAAAACTGCTTGCCCATTTCCTTGATCTGCCTTGCCATGTGCTCGTCGCGGTGCTTGAAGTCGTAGATGATGTCCCCTGTCAGACTTTCCTCCAGGTCATGCAGCAGCGCGCCGCGTAAAACTTCCTCCACATTGACCTCGTTTCCGTTCTGCCTTTCCAAGTCAGCGAGAACCATTGCGTAGAGCGAGACATGAAATATGTGCTGGCTGACTGTCTGGTCCTTCACCCTCGGATGTGCGGAGAAGCGAATGACCTTGTCAAGTTTTCTTTCGTGCTGTATAAATTCTTTAAAGTTCATTTTACTTTTTCACACTCCGCAACCAAAACCTTTCCTGAATAAACAGTTGAGTAGAAATAGATAAAGCTTTGCAAATTTTATGCACGATTCACAATTTTCTTCTTTCAATTATTCCTACTAGTCTAGATTTTATATAAATTAATTTATTTTCAAAGGAACCTTGTAGTTTCATCGTTTCACGTGCAAGATCTTTGGCCATAACAAATTCATAACCGTGATGTTTTTCACTGTCCAAACCGAGTTCAGAAATTATTAAATTATACGTCCGAACATGCAAACTTGCGAATGCTACCGCGTACATCAGTTCTGTGTCAAAGTCTTTTCTGCTCCATTCGGACAGTGATGACATGAAAAAAGATATGGAAAATAAGTATTAATCAATGACGGTTCTCAGTAAAATTTTTGTGCAGGGGGTGAGATTCGAACTCACGAACGGACTAACCGACATGGTCCTAAGCTTGACAAGAAACCTAGGCAGTTTCTTCATGCCCCTTTGACCAGCCTTGGGTACCCCTGCTTGCTCGATAAATAAATTTGTGCTTATTAAAAGTTATTGTAAGTGGACTTAAGTGAGCTTATGGCCTTTCCGACAGAAATCGTAATTGTTCTGCTGATTGTGTTGGCTATTGTTGCTGTTGGTTATTTGTCGACTTTGAGAATTGGTGGAGCGAAATTTACTGTTGTGAAGATTGGAGATACGGCGGTGAATGCCGAGATTGCTGACACGGCCTTGAAGAAGATGAAGGGATTGATGTTCCGCAGTTCGCTCGGAGAAATCGATGGGATGCTGTTTCTTTTCGACACTGAGGGCTACTACGGCTTTTGGATGATGAACACTTCCATTCCTCTAGACATAATCTGGGTCAATTCAACAAAGCATGTCGTCTACATTCAGGAAAACGCCCAGCCGTGCAAACTGACGAGCTGCCCGACTTACGCGCCGAACGCTCCTGCCATGTACGTGCTGGAAGTCAATGCAGGATTTGCTGACAAGCACAGCATAAAAGTTGGAAGTAAAGTAGAATTTGAAATAAAATAAAAATTATTCCTCGTGCAACACATCAGCATTAACTTTTAGTGGATTTTAATTACGGATGCAAGCAAGGTTTTACTCCTATGTGGCTAACAGTTTTTGTTTCCAAGCTTGCCCTAAAGGCGTGAGGTTATAGTTTGAATCGTTGAAGAAGAAAATCCAAACTTCTTCTGTAGTGGACGGTTGTATATCTGCCGACCACCAAGAAATTCCAACTTGATGTTTTGCAAAAATATTCAATAAATCAGTCACATATTGAGTGGGATTTGGAAGGCTTGTTGTTGCCTCTGTTTCCAAAAGCATGACAGGATATTTTGGAGCTCCTGTGATATTTTGCGCTGCGAAAAGGACTTTTTGATATGTGCTTTCCATTTCTGGATATGCAGCGGCTTGATTTCCATTGTAATAATCTGTTGCATACTTCCAATACATGTTGTCCCAAGTGACGCTTCTCATCTGAACCCACACTATGTTTGGCTCGATTATTGGAGCTTCTTGAATGAACGAAATCAGCCTATCATTGCTGCTTGGATATACAAAGACCAAATAGCTTGAATCGACAGAATGAATTGC
>DATEAB010000045.1:0-65477 GCA_035288545.1 archaeon | reverse complement strand
AACCAGAAAATAAAATCGTTAGGCGACAAGCCGAGCGCAAAATGAACCAGCATGACGATGACTATCGAAAACAAGATTGCAAATTTCATAGAGTGCGAGAAGCCGCGGTGCTTCGAGGGGACGTTTCTCAGCAGGAAGTAGAGGATTAGGAAGTAGGCAAGACCGTAGTACCACGTGTCGCGATAGGTGAAGATGTAGACTGCGGAAACAATTGCAGAAACTGCAAGAGAAAACCAGTCGCGAATCTTCGACTCTCGCAGGTCGATGTCTGGAAACAAGCTCGCAAACATCACGACGGCAACGAGAAGAAGTGCAGTTTCGAACGTGAGAGAAAAAATTCCGAAAAAATAAATTCCGCTGATCCAAGCGATCGTAAGCAGCAGTCCGAAAATTAAATGACCTTTCCAATCTTGCATAACGAAAAATTAACTTATTGCAATCCTCGCGTCGACTGCGACTGCGCCCTTCGCTCCGACGAAAATCGGATTGATGTCGAGCTCGACGATGTCCTGATGCTTTTCCAAAAGTTCCGATGTGTGCAGCAGGATTTTTTCCAGCGCAGCCAAGTCGTAATGTCTGCCGCGGTAGCCGTGCAAAATTTTGTACGCCTTCACTTCCTCGATCATTTCCCTCGCGTCCTTCTTCGTTATCGGCACGACACGGAATGAGACGTCGTCGTAAACTTCGACAAACACGCCGCCCGCCCCGAACGCCAGCGTCTGTCCGAACTGCAAATCCTTCTTTCCTCCGACCAAAACTTCCGCGCCGCCCACCATCTGCTGCACAAGGAAGCCAGAAATTCTCACATCTCTCCGCCTCTTTTTTATCGAGTGAACGATTTTTCTAAATGCAAGCAAGACCTCTGCCTCGTTGCGCAAGTTCAGCTGCACCGCCCCGAACTCGGTCTTGTGCGTGATGTCCGGCGACACGACCTTGAGTGCGACAGGAAAACCGATCTTCTTCGCTGCGTTGATCGCGTCCTCCTCGTATTTCACCAAAATATTTTTCACGAAAGGAATCTTGTGCCGCTGCAAAATCGTCTGCGACTCTGCCAGCGTAAGCAGCTTTCTTTTTTGCTTTCTCGCGTTTTGTATAATCGTGCTGCACTTCATAATTATTTCACTTCTTTTTCTTTGATTTTATTTTTCTTTTTTCCCTGACGACTTCCAGAATCACTGGGATGAGAGAGACGACGATGATGAGGATGATCGCGACTGAGAGATTGTCGCGGACGACCTGAAGAGTGCCGAAATAATAGCCGGCGAAGAGAAATATAGCGACCCACGCGATTCCTCCGACGACGTTGTATGTCAAGAATTTTCTGTAGCTCATCTCGCCTATGCCTGCGACGAACGGGGCGAACGTGCGGATGATCGGCACGAAACGCGCGATGATAATTGTCTTGCCTCCGTGCTTCTTGTAAAACTCGCGCGCCCTCTGCAAATATTCCTTCTTGAAGAATCGCGACTTCTGCTTCGTGAAAACTTTCGGACCGAGGTAATGTCCTAACCAATAGTTTGCAGTGTCCCCAGCAATCGCAGCGGCCGAAAGCGCAATGAACAGCCACATGATATCCAACGAACTCTGGGCAGCGAAAGTGCCAGCGACGAAAAGGAGGGAGTCGCCGGGAAAGAAAGGAGCCACGACAAGGCCAGTCTCTGCAAAAATTACCGCAAACAAAATAGCGTAAGTCCACAACCCGAAAGTCTGAATCAACGCGCTGAGGCTCTGGTCGATGTGTAGAATGAAATTGATTAGGTCAGCGAGTAGTGATGTTGCCATTGTAAAAATTTTGT
This sequence comes from archaeon, assembly GCA_035288545.1. GTDB lineage: Archaea > Aenigmatarchaeota > Aenigmatarchaeia > CG10238-14 > SCSR01 > DATEAB01. Next base: position 63,681 of record DATEAB010000045.1, on the reverse strand, counting down.
TTTGCTAGTTAAAAAATAAAAAATAGTCCCGGCCGGATTCGAACCGACGTTTTGAGGGATCTTCCTTTCTGCTTCATCTCGCAATCAGAGCTTTGTGACCAAAAGTCCAAAGCCTCATGTCCTTGGCCACTAGACGACGGGACTGTCTACTGAAACTACGATAAAATAATTTATGAAGAATTTAAAGCTTAACTTTCGACGATTTGCCTTACTTACACTTTCGCGGCTCGCATTCCTTTCTGCGTGATTGCGTATGAGGACATGCTGACAGGATCCACGTTCGTCACGAGCTGCTCGCTGATCAGTTTTTTCGTGACGTCTTTGACAACCGAGACAGGATTTGCGGTCTTGCCTTCGAGAAATTGGACCAGCTCTTCCTTTTTCACCACGAGCCGTCTTGCGATTTCCTCGAGAATTATTTTTTCCATTCCGTCGTTGATTTGCTGTGGCTGTTGCGGCTGTTGCGGTTGCTGAGGATGCTGAGTAGGTTGTTGTGGCTGCTGAGGCTGTTGTGTTTCTGCTGCATTTTCCGGAGTTGTTGAGTCGTCTTCCTGCATAAAAATCCTTCTAAATAATTCGCTTTTATTTCATAAAAATCCCAAGAAGAAATATGCTGAAGCAAGTTATTGTCGTGCGTCGCGACTTGGATTGGGGAAAAGGAAAGTTAGCTGCTCATTGCTCACATGCTGCTGTTGGTGCTGCTTTTGCTGCTGATGCTGAAATTGTAAAGAGATGGAACAAGGAAGGGGCGATGAAGATCGTCGTGCGCGTGAATGACTTGAAGGAGTTCAATGTCATTTGCAAAAAAATAAAGGCTGCAAGGCTGCCGAACTTTTTGGTGAGAGACGCGGGAAAGACGCAGCTGAAGAAAGGGACGATAACTGCGATTGGCATCGGGCCTGCCGACTCGAAAAAAATTGACAAGATTACGAGAAAGCTGAAGCTGCTCTGAAAAAATTAGCTGGAAAAATCAGCGGCCTTTCCATCCGCGGCCGGCATAGGAAATTTTCCTGCGAGTGACGTGGGCGAGGAATGAATAGAGCCAGACGTAGCCGAGGAACATCGCATAAATTCCTAAAAGAGGATAGAAGAGGAGAGTTTTCCTGCTTGCGCGCGATAGTTTGACTGACTGGATGGCTTCGAACATGCCGATGAGGAAGAGGACTGCTGCGACGAAAAGAATGTAGTCGAAGAGCTGGAACTGAAGCGAGATGATCCTGTTTATCCACTGCATCAGCAGGAATAAAATACTTTCTTGAAGAATAAAGACCTTGTAGAAAATTCCTGAAAAAAATAGGGACCATATCAAGAACTGCAGAACTACGTTCACATATTCAAATCCGAAAACAAACGAGACGAAGCCGTGGCGCGAGCGTAGAAGGTCGGAATGCTTTGCCATGACTTGCAGTCCGCCGCGGTACCATCGAATGCGCTGACCGATTAGTTCCTTCCACGTCTGCGGAGGAGTGGTGCTTGCCTCTGCGTCCTTGTAGCACTTCACTAGGTAGCCTGCCTTGTGGACCTTCAGCGTTATGTCGTAATCCTCGATTAAAATTTTCTCGTCGAAGCCACCGATTTTTCGCAGAACGTCCTTCCTGAACGCGCCGATTGCGCCTGGAACTACCATGATAGCGTCGAGGATTTCCTGCCTCTTGCGCGTGAAAAGGAACAAGATATATTCGAGGTTCTGGAATTTTTCCAAAAAGTAGTGGCTGAATTTCTTGAAGTCATGGTGCTTGAGAAAGCGGATTGCGTCCGAAAACGTCAGCGACTGGTTGGCCTTGTAGTAACCTGCGATCGCTCCGACCTTCTCGTCGGCAAAACCCGCGACAAGCTTCCTTACCGAGTCTTTATTGAAAATAGTGTCAGCGTCGGTAGTTATGACAACCTCGCCGCTCGCGTGCTCGACTCCGAAATTCAAAGCCGCGCACTTGCCGACGTTCGCCTTCATGTTGATGATTTTCACAATGTTCCTTGCGTCGAATTTTTTGATGAAGTCCTTGACATTTTTTTCCGTTTTGTCAGTCGAACCGTCGTTTACTACAAGAATCTCCAGACTGCCGGGAGGATAATCGGAATCGAAAATATTTTTGAGAGTCTTTTCAATCGTTTTCTGCTCGTTGAACGCCGGAATGACCACCGAGACCGAAGGCTCATAGTCGGAATAAACTTCGTTGAGGACTTTTTTTCTTCCCCTGATGTAAATAAGATTCCAAAAAGCGACAATGCCAAGAACGAGAAGGGCAGTCCAAAGGGTCAGCCTGTAAATTTCGGCGTCGAACAACATTTCAGCTAACATTAATCGTCACATCGCTACTGATAATTGATAATTAGAATTTTATCCTTAAAGCAGATATTAAAAATTTGACCACTGCAAGATCAAGGTCGCGATACGATGTCGCCTCAATGTAGACGACATGGCCTGGGGCTGAAACGACGCGCGTCTGGTTTCCGTAAATCGGATGCACAATCGCTATGAGGGGATGCTGGATTTTTCCGGGAAGATTGTCGTATGTCGTCCTGTTGAAATACGAGAGGGGTTTTGCGTCTATTCCGACATCAGTTATTTTTCTTGCATACAGTCCCAGTTTCATCTTTTCAGTAATTTCAAACGCTTCAATCGCGTAATACCTGTCCTCTGTTTCATTTCCTGTTGGTTTGTAAACTATTGTAATGTTTTTCACAAGCGGATTGACGATTTCCGTGTAAACCTGATCTGGTCCCGGATCTACGGGGATTTTGTCTGCCTCCCTCAAGTCTACTCGGAAATTGAGGATGACGCCCGTATCTCTATAATCGACCGAATAAACCGGCTTCGGCACGTACAACGCATACAGGTAGGCAATGACGACTCCTGAAATTATAAATCCCGCAGTTATCATCCTGTTTCTTGTCACTTTGAATTTGACCTTGACCTTCTTTTTTTCATCCTCTGCCATTTTAGCCCTCGCTTTATGATTTCTCTTATGATTTTCTCTTAAAAGCTCTTTAACCTTTTCGAGATGTATGGCTTTCGCCAGATGTTGATTTGATTTTTAGAATTGCGTGGAAGTTGAAATTAAATTTTTAGAAAAAGAAGAAAGAAAGTTGTGGCTTTACGCCACAAAAGTTTTTCGTGTTTTCTCAGGACCAGCTGTTGCTACAGTTAAACGAAGTTTAACCTGCAGTTATACCAGCTGCTGTGGCCGATGTTATTTCAACTGCGGCGTCTGTCCTACCGGTTAGCAAGTCTTGCTGCTGGAATACTGTCGACGCGAGCCTTGTGTCAGCTGCGCGAGTACCAGCAACTACTACGACTACCTTTCCAGTAGTGAATCCACCATCGTGGACAGAGATGAAACCAAAGTCCCTGCCTGGCCAGCCAGAACATGAGTACTTGAACTTTCCAGAAGCTGCTAGATCAGCAACCACGGAGTTCACGCATGGGCCTCCAACGGCCACCATGTTCTTAGCCTTGTGCGCGGCAGTCACTTCAGTGTCGAGAACCGCAACCGCAGACTTCACTGGGACGACTGCGTTGACTGTTCCGCCAGTGCTTGTGGCACCGAGCTTACCGAAGTAGACTTTGTTTGTCAGTGTCTTTGATGGGACTTTCAGAACTACCTTGTCACCATTGGCGTTTCCGTCGGCATTAACTACTATTATTCCACTGTCATCCAAGACGTCCTGAACAGTTTCTCCTGCCTTCTGTTCGGCGGTACCTTCTGTGGTAACCTTCACGTCTTCTGGATCAGAGGAAGCAGCAGTTCCTCCCAAACGGAACTCTGGTGTAGTTGAGGAATCCCACACAGTCTTGTTCTGGTATGTCATGTTTATTGACGCACCTACAGTTCCAGCTCCGAATACCCTGATTAAGTTACCCGTCGAATTGACGCTAACGTTCAGGTACCAATCGTTCTCACCCACGCTTCCATAGTTTAACTTGAAAGCGTACGTGGCGTTGTCCGCTGGGGCATTGCCGTTGATCAGCTTGCTGACGTATTCAGCCACTGTTATTGTGTTGTTCTGTTGCACAGTTCCGTTAATCAGTATCTTCTGCTTACCTTGATCATAGTAACCGAAGAATACTGGGAACATAGGTTCATTCCCGTTTCCGTAAGACCTGTTGAACAGGACATATGCCTTTGTGTAGGCATTGCCACCGTTCGCAATTATTGAGCCAGAAACGTCAGACTCGATCGCGAAACCGTTGAGGTTTCCGAACGACTGAGTGTCAGCCGAATAGTTGTATGCGGTCTGGGAAGTAACTGTTCTTATTGTTATTGTGGCGAATTTGTCAGTGTTGTAGCCGAGATAGCCGAGTTCCGCGTAAGTGTTCGGTAACACGAGCTTCTCACCTTGCTTGAGGTACTTTGTATTAGTTGGCTGATAGACTACCTGGATCTTGGAATTGACTGGAATGCTTCCAGCAGTTCCTGCCGGGAAGAATCCTGAACCTGTTCTAATACCCCAATCTGTTTCACCTGGGAATCTGTCTGATTCAGTTCCTGTTGAGGTTGTATCAGCTGAAGTATCGAATCTGTGTTCAGTCGTTCCCTTCGGACCAAAGGTAACGTCTGTACCAACTACAGTACCATCGTCAAGGGCTCTAACATCTGTAACTTTTACTGTCAAGCCGAGCGTGCTAGAGTCATACGAGTCTCCCTCGTTTGTGACCTTAGTGTCGACTGTGTTGCCATTGGCGTCTTTGATTATTATTCTAGCCCAGGAATTGTCCTTTGCTAGGTCTGAATAGACTGTGTAGTCACCGTATGTAACACCGCTGGTAGCTGTCGCTGTTCCAATCGAACCGGACAAGGCAGTGAAGCTGTTATCCGCGTTTGTTGACACTATGGCAAATGTTTTGCCTAGCATCGTTATGTAAACCGGATACGTGTAGTTCTTCGAACCGCTTGAACCAGTTCCGTTCAGGAGCTCTTCAGCAACCCATTCGTAGATGACGTCTCCAGAGTCAATCTGCATCTTCGGAGTACCGTTGATATCGCTGGATGACCAGCTGTGTCTCATCGTTACTGCCGAGACGTCGACCTGTTCCCTGATGTCGTAATCGTCACCTCTCCATCCGAATGAGGCGTCTTTGAGTCCTGTGTAATGGAACGTCTTAACGACTCCTGAAGATGGGAATGCGTTTGTACCGTCAATCAATTGACAGTTTGTCTCAGGTGTTGCCTGAGTACAGAGTGTCACTCCATCCTTTGAGAGCCCGTTAACGTCAGAACCACCAGTAGTGGATGTCTTTGTGTAGGATAGTTCTGCCATTCTTGCCGCTATGTCTACAGCACCAGCTACGTCCGAGGCAGCAGCACCTGAACCGACGACCACCACAGCATCCAAGGAACCGTTGGTACCGAGCGTGCTGAAGGCAGTGCCGACATTAGCAGCTGCGAACGCAATTGGCGTTGTAGCTAACAATGCAGCCATGAATCCTGCAATTGTCTTTTCATAGTCGAATTTCATTTTCATTTTTATTAACCCTCTTTTTGGCTTTCTCCATATCCCACAGGCATTTTAACCCGAGTGTAATATAGCCCGTAGGATAAGGATACTCGGGTTTTCTTATTATCTATTTCTATTTAATAGGATATAAAAACTCCTTGAAACAATTTACGAACTATTTTCTGAGTGTGATTGAACGCTTCTAATAGTTGCTAGTAGCTGGAATAAAGTTGCTAATTGTTTCTAAGGTCAAAATAAGTCTCTAAACTAAAAAATAAAGCTTGGAATAACTTTTCATGTTGCAATCCTCAAAAACTTCAAAACCGCCTTGAAACTGTCTTGAAACGATCAAAAACTGACCAGAACCAGCTTTCAGCCCCGGGTAATGAGGAAAACGCCGCCGAGAATAAGCAGTATGCCAAGCCAGCGGAATACGGAAATGCGCTCGCCGAAGACGAAATACGCCATAAAGGCTGTGATGATGTAAGCAATAGATATGAGAGGATAGGCAAAGCTGAGCTCGGCTTTTGAAAGGACGACGAACCATAGCATTACAGCGATCAGGTAAAGCACGACGCCGATGAAGACATACCTTTGAAAGAGCGTGTCGAAGAGCTTGAGAGAGGCAAGCTGCGTCAGGTCGATCGGCTTTTCCTTCAACCCCAGTTTCATGAACATCTGGCCGAAGGCACCCAAGGCAACGGACACAAGGATCAGTGCAAGCACGTCAACCGCCATTATCTTTTTCACCTTTCCAGCCACTCTGGACTTCTTCATTAATTTTATTTGGCAACATTGGCACATAAGCTTTAGAATGATGAGACGGACGAAGACAGGACAACGACGACGAAGGGTTCTAGCTGCGAAGTATCAAATTTTAAATATATTTTAAAATATGTGCTTCTAAAAATCTAGTTTCAAAAAATCATTAATCCCATAGACAACTCGATAAACCGACGCCGTTTATTTCGTTTCTTCAAAAGTTACATCATGAACTTCCTTTTTAGAACTTTCAGCTTGTTTGTCCTGCCCATGCGTTCGACCTCGATCACGCCCCTGCCAACCAGGCTCTTGACGACGCGGCTGACCTTGGCCTTGCTCAGATTGGTTTCCTGAACGATCTTCTTCTGGTTGACCGTGCCTCCGGCAGCCACTATGAGGTCGAAAATCTTCCTCTCGTACTCGTCAAGCACGGAAAGGATGAGCTTCTCAGGCTTCCTGAAGTAGCGGAGATAGACAAATGTCGACACGAGGCCTATCGCGGCACCTGCGATGATGGCGTAACGAATGCGGATGTCGAAGAGAGGCGGCAGAATGATTGTTTCGTAGAGGACCTGGAACTTGAGTGGCTGGGTAGCAGGAGTTTGAGTGAAGCGCCAGTTCACGATAATGTGACGGCCGTCGCTGATGATGTTTGCCACTTCAGGGAACGAAATTCTGTTCGGTACATCCTCAGAAACAATGCCTTTTCCTTCAGGCAAACGGACTGTCATGGAAAGCTGCTCGATGTTTCTGGTCAGAGAAAAGTCGGTGTCGAGGAAAAACTTCCCGTCAAGATCCTTCACAAAATCAAAAGTTTCGAACGAAAGAATAATCGTTCGCTTTTCCTGAGTCAAATTCAGCTTGCAGCTGATGACGGTGATACCAGTGACCTTCAAAATACAGTTTTGCGACCCTGAAGTGCTGTTCACTCCGAATTTTTGGATGCTCCCGATGATTGTGAAATTGAATTCCTTCACCGGCTGCGAAAATGTTATCGTCATCTGGACTGTCGATTTGTGCTTGTCGTCGATATCAACATTTACTCCGTAGAATTGGACTTGCGCATATGCGACGGCGACGAAGAAAGTCAGGAAGATAATGGAAAAAACGGCGAACGCAAAAATTGAAATAGTTTCATTTTGCTCTGCAATTGTTTCAGTCGGAAAAAAATTCCTCACAATGAACATAAAGAGTTTAACGCACTTAAACTTTTATTTTTTTCTGTTCTTTCTTACTCTCTACTCTTTACTTTTTATTCGACAATCATGTTGATTCTCAGTCCGCAATTCGGGCATCTGTCTTTCGACAAATGGACTTTTTTCACCTTGCTTCCCTCGCGAATGACAAGAGGCTCCCGGCAATTGTAACAAATCGTGTTTTGCATTTCGTGCTTTGGCACTCCTCCGATGTAAACGTAGCGGATTCCCGCGTTGTTTGTGACTTCTATGCATCTCTCCAAAGTCGAAACAGGTGTCATAGGTATGTCGGCAAGCTTAGGGTCGTAGTGGAACTGCATGATGTGGACTGGAAATTCAGAACCTATCTCGGCGTTAATCCACTCAGCAACCTTTTTGCACTGGTCGGTGTTGTCGCCAACCTGCGGAACTATCGTGTTTGTGATTTCGATGTGCACGCGCTGTTTTTTGAACTGCTTTATGATGTCGTAAATTGGCCTCACGTCATGGACGTCCAAAAATTTTGAATAGAATTCCGGGTCGAGCGAGGCTTTGAGGTTGATGACAACCGCGTCAATAAATTTCGCGATTTTTTTCACGGCCTCTTCGGTCGTGAAGCCGTTCGTGACAAGAATATTTTTTATATTGCTGCGATGGGAAAGCTTTGCCACGCGATATGCGAATTCGAACTGCATGAACGGTTCCGCGGCGGAGAAGCTTATGCCGAAGACCCCCTTGTCCTCTGCCATCGATACGATATTTTCTGGTGTGTAGTCCTTCCCGACTGTCGCTTCCTGCTTTCTGTCCTTGTAAAGCTGCGTTATGTCCGTGGTCGGAAAATTGTCGCCAGGAATTGTCAAGCTCATGTTGGTGCTAGCTGGAAAAAAATGAAACAGCGGCCGTTTTTCGACTGCGTCAAAGGAAATGTCCTGGATCTTTCCGAAATTTGTTGTGTAAAGCTTGTTGTCGACATTCTTTCGAACCAAGCAATAGCCGAACTTGTCCTTTGCTATGAAACATTTTCTTGCACAAAGCTCGCATCGAACCCCGTTGCGCTCCTTATGCCAAAGTTGCGCTTCCTGCATTACTTGTCCCCGCTTTCACCGGCATGTTTCGCTGGTTTTACCACTAGAAAATCACTATTAATATTATATTGTCTTTTCTGACTAATATAGTTCCAACGAGTTCAGAGAAAATTTGCCTCGGTAGCTCAGTTCGGTAGAGCAAATCACAAAAAATGGAAAAAATTGTGAGCTCAACTGCTTCGTAAGCAGAAGGTCAAGGGTTCAAATCCCTTCCGAGGCTCATTTATTTAAAACTTTAAAAAGGTCAAACATCGAATAGAAATGAAGTGAAAAATATGGAAACGTTGTTGCTGATTGAGAGCAAGAATTTGCAGAAAGCGAAAGATCTGCTGCTGAAGGACGATGTAGTTTCAAGGGCGAGCTTGACTTGGCGTGAGGCGAAGTCGTTCGGCTTTAGCGAAGGATATTACATATATATTAGCGGGACTGACGAGCAGGTGAAGGGGGCGGAAGAGCTGACAAAAGAATTGAGGAAAGAAGTAAAGGATAAGGAGAAGGAAGAAGTAATTAGAAAGATAAAGGAAGAGCAAGATAAGGCTATGGAAGGCTTTGGTAGCATATTCGGATAAAAATAAAAACGTGGCAAAAATAAAAAATGGTAAGTGGCAAAACAAAACAAATTTTTGTGGCATTTGTGGCAATTTTAGCGTGCGTTTTGTGAAGCGCCAGTAGTCCAGCCTGGTTAAGATACGGATGCCAGATAATGGCAGTAGAACCCTGCCACGGCCGAGACCCGGGTTCAAAAGGTTCGCCCTGAAAATCCCGGCTGGCGCACGTTTATTTAAATTTGATTATTAAAAATTCTGCCAGGCGAATGAAGTGGAAGTTATCATACGTGAAACTCAAGCACCGGATTACCAAGGAATTTCAAAACTGCTAGAAGACACGAATCTTGTACAATCTTACTTCACAGCGGACGCATTCAGAAGATATATTGAAAGAAACAAAGGTTTCTGCTTTGTGGCTGAAGTTGATGGAAAAATAGTTGGTAATATTTTTGGAGAGTGTGATGGGGCATTCAAAGCATATTTCGGGAAACTGGCTGTTGCAGAGAGTTACAGGAGAAAAGAGATAGGAACCAAACTCATCGATAAATTTGAGGGAAAAGCAGACGAACTTGCAATTCCTTTAAGATATGCACATGTAGAAAAAACTAATGAGGCTTCTATTAGGCTATTGGAATCTAGGGGTTTCATAATAAGAAAAACTCATCATTTGATGGATAAAGGAAGTCCTAGATAGCTTTTATTTGCTGAAAAAGAAAATAATTATTGATAACATGGGCTTTTTTGGTAGAAAGAAGGAAGAAGCGAGCAAAGAGTGGGAGGACATACAGCAGATTAAGGAAGCGATTGAACCTTCCGACGTGACAGTTTCTAAAATGGAGCCTCCTTCAGCGATTGATCAGTGGACTAAAGAAACGGCGGCTCTTTCCGAAAATCCGAACGAATGGGCGAATCAGCAATTTTCAATGCCCTCGCCGTTGCCGAAAGTGGAAGCATTGCAAACGCCAAACATCTCGAAAGCAACCACATGGACAGCCACGACGCAAGCACCAGCAACGAAAAAATCTGGCGGAGAAATTCCTGACGTTCCTCTTTTTGTGAAGCTCGACCGTTACAAGAATATTTTGCACACAATTTCTGATTTGAAGCAGACCGTGACGAAAGTGAAAAACGCGTTCGCGATGTTCAGCGAGATGGAGAGGGTGAAAGCAGAGAACTTGCGAGTGCTGGAAGCGGCTGTGCAGAAAGTCGAGGCGCGCATTGTCGATCTTGATTCTGAATTCGTTAGACCGACAGGATTGGTTGAGCCTGAGAATGAAGAGCAGCAATGGACTGAAGAATCTGGCGGAGACGAAGGATTGCACGGAATGATTACTGACTTGCGTTCGCAGATTGACAAGTTGAAGGAAGAGCTCGATCAGATGAGCTCTGATGAAATGAATGCTGAAGTCAAAACAGAGCAGAAACAATAGATTGTGAAAAGTCTTTTTCTTAAATTTTTAACGATAAACTTATCTTGAATACTGTGCAAAATAAAAATATGAAAATCACAAGAGGAATTAGCGAAATTTGTGGATCTATTATTGGAGATGGGTGGATACAATCTAATGGAAAAAATCTTTTTATTACAGGTAACTTAACAGAAGATAAGAAATATTATGATAATCATCTAGCACCTTTGATTAGAAAAGAATTGAAAATAGATTTACAGCCGAGATCTTTTTTATATTGGAGAACTTATGGGGTTGGAATATATAAAAAAGAAATAATTAAACAATTTTTAGAACTAGGAATGTTACAAGGCGAAAAAGCATCGCGAACCTTCATTCCAGACAAGTTTAAAAGAAATAAAAAATATTTTATTCCATTGTTAAGAGGAATTTTTGATACAGATGGTTCGATTTATTTTATGAGGGATCCGAATCCAAAAAGAAAAAGTAGTTTTCATGTAAGACCAAGAATACGAATAGCATGTATTTCGAAAAGACTTATTGATGATATTAAGTTTTTATCTAAGAATATTGGAATAAAACATTCCAATCCAAGTCCTTTTAATTGGAAAAATGATAAAAATCCTGTTTATATTTTTGAAATTAATGAAAAAAGTTCCATTCAAAAATGGTTAAATTTAATCGGCACAAAAAATCCTGTCCATCAAACAAAAGTATCTATATGGAAAAAGTTCGGTTATGTTCCACCAAAAACTACCTTAAATGAAAGAATTAAAATTTTAAAGGGTTTTATAAACCCAGAATCTTACTATGATTCACGCAGGGGTACCCAAGTCTGGTCAAAGGGGCAGCGCTCAAGTTTTCAAAACAGAAATTTGAGCTTTGATGAAAAGATGAAATAAGAAACGCTGTCGGTTAGTCCGTTCGTGAGTTCGAATCTCGCCCCCTGCACGATTTTTTATTTTTAAATAAAGATTCTCAAAAATTTACTAATAACAATAGAAAAATTGAAGAAGTTAGTTATGGAAAGCAAAAAATTCTCAAAGTTGATTGTTATCGTCTTACGATATTATTCCTGATATTTTACCAGTCGTGTTGAATGATTGTTGTCCACCTGCTGTTGCTAAGTTGTAAGTTATAACAACATCAGCATTGTAGCAATCATTTGTCACTAGTGAACCAGAACTTGTCGTGACTGTGTATCTTACTGCTGTCGTTCCCTGGCTTGCTGGTAGAGTTGGCGAAACGGTGTTTCCACTCAAGTCACCAGAAACTGTTACTGATGTTAGATTTACTGTCTGTGGCTTTAGGCTAGATAAGTCGAATGCCAATTGAGAAGTTGTTGCTCGCGGATTTTCTACTCTGAAATCGGCGAATTCACGAACTTGAGTTCCGACCCATCGACATGGTTTTGTAAGTCCCAGTGCGAACAACGCACCGACGACTATTATAACTATCAGGATGGCCCATCCATACGTCATCAAGTACTCAAGGGCCGTTTGACCTTTTAATTTCCCGAATAGTCTCATTAAACATCCTCTTTAATTTAGAATTGGTTTTAGGGGCATATAAATTATACAACTTTGTACGATTGCACAATTGCACTACAACTGCAGTACAACTGCACATCAGCATCTTTTCCTCAGCTAACCAATTAAACAATTAGCGTTCCGAATGAATTCTGAAGAGCAATGCGGGCGATGAAAAACACTGCCAAAGAAAGAGGAAGCAGCAAAGGTATGAACTTCATTCCTGCCTTCTCGCTTCCTTCCTGTATTAGACCTATCAGCAAACTTCCGAAAATCGCCGTGACGGAGATGGAAAGAATTGAATACAATATCAAAAAGTCAGGGGTGACATCTGTCACAGTGGATTTGAATATTGGAAGGGATGACTGTGATTCGAAGAGTTGCTGAAGCTCGATGCTACTGCCGAACCTGCTCATAGTTTCGACAAGAAACGTAGAGACCGAATATAGAAGAGGTGCGCCGATGACTATTGCGAAGAATATGAAAATGCCGTACATCATTACATATGATTTTATTTCGCGACGCAGGATTTTTATTTGGCGAATATCTTCTGAGATGCTGTCTAGGAGCTGTGTTAAGCTTCCACCCTTTGCCATTCCTTCAATCAAAAGTGTAATTGTCTTATCTAAAATTTTGGAATTTATTTTCTTCGCGATTTCTTTGAGAGACTCCTCGAGCGGACGCCCTGAAAGTGTTTCCTTGGCAACGAATTTCATTTCCTTCTCGAGAGGTCCGAACTCTGGTCGAGCAGATGTCAGTATCGCCTTGTCTGGTGTGAGACCCGATCGCAAGTTCGCAGAAATGATTTGAAGAGCGTCAGGAAGTATTTCTTCTACAAAGTTAGCGCGACTGTCAGCAATGAATACCAAAATCCCATGAGTAGCAATTTCGAATGTGACAAAAATTCCCAGCCAAGTTACAAAAAATAAAAGAGTGTCGACATAGTTGAGCAAAAACAAAATGAAGCTGACCGAAAAACTCAGGCCAAGGCCAAACAGAAAGAAGAATCCTATCAGGCGTATCGTGGATATTTTGAAGTCGCAGTATTGAAGATACCTGTCAATCCACTTCTTGTACCCCTTCGGGCTTATTGCATAGATGAATTGATACATCAGACGTAAACCTCCACTGATGGTCTGCGGCTTTTGACGATACCTAGGAAATTGAACTTGAAAAATATAAGGAAAATTAAAATTGCCCAGAAGAAAATTCTTTCGACCTTGAGTCCAGAAAATGAGGAGAGACTTATCATCAGAGATATTCCGAGGCTTGGCAAAATAATTCCCATCATCATGTACATGAATGCAAGGGGGTTTAGCTGCGAGCCGTAACGACGGACAAGAATTCTCTGCTCATTAGCAAGATTGCCAATAATGGTATCGAGTGTGTTCGCGATGTCCGCTCCTGAGCGTATTGCGTTCGTTATCTGCCACATCGAGCGGCGGAAATAAAGAGAAGGATTCTTCAGCGCGATTTCTTCCAGCGCGTCGATGTCCCGAACTCCTGTGCTGATTTGTTTGACTGCGAATTCGAACTCTTCTGAGATAAGACCGTATCCTGCTTTCGAGACAGAAACCATCGAGTCGAACAGTGGAATTCCTGAACGGACTTGGATTAGCAAATGACGAAGAGCGAAGAGAAGATTTTTCTCAAGATCTTTGATTCTTCTCGTGATGACAACTTGCGGAAACAAAATGACGTAAAAGAATGAAAGGAAGGAAAGGCCGAATGATGAAAGCAGAGCAATTGTAATGAAGTTTGAAGGAAGCAAAACGAAAAAGTAGAGGACTGTGAAAATTGATGCAGGAATTATGAACCATATCATTGCCGCGAGAATTGCTATCGCCGTGTATTCCCTGTCCTCGAATGAAATTCCTGTCTGCAAAAGATAGAGCGAAAGTTTTGGGAAAAGTTTTGACGCACGACTCCCTGTTCCTATCAAGCCAATTTTTCTAGATATTCTGACTGCTTGGTACATTGAAAAAGGTACGAATGGAATATTTTTTATCAGCGCCAATTATTTCAACTCCTATTTTTTCTGACCTAACTGTTCTTTGACTATTCCTCGACTGTTCTTTGACTATTCCTTCAGCAAATCCGGTGGAACAATCGCAGTCGGCTTCAAATTCTTCCTAACAACATTTAAAACATTACTAGGATCGAAATAATACTCAAAAATAACTTTCCCGACTCCGTCAATTGTTCTGATATTTTGCTTCAGCATCCACTTCAAAACTTTTTCTTTGTCATTCAAGTCTTGCTTGAACTCCCTGTCGGTCATCCCAGTGTGCAGCTTGAGCTCGTCAACTATTCGCTTGCTTTCATGTAGCTTTACAAGCTTGTCATGCACAGGATGCCATTTGTACAAAACATTTATCGTCGCCCTCTCCTTTTCTATGTCCGGAATCGGAACAATTTCCGCGATTTGAAATAGTCTTCTTATGCCGCGTCTTCTGTCACGAAACATCACAACATTCAGGTGAAGCGCCTCGAGCAAAGCTATAGGAACATTTATCGGCGGGTTCACCAGTCGCCTGTACGTTTGCTCGGCAGTATCTGCATGCAGCGTGGCGTAAACGCTGTGACCTGTGTGCATTGCCTCGAATAGGACTTCTGCCTGTTCGGCACGACGAATCTCACCTACTATAATCCTGTCAGGTCTCATTCGCAAGCTGTTGACCAGCAAGTCAAGCATGCTTATCTCGCCTTTTCCTTCCGGATTCGGCTCACGCGTTGTCAGCGGTACCCAATGCAAGAAACGTGGCAGCTGGATCTCACGAGTGTCCTCTATGCTGATTATTCTCTGGTTCGGCGGTATGAAAGGTGTGAGGACATTGAGGAAAGTTGTTTTTCCTGTTGCTGTTCCACCAGAAACAATTGTATTCATTTCATATTGAACAGCCGACCAAAGTAAAGCCGCAACATCGAAACTAAGAGTGTGTGCCTCGAGCAAGTCTGTAATGACCCATGGCTTTCTTCTGAATTTTCTTATGCTGATCGTGTTTCCTTTGGTGCTGAGAGGGAAGAGTGTTGCGTTGACTCTGTCTCCTGTCGTCAAATGCGCGTCCATGAGAGGTGAGAGGGTTGTGATCTGCCTTCCTACACGACGTCCGATGATTGATGCGTAATTCTGAATCTGCAGCTCGTTCGGAACGTAGACATTAGTTTTCAGCCATCCATACTTCTTGTGGTAAACCCACGCGGGCTCATCAGCATTATTGATGACAATATCTTCAAGCTCGCCGTCATTGATCAGCAGCTCGATTTTCCCAAGTCCAAGCATTTCATGAACGAGGGAACCTGAAATAAATTCCCACACATCTTCATTCGCATGTGGTAGTTCTCTCCTTAACAAATCGAACCCCCGTTCGAAAAATTTGTCCTTCAGCTCTTCAAGCGCGCGAGGGTTCAACAGCTCGGAAGTTTTTATGGAAATCTCAGTCAAAATTTTTTCACGTATCAGATCCATCAATGCGAGCGTTCCTGGCTCGATATCCGGAACTTTCAAAACGTAAACGGGCACGAATTCCTTCAGCGATTTTTCTATATTGACTTCTGCCTTTACTTTGAAAGATTCCACGAAATATTTTTCAATTACCTTGTTCTCATCTTTTTCTTTTCCAAAATCTTTCACTTTCATAACTATTCACTTGTTGCATGCCTTTCAAAATCACTTCGGTTTCTTTCTCAGCTCAGGCTTTCCGATAGGGGGATAGAAAACTTCAACAAGATCGTGCTTTTCCAAAACTTTTCCCCATTCTTCTATCTTATCTTCCGGGATGTTTAGTTTCTTCTGAATCTCCTCGACGCTGATCAGTCCCTTCCTCTCAACAATTCTCAAAATCTCGTCGATGTCTGTTTCGATTTTCAATCGCAGCTTTGCAATCTCTTCTGGCCTTCTCCTCAAAACTCTGAACAAAATTTCTTTCGATATTCCTCGGATTATATCTGATCTTGTAAGTATGCCTACAATGTTGCGCCGCTCGTCAAGCACTGGCAGCCTCGTCACGTCATACTTGTTCATCAAGTCAGCAGCCTGGGCGAGAGAGGTGTACTCATTGACTGTCACTGAATTTCTGTTCATCGCCTGCTCGACTTTTATTTCCCCCAGACGTTTCAATCCGAGTCCTCCTATGCTGAGCAGATCTTTAGCTCCTATTACTTTCAACACGTCACTCTCGCTGATTATTCCAACGAAAGTGTTGTCATGTATAACCGGGGCGCCGCTTATTCCTTTGTCAGCAAAAAGACGAACAACATAACTGAGCGTATCGTCTGTCTTCACCTTGTAAACATTTTTCACCATTATGTCAGAAACAATCACTTCTCGTGTTATCTCTTCAGGGAGTTTGTGAATTTCTGGCTTCTTCGACGTCTTGGCTATCATTGCTTTCTGCATCAAAGGAGTTGCCTGAGATAGTTGGGCTGGCTGCTGTTTTTGCTGCGGCTTCTGTTGCACCGCTCTTGGCCTTCTTGTTACGCTGAACTTTATGAGTGGCTTCTTAATTTTTGGTTTTAATCTTTTCACGCGTCGAGGAATTTTTCTTACCCTGATTTTCACTAACTTTTTTTTTCTTTTTTTCTTTGCAAGTCTTCTTCTGCTTTTTCCTCTCAGAATTCTGCCTATCGTCGCTGCTTTATTTTCTTCTGCAGTTCTTCCAAAAAATATTTTTCTCAACCAATCCAAAATGCCTGCCAATTCAATCCCTTTCTATTTTCTCCTTTTATGAAATTCTAATCGAACTGTTCTTCTCTATTTCATATAGCGTTTCTTTTACCTTTATTGCTTGATTGTCCGGAAAAACAACTTCGAGCTTGCCAGGAATGTCTGTCAAATTGATTCTGACTCTTGTCGTGACGTTGCAATTAGTCTGTACCTGAACGTCCAGCACTCCTTTGTCATTGTCACCGGAGTTTTGGTTGTGAATCACATGGATAAAGCCGAGTCCTCCCGGACAGTTTAGGTTATCTGCGTTGTATCTGCACATTTTCGCAGGATCTGTCGTCGTCACGACCGGCCCGAAAGTGGTGTCTGTGCCAATAATTGTTATATTCAGTTTCAAATTTCCCTTGTCGCAGCCAGGACCGTTCCATCCAACTAGATTTGCGTTTGCAATTGCTCCATTAGGACGAAAAACTAACTCATAACTGTTAAGATAATTCCAACTATTGCCAGGGTCTGAAACAATTCTTGTCTGTGCTGGCTGATTGGAACAGTCTGAAGGATAATGAGTGTAATTCATTCCGTACGGATTGATCGTCAGTGCGCCGCAGATGAAATTAGTAACGCTTAGGTCGACAAAAAGATTTGTCTCATTCATTTTTTGTTCTGCGAATCTTTCAAACTTGTCAGCTTCTGTCTTGAAACTAGACGTTACTCTTGGCAGAACTTCATCAATTGTCACGATGTTAAAACCGTTTTCCTGAGTCGAGACATTTATTCCGCCGAAATCAGCAGCAACTCCTTTTAGTATTTTCAGCAATGCCTCCTGCAATGCAGAATATTTGTAGAAAATCCTGTCGGAAATGACGCCCTTTGCAACTATATCAGAAGTCTCGCTGCTCCTGTTGGAAAAAACAATTGCAAGCGATAAAATTGTGACAAAACTTAACAGAACTATGAGCGAAGACACAACACCTTTTGCCTTCAGTTTAATCGCACTCATATCAACCAAATCCTGAGCTCGGCAGTTGCAAAAAGATCTATCTTACCTGCTTTGAAAGTCACAAAACCTGTCCGCGCAATCACTGCATCGCTTTCAACAGCATTCGCAGGAGTTAGAATGTTTATGTTGTTGTTGTACGTGAAAGTATTGCAGCTCTGGTCGGTGCATTTGAAAGTAGTTACGTTTAGGTTAGCAGCTAGATTTTTCGGCAGAACTCCTGCAAGAACTCCTTGAATCTTATTGTTGTCCAAACTCTGCAGTGTTTCGTTTTTATTCATCACAAAAAGAATGTCATTAGCAACTTTCTCAAGATACAAGTTAGCAAACTTGTCTTCCGAAGCGCGATTAACAAAAAAGACAACTCCAACAATAAAGATGAAAGCTATCACTACAGCAATTAGCGAATCAACAGCAAAGAAAAATCCTTTTTCATTTTTGAATATTTTCACGACCAAACACCAAACTCCATTTTCATGATATCATTTTTCAAAAGTACGAAACGAGTGATGACAACAATTTGGCTTGTTGCAGAAGGGTCTAGCCCAGACTGGTAAATCACAGTCCCGTTGAGTGTTCTAATCCTAAATTTGTAGTCGTATGCTGGAACGCCTAAAGCCTTTTTTGCTTGAGTGTAGTTAAGGTTTGTAAATGCAATGAGTTTCTTTTCATTCATGACATGAGTCGAGTCCGAAATCCCAAGCGAAAATATTTTCGAAGTGTCGTCCTGCCAGTTGCCGGGTGTTCCAGGTGTGTTGATGAGGATGTCCGAAATGTCCAGGGCGGTGAGCTCCAAACCGCTTCTGAAGCTCTTCTCGCCGAATCTGAAGGCCACAATGTTCCAAAAGTTTGTTGCAAAAGTGAAAAGAATGACAAGAACTACAGAAACTATCAAGAATTCAGTCGACGTTATTTGTCCTTTACATTTCTTGACTTCAAATTTCATTTCACATTTTTTCAATGATGACTACCCCGCTCTCATTTGTCCTAATTGTAATATTGCCAGAAGGTATGGAAAAGAATGACGAGTTGCCGTTTGTTATATTTTGAAAGGACAACGGACAAAGCAAGAGAGTTGAGCTCAAATTCAAAAATATTATTTTGTTTTGTGCGTCAACCGTCACGTTCAAAGAGTTTGAAAATATTTTATCTGGCAGAATAACTTTCGTTCGAAAACCGAAGCTGCTTGACGCTGCTTGATTTATGCTTGTTTGGAATTCATTGCAAATTTTTCTTGCTGAGAGAATTACTTCTGTGTTAGCGATTGACGAACTTCTGCTGAAATAAATGTAAAGTGCTGCCACTAGAATGATGAATAAAAAACCAATAATAAAGAGTGTCTCGACTCCTACCTGTGCCTTCAACTTTCTCACGACACTGATATTACAACACCTTGTTCTGTCATGTTTAGGGAAATGTAATAATTGCCTGGATTTGTTGGAAGGGTTCCAGTTATGTTTGCCTTTGTGAATGCTGTGATCGATGAAGTTGCGCCCGATGATGAGCGTATTTGATATGTAATAGCTTTGGTTGAAATTGTGTAATTAATCACGTTGCTGGGGATTGAAACCAAGATTCTTGTCCTGCTCCCGACGCCAAGTGAATAAACGTAATCAGCTCCTTTTCCAATCGCGTTGACAGCGTCCAGAGCCTGGGAATAATTCACAGAACCGCTGGAGTAGAAGAAGGAGTAGTAAAAAACTGGAATTATTACTGCGAGCGCGATCGAAGTTATCATCAAGTATTCAAGAGCTGCTTGCGCCTTCTCAATTTTCATAATATTAGAATTAGTTTTGCATTATAAAGTAAAAATATTTTATTAAGTCCTTCGCAGAGCGAGTTGAATTTTTATTTCCTTTATCTCATTGCTTAACTTTATGGCCGCCGCACGTAAATTCGCTATTTGATCTGTGAGTCTGAAGTACTCTTGCTCGCTTTCGTTATGTACCGAATGAAACTTTTCATTAAGTTGTTTCTCCAAATCGTTAACAATTATTTCAAAGTCTTCAAGTCTTTTTTCTGTTTTCGTCTCTAGTGCAGAAATTCTCTGTTTAATTTCGATTATATTGTCGAGATATTTATCAGTATAAGAATTTATTCCCCTAATTTTTACTGAGCTAGAGCTTGCAAGCAAATCGGAAACCTGCTCGGCGACTGCATCCAAAAGTTCTTCTATAAGTTCATCCTTCTCAGATTGTTTAAGCGTCATTCATTCCCCAACTCCCTTTTCCTTCAATTTTTCTTTTATCTTCATCGCTAATCTTTTCTTTATGTCACTCTTTATTGATTCTTCAACTTCTTCATGTAATTTTTTTACGTCTTCCATTTCATCTTCCTTTTCTCTCCCTTTTCCTTTTTCTTTTTGTTGTTTTGTTTGTTTCTCTTCTTCGTCTTTTTTCAATCGCACTTTCTTTACTCTCTGTTGCCTTTCAATTCTCGGCGGTATCTTAACATACCCTTCTTTTACAATTCCTAAAAGTTTCATTAAAGCGTAAACAAAACTTCTGGGCTCATAAGTCTGACCAACCATTGCTGCTGCGAGTCTGCCAAAAGCAACACTCGCTTTTGAATAGGGATGGAGCTCTATAAGTGGTACCCCTTTTGCAATCGACTCAGGAACTTTTGAATCTTCTGGTATGTGAGTTACAACATTTGTATTGCACGCAGATTCTATTTCCTTTCTCGTCAGCTCATACTTTTCATTTCTGACTCTATTCACTATCACACCAGAAATATTTATTTTGTCGTTAACTTTTTTTATTAGATTTGTTGTTTTGAGTGCATCCGTGATGGAAGGAATATCAGGAGTCGCAATAATCAAGGCTTCATCAATCGATTTCATCGTAGTAATAACTTCTCTTCCTAATCCTGGCGCAGCATCAAGAATAACAATGTCGTTGTCTTCTTTGAGCTGTTCGACCACATTTGCGAGTCCATTCACGACTACTTCGTCAAGACTACCACTGATGGGCGCGGGAATCAATCGCACTCCTGTGGATGGATGAATGTAAAATGCTGAAACCAACGACTCATTTTCAAGAATAACGTCCCTGAGAGTTACTTTCGGCTCTTCATACAAACCAAAATGCAATCCGAGATGGCTTGTCGAAAAATTACTGTCAACGACAACGACTTTCTTATTAAAGTTCTTCGTCAGAGAAGTTGCCAAATTAGCAACGAGTGTCGTCTTTCCAACTCCACCTTTTCCTGAAAAAACTCCGATTACCTTTCCCACTCATCCTACCCCCGTTTCTTTTCCTGCAAACTTTTCATAATTAAATTTTGTTTTGCTGCAATTAAATTCAACTAATCGATCAGCTAATCAAGCAACTGATCAGCTAATCGACTAACCAATCAGATCCTTCAACTTTCTAACGACTTCCTCCCTTCTGCTTCTACGCTGTACCTCGATCGTTTTTATTAATGCAAAAATGCCAACCAAAATTAAAACTGCGATAAGAATGTAAGTTGCATTATCGGTTAAAATTCTTGGCAGAACAATTTTTGGAATAGTTTCTTTACTAGAAATATTTAATATCTGCGGGAGGGCCGATAGAGCCGCCACATTAAAAGTTGTCTCCTTTCTTGTCAGCAACTCGTCGGCGGCCGCTGCTATTCCAACTGGAAATTCTTGTGATGATGCATCTTTTGGCACTGTTATGTTTACGACAAATATTGAAAATTCTCCGGGATTCAACTGGGTGACTGCTTGCGGAGAAATTTTTATCCAGTTATTTGAGATTATTGAAACGAGAAGTCTTAGGTTATGAAGAGTGGTCGTTCCCGTGTTGCGAATTTGCACGTCGAATATTTTTGACTCACCGGCATTAATGTTAATCTTAGTTGGAACATCAAAAAGAAGTTCCTGATAAGTTTTATTAAGGAAAAATTGATTGGCCGAAGATATCCATGTCTTGTTGAAAAGTATTATGCTCGCAGATATTTCGTGTGGACCTTCCTCATCACAAGTTTGAATGGGAGTTATTTTTGTTTCCACAGAGGTCGTTGGAATGAAGAAAAAGAATGAACTTCTAATATTGCTTTGATTAACACATTTCAATTCAATCTCGACGTTTATATCTGTTCCATTGATTCCCTTATTTGAAAGAGTTAGAATTACCGGTGCAATGGAGTTTGCTTTTATAAATTTAGACGGAACGTTTACTTCCAAATCAAATGGCCCTATTTCGCTAACCACTCTGAATTTCAAAGTTTTCAAATCTAAAAGTTGAGAAGTGGTTGCGTCATAAAGTTTTGTGATAAGATCAAAATCATTTATGTCGTCAGGAATATAGTTTGGAGAAAATGCTGTACTTGATTCAGGTTTCAAATTAAATGTGAACTCTTGCGAATCCTTGAATATTCCATCTTTCGTTATTATGAGTTCCAGTCTGTAATTTCGTAATTGATTTTCATTGTTCTTCACCCCAACTGTAAACTGAATACTTTCAAGAACGACCGGTTTTTCTGGCTCGTAGGCTAAAGTGTAAATTTCGGCTAGCTTCTCTTGCGCGCTTACAGTAAACACATCTGAAAGTGCTGAAACCAAAATTGCAATTAAAATCAACGAAATTATTGCAATACTTCTAGCTCTCATAACTTATTCTCCTTTTTGTTTTTCGACAGATGTTTTGAATGATACAGCGCGTCGTAAAAAATGCCACTGTATTGTTTGGAATGCTCATGAGGCGCTAGATGAATCGGTGTCCTGCTTTTTACTATTGCTCTCAGTTTTCGTAAGGTTTCCATTGGAGTTCCTCTATAAGATATATAGGATTTTATTGCAAAATATGCTGCCGATACTACAATTATTACAATGGTGATGTAGATTATGGTGTCAAATGAAATTATTTGTGAAACAATCACACTATACTCTCTTATTACAGCTGAATCATCCCAGGCATATTGAGCCTGAATGATGCGAATTCCAGAAGGTTCGCTCGAAGGAGCATAAACAGAGAGCTTGTATTCCCTTTGCTCGTTGTCACCAATAATTTCGTTTATCTGCTGCGGCTGTACGCTCCATTTTTCCGGAAGTCCCATTGCGAAGCTGAAGTTGTGGGACTTTGAATCTGAGTTTTCAATTCTTAACGTAACAATTGACGCATGTCCCGAATAGAAGGGTGGAATGTCAAACAGTAGCAACTTGAAGTTTTCTAATGTTGATTTGGAAGATATGCTAAATTGCTTCAATGGGAAGTAAACATACGGGGCGTAATCTACCAAAATTTTTTGAACAGAATATTTGATGATCCTGCTCTCTCCTTTCTTGAAATTTTTGAGTTGCCATTCGACAATCGGATCGTCCTTTATTATCTTTGTCGGCGGAGTGTCAAAAAATATTTCCTTTGTGCTGTTCGCAATTGTTTTTGGTATATCTTCTTGCACTTCTACTGTGTCTGTTCCTTTCACATTTACAACATTTAATGTGAAGGTTGTCTTTTTCTCCTCACTGTTCACCACAACTGACCTTGTCACAGAAGGTGCGTTGGTTTCTCCTGCGTTAGGTTTGACACGAATTATGAAAAATCCTTTATCGACGACTCCTCCGGCTTTTACACTAATATCCACACGATAATCCCCACTCCCTGTGCCTCGAGATGGCGATACGGGGATTTCGAATTCTGTTTTTTCATTTGGATTAAGACTCTTGCCAACAAGTTTTTCTTTAATCCAATCTTCAGGCACTCCACTGAAAGTGACAGTAACATTGCCCAGAGTCGTGTTGACTTTGTTCTTAATTTCAAACGATATGTTTTGAGCTTGATCCGGAACTACTTCCTGCAGCACTTCTATTTGTGTAAAGTCAATTGCAACCGTTGGGGTTGGAATGAATGACGGTGGTGGTGCTAGTATCGAGATAGGAATTCCTGGGGCAGCGGCTGCACCACCGCCTGCTCCACTGCCTGCTCCACTGCCTGCACTTGGTGCTGGGCCTGGACCAGCAGAGGATGTTGTGGTAGTGGTGGTTCCAGTTTGATTTACAGCAGTTGCTCCGAAATTAAATCTGAAAGTTCCTGTGACAATTCTCAAAAATGGCTGACTTCTTATAACCAAGTCATTTAAATTAATAGTTTGAGTGATTGTTCTAAAGAAGGAAAGTTGCTTTATTGCATTTTGAGCAAAAGTTATTTGCGCTGTTATCGGTCTTACAAATAATAATGATTTTTCAATTGCGTTAGAGAACGTAATCGCTGCAGTTGTTACTCTTGGTACTATTCTTGTCCTAATGCTCGAAGTTAAGAATGTTAAGTTTGTGAAGACTGTTCTCGTTGTTGAGAGTATTCTTGCCGATATTGTTGAGAAGTTTAGAGTTTGTGAAAGTGCTTTGAAAAGAAGTTGCGTTCTTAATACTATTGTGTTTGTAGTTATTGCTGATGTTGGAAAACGTGCTGCAGTTAAAACAGCTGATGCCGAATTACTTAATGATATTTGCAAAGCAGCAGTTCTTTCTGCAATTCCTCCAACAATTACTCTAGTGAAAAGATCGAAACTGAAAACAAAGGGTTGGGAAACTTGACGAGAAAATATCGCAATTCTGGAAGAAATTGTGTTAAATGATATTGCGTTAGTTAAAGCTTTGTTTAGCAATGTTATTCTCTGCACTAATGTTGTGAAAGAAAGCTGCTGTGTTGGAAATGTTACCGCTGTGAAAATTCTTGTTGCTGTGTTTATCATAGAAATCGTTAAAGTAGCAACTCGTGACGTGAGTATAGTTATTGCAGTTGTAACGTTTGTTAAGAAGGTGGATGATTGAGATGCAATTCTTAGAAACGTTGCTGATCTAATTGCTAGAGCGTTAAATGAAAGTGTGTTGGTTAAAGCTTTGTTTAGCAATGTTATTCTCTGCACTAATGTTGTGAAAGAAAGCTGCTGTGTTGGAAATGTTACCGCTGTGAAAATTCTTGTTGCTGTATTGGTTATTGAAAGTGCCAGTTCCACAGCTCTGTTAATAACTTGAACGCCCTGCGCGAACACGCCCGTTACTTGAGTAGTAAATGTAAATGGCTGAGAGATTGTTCTGAAGAACGATGCAGTTCTTGTTGCAATTGTGTTAAATGATAACGCGTTAATCAGGCTTCTGCCGAAATTCGTTATTCTGGCAGTTATTGTAGAAAATGTAATTGCATTCGATATCGGTCTGACTCCTGTAAATATTCTTGAAGCGGTTGACGTCACGCTTAATGTGAGTGATGTTTGAAATTGCAAAACTTTTCCAGCAATGGTTTGAAATGCAAAAACAAATGGAGATGTTATAATTTTTATTAAGGAAACTATTCTTGCAGTTAAAGGAGAAGTTGTTATTGCGTTTGCTATTGATCTTGAAATATATCCGAGATTTGAAGAAACGAAATTTGAAGTTATGGCTTGAGCTATTGATTTCACTTGTGTGAAAAAGTTAGAAATTGGAGTGGACAAAATTGGTGATATGATTGAAAGTCTTAGAGGCGCAAAAATTGCAGGTATGCTTGTCAGGGCGTTTATTGCATTTGTTAATGACTTGAAAAGGCCAACTATTTGGGCGGTTATCGGATTCTGTACAAGATTGATGATCGGTGCTCTTTTCACAGTTTGTGCTCTATCTGTACTCGAGCTGACGCCTACTTGAAGCGTACCATTACCGTAGTTAACAACAGCTGCTGCCGCAAGATCGATAGTCCCGTTTGTGCTATTGTGAACATAAGTTGTGTTGTAGAAAAGAGTTGCATTGTGAGTTATGTTTGCCATAGGGAAATATCTTCCACCTGACAAGCCAGTAGTGTCCCAGTAAAATCCAGCAATTCCTGAAGAATTTGTCCAGTTGGCTCCAAGTGAAACATAATTTCCTGGTTCTTGGCGGTAAAAGAAAGTTACGTTGTAACTATTTATTGGCTCTAGCCATGTCAAGTTCACGTCACTCACATTGACTTGTATGTAAACTACATTGCCTGGAGTTGCAGACGCAGGCACCATTTGTGAACTTAGCCAGTTAGGAGGAGTAACGTTTGCCCATCCCCACATCGTGAAGTTTCCTATATCGGCGATTCCGCTCGCGCCGTTAGTAGTTCCGTTCGTGTTGTTTGCTGTGTCGTTAACAAAAATATGCCATTTGATTGCACGTGGGGCGCCTGTCATGTTTTGCCAAGTCCAGTTAACCATCGCACCTTCAGTAGTTGTGTTATGAGCTTGGTCTATTATCGACCCTCCACCCAAAATTCTTATCGTGTAGTTTGAAGAATTTGCAAGCTGGTCGTACGTGTAGTTTCTGTCTCCACCAGTTTCGTTTGTCAAAAGCCATGCTGTAAACACGCCGTAGTTATCGGTCACGTTTGCAGAAATGTTAATAAGTTCACCTCTCATGGCAGCAACAGTTTTTATGCTCGGATAGGCGTACGTGAAATTGTTCGTTGCATTGCTCCATATCGGCGCAGTGTCGTCATATCCAACATGTACGCTAGCGTTTGTAACAACACATCCTTCATCAGCATCTTCATTAATACCGTTTGCTCTTATTACAAGATTACCGACTTGTAGATTTTTTCCTGTTGCATAACCATCCGTAATATTTTCAAACTGATCAGAGTCAGTCAGACGTGAAAGATTAAAGGATCTTTGTGTATCTGTTATGCCTGTGACATCGGAGGCAAATTTAAACCACTGTCCCGTACCTCCAGAGGAAGTATAATTAGCCATAATATAAGTGCAATCTTCGCCTCCATCTGCCAAAGAATTTTTCCTCTGCGTCAATGAGACATGCACCCAAACAATTTGCGACTTGTTTTGAATGATAGTTACATTAAATCTCACCCAAGGTTCGTCATTCTGACCACCTGAAGTAACGTTAATACCAGTGCCTTGAGCACCTAAAACGTTTGCATAATAACTAGCACTAACGTTTGATCCGTCCCATCCTGAAGTCCAAGCAGGTGGAGTTGTCGTGTCATCATCACTTTTATTAAACACGGAAAAAAGACTTGCATTAGTAGCATTGTATCTCCAAACTCTTACTTCTGCTTTAGCAGGTTCGGCAAAGAGAATTAAACTAACAAAAATTCCCATTAATGAAAATGAGATGAAGACTGCAGCAAGAAGAATAATTCTATTAGCAATAATTTTATTAACTTTCATTTTTTACCCCGCCTGTTTAATTTTTCAAGAAGCAGCTTTTCTTTCTCGGGGAGTTTGCTTGCTAAGTAATGCAATTTCACAGTGCCGAGATCGCGTTGATAAATTACTCCAGCACCCATTAGAAATTGGATATATTTGGTAACTGTGTGTCTATGCGCGCCAAGAAGTCGAGAAATTTCGGCTATAGATAAACCTTCTGGATGCTTCGCTAAAATTTCCTCTATCCTTTCCTTGAAGTGGTTCTCGTCGTTCATTCCAAATGCTGCTCGCTATTTCTACTTTTACTCAAACGTTGCTGCTCGCAGTTCTTACCACTTCTGGACAAAGGACAATGTTGTTGATTAACGTTATTGATTAATGTTGTTGTTTAATTTGTTGTACAACGTTTTATATTATTAATTTGTAGAAGATGCCTTTTAAGCGTTATTGTAGAGAAGTAGATAGTTCAGCTTGCCTCTGAAAATGCCTTTATTTTCTGCAAGACGTGTTGAGGATTCTTCATTTCTTGGCTCCAAATAATAAGACATTTATAACCAGCCTTTTTGTAATGATCCATAGTTCCTTCTGTAGTTTGATGGTACTTTATATTAGGTTTTGTTTGATGCCAATACTCCCCAAATAACTCGATTACTTGATTCTTACCTTGAGTATGCACAAAGTCAGGGTTTTTATTGCCAATCCAGAGTTTATAATTGCCGACATATTTGAAGGGAAGGCCAAATAAATTAATCAGTTCTATCATTTTTTTCTCTGATGGTCCAGGTTTTCTATGAAATCTAGCTGCCCATTGACTCTTGAATTTCTCATTTTCAAAATTTTGTTTATGTGCTATGCTAATAGCTAGTCGATGAGTTTCTGAAAGTTTCTTATTTTTATGCCTTTCTGCTTGTTTTTCTTTAATTTCTAATGCTCTTTGATTACCGTATAATTCATCATAGGTTTTCCCTTTCTTATCAGAAGGCATACCTAACTTTTTTTGTCGCATTTTTTCTATCCATTCAACAGGTTGATGATATCCTTTCTTAAATTCTGTATTTGGAGACTGATGTTTTCCTTTTTTAATTTCACTCATTTTATTCTTGAATTCTTCAGAATGTTTTGGTTTTCCCTTTTGTTTTTCATAAATAGCCCTAAATTTTTCTGGATTATTCTCACTCCATTTTTTCACTGCGATTGAAATTTTTTCTCTATATTTATTATCAAGTTTTTTGCCTTTAGTCCATCGAATGTGACGTTTTTGAAATGGCATTATTATCAAGTAATTTATTGGAAAAATTAGAAAATAAATTTAACTATTTTAAAATTTCAAAGAAAAATTTTAAATTACTGGGTCCACACGAACCAAGTTACGTTTATCTGGTCATTTGTCTGTAGTGTAGCTGATGTGAAGTTTGCTTCCGCAAACAGACTGAGACCACCCACGCTGGTCGAGTTGGCTCCGCCTGCTGTGACTGTTGTCGAATTGTAGAGTCCAGTTGCGTTTATTCCAGTGTTTGTACATTGTGTGCAAGTAAATACTTTGGAAATTGAAATGTTTCCGAAGTCGCTTGGACCACCGACAACATCAAAGACGCTTCCGACTGCTGGTTGCAGTCCATTGTTGGTATAATCATTGCATCCTGAACCAGCTGCACCTAAAGTTCCGTTTGCTATGCATCTGTCAGTTCCTGTTTGACCTGGGGCTGTTCCGTTTCCAGTCACTCCCAAACTAGTCACGTTAATTCCTTGTAGTCCTGCCCCAGGACGGAAGAGATAATCTCTTGTCATATTCATTCCCTGACGGGTGTAAACATTGTGAGAACAATCAGCGTATTGCGACAAAACAGAGTCAGGGTCGCCTGGATGTCTTACAGGACTCACGCAAACAAATGCAACATGGAGCGGTGAGAAAATAGATGCTTCAAGAGGCGATGTAGTTACAGTAGTTGTACCTAGATAGAAACCTCCAACACCGACTAATGCCAATACTATGACAATTGGAACTCCTAATTTAAGAATATATTTGTATTTCTTCTCCATCAAAACCCTCTAATTTGATAAATTAATTTTGGTTTTTTCCTATATAAATGTTTTAGATTCGTCGCATTGTCAATCTGTATTCAAGATACAAAATAATGAAAAACACAGCCCAACTTACCTCGTGAAAATTTGTGAATAATCCTGTTATGAAACCGAGCAACGCCGCCAGTGCAACTGCCCACGCCAATTTTCTCCAGTCAAAACCTCTTCTTCCAAACCTGACTCCATCCATAGTTTTTGTCACCACTTCCTCCATTGATATTTAGACCCATAAGTATAACTCGTTTTTCCTTTGAGCAATGACCAAACATCCCAAGCAACAAATGCAACTAGCAGGAAACCGAGAATTGCGAAGAAAGTTGTATGAATTCCAGAAATGTCGCCGAGCGGGCCTCCGTAAACAGGCAGTCTTATTAGGTCAAACAAATAAGGACGTGTAACAGAGACTGAAACAGCATATCCCATACCTATTACTTCAACTCCACCGCCGCCCGAACCGCCGAATCCCTGCTCGAAGACTGCAGGAATTGATGCAACTATAACGTCAAGAAAACTGAGATAGAACAAAAACAAACCTGGAATAATCAAATATTTAGCGACTTTTAAAATTTCCCAGATTGAAATGATCTTTATACACCCTAGATAAAAATTAGTTCTTAGAATTTAAATGCATGAAAGTAGGATTATCGATATTTTATTTTTTACTTTTTATTTTTTCGCATGAACAGTAGAACAGCAACAACGATTACAAAAATTATAATTATTCCAATTATTATTTCACTTGGAAATGTTACTCCTGTCGGCAGTGTAGTTGTCGTAGTTTGAGTTTCTTGAGGTTGTGTTGCTGTTGTTGTTGGGGCTTCTCCTGCGATTGTGAAATATGAAAATCCTGGAATTGTAGAGCGGTAGTAAATAAAGTTAGCATCCTCAGTCAGTTTAACTGTCGACAGTTTGTCCCATTTTCCATTCACATAACGGTAAAGCGCGATTGTAGAAGCATCGACTTTTTCTTCAGTAAACCATGCTTTCTCAACTTTGAATTTTACTGTGGCGTTTTTAATTTTTTCATCAGGGAGATTAGTTGTTAAAATTTTTATGTATCGATAAACTTTTCCTGGATCAACGGACGGGGCATCACTCGGCTTAACAAGATAACCAAATCCTTGTACAAAAAATACAACGTCTGTAACTCTTTCCTTAACTGCAAACGATATTTCTGTAAACCTTGAATTGGTATTTGACAAATCTGTTTCAGGAATAAGTTTTATCGTTTCAGCAGCGATTGAAAAGAATGTTCTGTTGTATGGTGAACCTATTACTGAAGCACTTGCTTTTAATTCAGCAGTTACGGAGGACGGAGAAGTTGTTACGCAATCACTACAAGTAACAGAAGTGGAAAACGCGTTTGAATTGCTTCCAACTTTAAAAGTAATAGTTCCTGATGCAGAGCCAACTTTTATTGTCCATGCCACCTGCACAATAGAATTTGGCCCAAGGGTTATTGTATCTGAAGATGCATCGCCTGCAGTAACGGAATAACCTGAAGGAAGATTGAGAGAATAAGAAGTTGTAACCGAGGAAGACTGACTATTTTCCATGTTAACTTCAATGTCAAACTCGCTGCCGCTAGTTTGAGTGGTCGAACTCGGATCACCTGTGACTACAATGGCAGAAGGATCAACGAAAACAATTGTTGCAGAAGTTGACTGAACGCTTCCTGCCTGCACGTAATAAGTGTAAGTGTTGGCGCTGCCAGCTGAAATTGTGAATGTCTTAGTCGTGGGAGAGGTGGACACAGCGACTGAGGAATAGGAACCGCCCGCAGGATCGCTGACTGTTATCCCGGAAGGGGTTGAGACAAAATTAACTGAAGTTGTTTCGGTCGAACTTGCCGTTACCGAAGCTGTTATCGTCACGCTCGTTCCAGTCGTCGCTCTGCTGGCAGAAGCTGATGTCGTGACTTCTGTCACTGATGCAAAAACTTGTTGCGGTAATAAGATTGAAAACAAGATTGAAAACGAAATAAATGCCATTGAAACAAATGCCAGAGTGCAAATGAAATTATTTTTCAAGTTACTTTTCTTTTTTGCCGTGTTTGCGTTTGCAATTCCTGCCATTTTTTCACTTTTTTATTTTTAATTTTTTTATATTGTTTCAATTTTAATTTTCTTTCAATTTTATTTAATTTTTATTTTAATTTTCTTTAAATCCTGAAAACATCTGTGACGTACACGCTCTCAACCAAGCTGCCCGAGGTGACTGTTCCTTCGATGAACACTGGAGGCTTGCCTGCGCTTGCTGACGGCCACGTGCTGAGCTGGCCTGGGCCGACGTTGAGGAGAGCGCATCCCTTCGGTCCTGTCACTGCCGAGCTGCCCAGAGCGATGGCCGTGTGGTTCTGCATCTCATACATCTGCAAGTTCTTAGTTGAAGGCGGGAATGCAGACCAGTCTGTCACAGTCAGCCTGACTGCAGCCCCTTCCTTCGGCCGCGCGTTCGGCTTTTCATATCCTTCCCCACACACCGCAACAGTTATGTTTTCAGTCCCTGTGGTGACGGTCGTCGGCCTGTTTCCCTGCGGACTTGTCTGGAAAAATACGAACTGTAGAGAGCCGGTCGCAGAAGAGTTGGGATGCATCCATGCCACTGCCAGACTCGTTCCACCGATGCTGGTTGTGGCGTTGAGGTAGTCAGCAGCCGAGCCGGAAAGGTCTGTTGATGTTGATGTCTTCGTGGCGTTCCTGTTAGGAGCATAGACAATGTAATAAGTCGCAGCAGTGCCGTCGCGGACAAAATCATTCGCATTCGTTTCTGTAACGTTCGCAGCGTACACCCACGGCTCGCTTGCTGCCGCGAACGCCCCCAGGTATCCGCCTCCGGAATTTGCGACATAAGTGAGATTGACATATCTCATCGGAAGGTCGAAAACGCTGTAGCCGTTCGTGCTGAAAGCCTTCGACTCGAAAAATGTAGCGCTGCTCATCGTGGCTATGTCTGTGTCGCCTGCTGTGGTGTCGATCTTCCAGAAAGCAACAAGGCGCCCGCTTGCCGAGACATTCACTCCGACAAACGCGATGCCGTTCGTATCAGTCGTCGCGTTGACCGGCACAGAGGTGTAGTTCCCTCTTGGCGTGTCCCCTACTGTCATCTTGCCCTCAAATCCGAAACCGCGGTCGTCCTGCTTGCCAATTGACCTTATGCTGACGTTGACTGACGCTTGAGGCGTGTTGGCAAGAGTGATTACGTAAGGAATGGTGAAGTTGGTGTTGGCTTGATGAGAGCCGCCCCAGTTGCCTGAGCTAGGCAGCGCGCCTGACGAGGCGTTGACAAACTTCACATATCCGCAGTCCTCTATCGACCACAAGTAGAGCGCGCTCGAGCCGTACTTCCTTGAATTGATGTCTGTTGTGTTCAAAATTGTTATGTTGCCCTCGGTGTTGTTGAGTATGACAGTGTCGTACACTCCAGCGGTTCGGTTGTCGACCACTGCCACGCGCACGCTGCTATTGATCGTGATGGCGAGCTGGTTGGCTTGCACATATCTAGTCACGTTGAACTGGTTCTTCACGCAGACTTTGCCCGCCCATGATGGGTTCCATCCAGTCGAGCGAGAGGTTATGCCGTACGTATAATTGATGTATGTCATGTTCCAGCCGTATGCACTGGTATTGCCGCCGCATCCCCCACTGCACTGGCCATTGTCGACCATGGGAATGTAGTACGCGTCGAATGGAGAGGACGGCTGAGATCCAAGACCTTCCTCCGAGGGAAGTATAACTGTGTATTTTGTTATCGTGAACCAAAGGTCGATGTCTGTTTCCTGGCCGTTAGAATTGTTGACCGTAATGACAAGCTGAGCCTCTCCTTTCTTCGTGGTCTGCGGAATGACAAATGTCACGTTCCACCTCTCGAAGCTCGTGTTGCTGCTATGGTTCCATCCGTCGGAAAGCAGAGTCGCGTTGACTGCTGTGAGTGTCGTCATTTCGCCTTCCCACGGCCTTCCGATCCTGACAGTGAATCCTGTCATGTTGTTGCTGGCAGAAGTTCGTACGAAAACAGTGTCAGGCACAATACCATTCTCGCCAGCTGCATTCGTCACGTTCTTGCTGACATTCGCCCTGACGTCGACTACATAAGAGAGAGTCTGACCTGCTCCTTTCGCTCCCCAGTCCCATCCCTCAATCCATGCGTCGAAGCCGACGACCTGGAACCCGCCGAAACCTGTATCGGACGCCCCGTCAATATCAACAGACGTAATGCGCGGCTGGAGATCAAGGAAACCGTTGGGCCACTCTGTGAGAGCCTGGCCGCCCGAAGTGAA
This sequence comes from archaeon, assembly GCA_035288545.1. Lineage (GTDB taxonomy): Archaea > Aenigmatarchaeota > Aenigmatarchaeia > CG10238-14 > SCSR01 > DATEAB01. Next base: position 30,626 of record DATEAB010000045.1, on the reverse strand, counting down.
GTTCTGTGGGTAAATCGCAAGACTGACGTAGTTTGAGTCGACTGCTGTATAGTTGTTTCCTCTCTGCACGAAAGTCGCGTTGAGAGCAGAAATGTTTTGCGGAATAAGAACTTTCATCCCACCTTTTGAGGGATTGAAGTTGAAAACTGTTGGAAGGGTGAGATAGCTCCTGTTAGTTATTATCGCACTGTCGTTCAGTCTGGCAACATTTGAAATTGTAACGTTGACTCCTGATGTCGGCGACACGCGCCAGCTCTCCTGTGTCGTTCCTATCGCCTGAATGGTCGGCCAGAAGTCCAGTTGCTTGCACATGAAACCAGCCGGCAGGCCTGCGGAATTGCCTTTGTAGCTTGCGTTGAAAATCATGAAATAGAAACCTGAGAAGCCGTATCCGCTGCTCGGACTGAATGTGACGTTGATGGTTATCTGCCCGTTCGAGTCGCTTGCCGTAGTGCCGGCAATGGAAAGCATGCCGCTGACATCGCGGCCTGTAAGTTCCTCGCGCGCCTGTATGATGCTTACAACGCTCACTCCTTGTGCAGCCGTCCCTGTCTTCACTTCGTTGACATTTCCCCTGAAGCTAAGAGTGCCTGAGCAGGAGGCGAAAGGCGCGCCGCCAAAATCCCCGCCGCCTTCACCGCCCATTCCGGAAGCGGGAAACAGAAATCCTGAAAGATAATTGGAAATGAAGAAAGCAGTACCGATGACTTTCTCAGTTCCAACGCTTGCCTCTATCTCGACAATCGCAGGCCCCATGACCGAGGAAGGAATCTGGACAAGTATTTGCGGGTTGCTCCCTGTTGTGGCTGACTGATTGAGCGTTGTCAGTTCGGAGCTGCCTGTTGCAAATTCAAGAGGAACGATTCTTTTTGCAACTATGTTTGAAATGCTTGTGCCGTCGATTTGAGCTTCAGTTGTCAGGTTATACGCCGTCATATCAAGGGTCACATTTTCTCCAGGCGAAACTACTGACATGAAATCCTCTTGTCCGCCCAGTCCTGAAACAGGGGAAACTTTAAGGAAAATTTTCTGAACTGCGAAAAATCCTTCTGCCTGTTCAGTCACCCCTGCGACCGTCACATTGACTTTCAATCCGTAAGCGCCAGTAACAGCGGGGGCTGTAAAATTGATTTTGCAAACGCTGTCGGTCAGGCTCTGGCTTGTTGAGAAAGACACCCCTACAATCGGTTGGGAGCTGTTGATGGAGGTTCCGTTGGGATAAGTGACATCAACCATCTTGAGATAAGTTGTGTTGCATGCAGGCCATACCGCCCCGCCTACGTTTATCGTGGTGTCGTCTGTCATATTAATTGGAACGATGTCAAGCGCGACCACGCCGCCTGCTTTGAACGCAGCCTGACCTCCCCATTCCATGAAGAACTTCTTCTGCATTTCCAAATCCACCTCAAAAACTTTTGTGCTGAAAACTGTGTTGGCTTGGAGCTGAGCGCCAGCGACAACTGCATAAATTGCGACTTGATATTGCCCGGAAGCAGACGTCTCTGTGAAGGTTTTGTTGTACTGGCCAGTAAGGGTCGGATGCACGGAGAGCGAGATATTTCGCACAGTTCCGTTTGGAAGAGTTATCAGCGCAGAGATGCCTGTCGCACTGGTAGGATTTCCAGTTGTTGTCCTGACTTTTGCAAGAACATTCACAGTGCCGCTAGGAGCAAAATTCGACGTTCTCTCATCAGCAGTCGACATTGTGCTGACTGCCATCATGTAGTTCGATCTTATCTCGAAAATTGTGAACAGTGCACCACGCTCGACAACAATCGCATACTGCCCGATTTCCGCACTAGCAGGGATTGTTACGTTGAAAGTGATGAATCCACCAGTGCCAGTACTGGCCGAATAATTGTAAATTCCCCAAGAGATTCTTCCTCCATTTGATTTGTAAATACTCACGTTGGGAAAATAATTTGCGAAAGGTATTGTACCATTAAACAAAGTGATATTAATTGTCATGTTTGAGCCGTTGGTAAATGGCGGGAAGTTTCCTACATAAGAAATGCTTCCTGATGTCAAGTTGGTCGCAAAAATAGGAATTGTTTCAGTTCGAAGAGAACTTGAATTTGTTGTGATAGTAACAAACTTTTCTCCGGGAGTGTTAGGAGCGGTTATGTTAAAACGAAAAGTTCCGTCTGCTCCTGTTGTTTGAGAAGCGCCACTCCCATTCACAACTGCAGTAACATTTATTCCAGCTATCGTGTCAGAAGTAGTTGTATTTACTATCGAGCCTTTGATTGTTATATTTTTATTTAGCTGCGTAGTGAGAGAAGCTGAAACATTCAAACTGATTGTTGCCAAAACAGGAAAAGCAAAGTAATTTATAAAGATAACAGTCAGAAAAATAATAAAGAACAAAATTTTTATGGAATTAATCAAAACCCCCACACCTACAACGCACTATAAAGAGTTTTCTATTTGGCAGTAAATAAAGTTATTGTGTTAGAAATTAGAAAGTTGGAAAATTCATCCTATCCATTCTATGAACTTCATTTTTGTCAAGTCCGTAAGAATCTCTTCTACAACAGGCCGGACATCCTCGTTAGTGTGACCAATGCGTGCCGCAAGTGCGACTGTGATTTGATCAAAATCTCGAGAACCGTCGCACATCTGCCAGATTCCGTAGGCAACTTTGTCCATCTTCCACATGTGGCTGCCGTCGAATGTAGCATAGAGTGTGCCAAGATGGTCTATCACTTTCAGGTTTCTGGCTCGGGTCGGTTTTCTACCTTCAAAGCCCTGCAATTCTAGCACTTCACTCTGGACTCCACGTCGTCAGGCTTCGACACACCGACAAGTCAAACGCTGTTCAAATGTTAGTTGTTAGGTTAATTAATTGATAGATGAAGCTTCAAACTTAAAAGCGTGACAAAATGAGGATGAAGAAAGTAAGGAAGGAAAAAAGGGGAAAAGTAAAAGTAAGAATAAAAAAAGCTACAAAATCCTAAGCCATTGTTCAGTTAATCATTTAATGTAGCGTTTGTTGATTTGTTTTAACGTATTGGTTTTTACGTGTTAACGTAATGTCTGTCTAGCGCTGCCCTGCTGTACCGTTATCTCCTACTGCCTTATCTCTCCATAAGCGATTCGTACGCTACGAAGATTACAGCTATGAGAGCGAACAACCATCCGAGCAGTTCGAATATCTGTTGTAAGATGGTGATCGATCCTAGGTACAAACCTACTGCTGGGGCTGCAAATGCTGCTGAGAACAGGAAGAAGGCGGCGGAAACTCCCAACCAGGAGTAACCTTTCTCCGACTTGTGTCTCAACTTTGCATACTCAGCAAAGGCAACTGCTAGAAGGAACCCAACACCGAGTCCTAGAGTACCTTCAAACAGTACCATTCATTGTTCACCTAATGAAATTTTGACTTTGGTCGGGATATAAAGACTTCTATGTACTATTTAAGCTTCGTTCTTGCAAAGTGACAACTTCACTGAACTGACATTGAACTGACATTGAACTGACATTGAACTGACAGCGGTTCGCGAGAAAAAGAAAATTCTGGAAACAAAAAACAAAAAAGTGAAGGGGGGTCTTCAGCATGTTTTCAGTGTGTTTTGATGATGTAATTGATGTTGATGAAATTTTTGACGGTTTTTGCGATACTTACTGTATTTTTGTTTCACCATTCGTGGTCTTCGAACCCTAGCTCTTCCTCGTCCTCCCCCCATCCTTCCTCTTCGCCACTTTCATCCTCTCCCTCATCCCATTGAAGAAGAGAAACAAAGGATTTATTAGTCAGATCAATTATTTGATAAAACATTTGATCTTCACCTATGTCTTACTAAAGAACAATCCAAGTATATAAACATTGGTGGAGACAAAGAATTACTATTTGGTGACAAAATTTTTTAAAAAATATTTTTCCGCAGAAATTTTCCAGAATTTTAAATTTTTTTCAGATTTTCAGGAAAATTTTCACAAGTTTTTTATTTTTGCAGATATTTTTTGTAATTCCACATCGCTGCGAAGGCACGAACGGCCCTTTCCGGCGTTGGAAAAACAGGAATTCTGTTGTTTTCGAAATTTCTCTCGACTCTCTGAGTGAAATCGCTCCCGACAGCGCATACCAGAATTGGTTTCTCGAATTTTTTCATCTCGACAACCGCATCGACAATCTTCGGTTCGAGCGTCGGAACTTGCATGAGCGAAATGACAACCGCACCGTCGTATTCTTTGCTGCCGAGCATGGCTTCCATCGCGTACCAATATCTTTCCATGTTCGCGTCTCCAGTCACATCCATCGGATTGTGGGTTTTGACATGTGCCGGCATTTTGCTCTGCAGTTTCTTTTTCAAAATCAACGATGGTTCAGGCAATTCCAATTTCTGCCTTTCTGCTTCGTCCGTCGCAAGAACTCCGAAACCTCCGCCGTCAGTAATTATTGCCAGCTTGTTTCCTTTCGGCGGTGGCTGCATGCTGAATGTTTTAACAAAATCGAAAAGTTCTTCCCAGTTTCCTGCCTCTATTGTGTTCGTCTGCTTGAACGCTCCAGAATAAATTCTCGCGCTTCCTGCAAGACTTCCCGTGTGGCTGGCGGCTGCTTTCGTCCCTTTTTCTGTCTTTCCTGCCTTCAACACGACAACTGGCTTCTTGCTTGTCGTTTTCCTCATCGCCTGCAAAAATTCCTCCCCTTCCCCTTTCATTCCTTCCAAATACATCGCCACGACATGCGTGTCCTTGTCGTCTGCAAAAAATTCCAGGAAATCCGTCTCGTTCACGTCAATCCCGTTTCCGTAAGAAACGAATTTGCTTATGCCAATGCCTTCCTGCGCGAGCCAATCAAGGACGGTCGAACCGACGGCGCCTGATTGAGAGATGAAAGCAATATTCCCTTCGCGAGGCCTCCTCAAACGCTCTCTGCTCAGAAACATTGTATCAATTTTTGTTTTTGGATTGAACACGCCGATGCAATTCGGCCCAACGACGCTCGTCCTCCCTTTCGCAACTTCAATAATTTTCTTCAAACGCTGTTCCAAAACTATTCCTCTTCCGCCAATTTCTGAAAAACCGCTTGAGATAACAATCACATTTGAAATTTTCTTTTCCACGCATTCTTTCAAAACTTTTGACACGGCAAACGCAGGCACAATAACAACGGCAAGATCAACCTTCTCCGGAATTTTTTTCACGCTCGGATAGACTTCCTTTCCGAGAATCGGAGTCGTGTCGGGATTAACAGGAAACAGCATGCCGTGAAAGTTCTCGCGGACGAAATTCTCCAGCACGATGTAGCCTAGCTTCTTCTGATCGTGGCTCGCGCCGACAATTGCGACAGAAAGAGGATCGAAAAAATTTTGCAAGTTTTTAGTACCCATGAGCTCACTATAATTAAGATATTGCACGCCAGAATAATTATTATGCGTAGGGCCTTCAGGCTTGCAAAGCGCGTTGGCGTTGTCGGCACCACTCGGATTGAGCAGAGCCTGAAAATTTTAGAATCGAGAAAAGACATAATTTCGCTCGGTGCTGGCGAGCCTGACTTTCCTGCTCCGCCTAACGTTATAAAGGCAACTGAAAAATTTTTGGAGGAAGGGTACACGCACTACTCGCCGATGCAGGGTCGGCACGAGTTGAGAGAGGCGCTTGCGGAAAAATTGAAAAAAGAAAACAAAATTGACGCTGACCCTGAAGAAATAATCGTCTGCTGCGGATCGAAAGAGGCGATTTTGCTTTCGTCGCTTGTCGCGCTTGATGCCGGAGACGAGGCGATCATACCGGATCCGGGCTATCTTGCTTTTCGCCCGATTGTCGAGGCGGTAGACGCGAAGGCCGTTTCCGTCAACCTGCATGAAAGCGACAATTTTGAAGTTCATCCGGAAAATCTGAAAAAATTGATTACGAGAAAGACGAGGATGTTGATTCTGAACACCCCTGCAAACCCCACCGGCACTGTGATGAGCAAGAAAATTCTCGAAGAAATTGCCGATATTGTCATTGAGAAAAATCTAATTGCGCTGGTCGATGAGGCTTACGAGAAACTGATTTACGGAAAGGCAAGGCACGTCAGCATGGCGGGACTCAACGGGATGTTTGATCACGTCATAACGACGCAAAGCTTCTCAAAGACGTACGCGATGTGCGGCTTCCGCGTCGGATACGCTGCTGCGAACGAAAAAATAATAAAAGAGATGAAGGAATTCAAGCTCACGACGACGCTTGCCGCTCCGACGTTCGCCCAGCTGGCCGCAGTTGACGCGTTGCAGAACTCCAGAAAGTATGTGGCGAAGATGAGAAAGGAGTACGACAGAAGAAGACGCCTAATAACAAAGCGAATCAATCAAATTCCCAACATTTATCTCAAGAACATCCCGCAAGGCGCGTTTTACATCTTCCCGAACATAACCGAGACGAAGATGAAGTCGGAAAAATTCGTGGATTTCCTGCTCAGCAAGGCAAAAGTTGCCGTTATTGCGGGAACCGAGTTCGGAAAACATGGGGAGGGCTTTGTTAGGATGAGCTACGCGACGGCCTACGACAAGATTGAGGAAGCGATGGACAGGATAGAATCGTCAGTTCGAAAATTGAGATAAATAGCCACTATAAATAATTTGCAAACAAATTTTGTTAAAGATAGTATGAAAAAAGGAATTGCAATTGCTGGTATTTTGCTCCTAACTGCGACAATTCTTGTAGTCAGCTATGCACTATTTCCGTCTGTGATGGCTCCTCCTCTACAGTGTAGAGATAAAATTGACAACGATGGAGACACATTTACAGACTATCCATCAGATCCTGGATGTAGTAGCAAACATGACAACAACGAGCTTGGAACCGTTGCCTGCGACAATGGATTGGACGATGATGGCGATTTCCTAATCGATTATCCAGACGATCCTGGATGCGTTAGTCCTACAGATACTAGCGAAGTGAACGTCCCAAATAGCACGGCAGGTTAAAGTAACAGCAAGTCTGCGTTAATGGAGCATGCGTTTAAAATTTCTTTCTTTTCTTTTTCTTTTTTCTTCAAATTACTGAAATTCGAAAGCTTTAAATTGCCATCTTGAGCTAATTGTTAATGCAGAGGGCTAAGCGGGGTGGCTAGGCCTCACCTTAATCGAGAAATGGCCTACATGCTCGACTGAAGCCAAGAGGCGATGCAAAACCTGTAGCGCAGTCCGTGTTTCCGACTGAGAAGTCATGCCCTACAGGGTCAGGCAATTATCGAACCTCCCTAGGCGGGGAACCGAGCAAGGATAAGTTAGTTGTTTTGATGCTTGAAGGATACATGATGGAGAAGGATATGCGGGTTAACTGCTCTGGAGGTCTGTATCCACTTGCGGCGCGCCTTCTGCACATTTATCTTTTTGCGGATTTTTGTCCGTGCAGCATTTGTGAAATGCTGTTCCACAAAACTTTTATATCAATGAAGGAAAATTCCTACGAAAGCTTTACAATTCGGGAAAAGCTATTAATATAGAAAGCCGGAAGAAAAAGAAGTTGGTTGCAATGAGAAAAGGAATTAGAGAAAGAAAGATGAAAGGATCATCAGTAATTTTTGCATTCGTATTCGGAATGGTCATCAGCTTTGCATTATTTGCATATTTCAGAAGTGAAATTTTTCCTGCATTAAATTCGTTCCCGCAATCGCAAGTTCAAACTACATCCACATCAACAACCACAACAACAGCTGGCAGTAATGGAAACATCCCAGTACTTTCGGGAAAAGAAATAACGATGATTCTTCCCGCGATTGATCAGGATGGAAATGGTGTTGCGACAAACCTTTACGTGCAGGCAGTTTACGGGAAGGGAAGGGTTCTTGTCGATGTGAACGACATTGTATTTTTTGTTGATACTCAAAACTCCATTCGAGTCGCTCAGCGCGTGGCGCAAAATGTCACGGGGCTTGACCTTTCTGGGGTTGACTTGATTTACAGAATCGACGCAGGCAACGTCACGGCATTGGAAGGACCGTCTGCTGGGGCCGCCCTCACGGTCGCGACAATAGCTGTTCTGCAAGGGAAGGACGTCAACCACAGTGTCATTCTGACTGGAACAATCGAGCCGGACGGAACGGTCGGGGAAGTAGGGGGAATTGAAGAAAAGGCGCAGGCGGCAAAAGATGTCGGCGGAACTCTTTTACTAGTTCCTGCCGGTCAGGGCATGGCTGCGACGTACAAGCCTGTGAGGCATTGCGAAACCATCGGACCGTTTCTTTACTGCACTAACGAATACGTCGGGACAAAGAAGGACATAAGCTCGACCGTCGGGATAAGTGTGAAGGAAGTTTCGAACGTCAGGGACGCGCTGCCGTATATTCTGGTCGGCGGCTAGTCGCAGGTTGACAGGTTAGCAAGTTCCATGGCTAATATGGTTAATATTATTTTAGCTTGCTTTGCCATTTTATTTATTAGACAAAAATGAAAACGAAAATTGAAACTGGAAAGCGCATTGGTATTTTTTCATATACGGAGATAAGAGACATTATCATTGCAGTTTTTTCCCTGACAATCATCCTCGCATATCCAGATTTCGGAAACATTTTTCTTGTCTTTATCACGGTAATTGTGGCATTCTTGCTGCACGAGCTGGCGCACAAGTTTGCGGCGATGAAATTCAACGCCGTCGCCTTCTTCAAGCTGTGGCCTGAAGGACTTCTAGTAGGTTTCGTCACGCTTCTGCTTCCATTCCGTTTCATCGCACCAGGCGCTGTCGTCATTCAGCCCTATCGCTACGGCCGTTGGGGTTATCGAGAAATGCATCTCACGCCGAGTGAAGTAGGTATAATATCAGCAGTCGGACCTATCGTCAACATCTTTTTTGCGTTTGTCTTCGGCCTGGCCGGAATCCCGGGCTTGGATTTTGTAGCGCGAATAAACAGTTATCTTGCGTTATTCAACCTTCTGCCCATCAATCCGCTGGACGGCAACAAAGTCTTTCAATGGAAGCCATGGCTCTGGATCTTCCTTCTCGGCGTGTCGCTGCTAACCTTTTTGCTTTAACTTCTTTACTTTAAGCATCTATTTTCTTTATTGATTTGTCATGCAGATTATTGCTGATCTTCAAATTCATTCGAAGTATTCGCGCGCAACCAGCAAATATCTCAGTGTCAGAACTCTCGAGGCAGGAGCAAAGATAAAAGGAATCAATCTTCTCGGCACAGGCGATTGCACTCATCCTCTATGGTTGAAAGAGCTAAAAGAAAACTTGCAACCTATTGGCGACACGGGAATTTACAAATATGGAGAAATTTTCTGGATGATCACAGGCGAGGTGAGCACTGATTATGAGCAGAATGGAAAACTTCATCGAGTTCATCATATGTTTCACGTTCCTTCTTTCGAAATTTTAGATCAGATTAACGACCAGCTTGGAAAGCATGTTGATTTGAAAATTGACGGAAGACCGATGATAAAAATTACTTCGCCTGAGTTCGTGGAAATTTTGATGAGCATTGACAGCAACATCATGATAACACCAGCCCACGTATGGACACCCTGGTTTGGAGTTTTTGGCAGCAAGTCTGGTTTCGACTCTCTCGAGGAATGTTATAAAGATCAGACGAAACATATTTTTTCTGTTGAAACAGGCATGTCCAGCGATCCTGCGATGAACTGGCGTCTGTCCGCGCTTGACAAAATCACGCTTGTTTCAAATTCAGACGCGCACTCAGCAAATCCTTGGCGTTTGGGAAGAGAGGCAAATGTCTTTGAAATGAAAGAAGATGAAATTACTTACAAAAATTTTGTTGATGCTGTAAAACAGAAAGATAAAAAAAGATTTTTGTTTACAGTCGAAACAGATCCGAACTACGGAAAATATCATTTCGACGGCCACCGCGTGTGCGGGTTTAGCTGCGCGCCAGATCAGACGAAAACATTGAATGGAATTTGTCCGCGATGCAAGAGAAGGCTGACTGTTGGAGTGCTCAACCGAGTGGAGCAGCTTGCGGACAGACCGGAAGGGTTTGTTCCGAAGGATGCGATACCTTTCAAGAACCTGCTTCCTCTTTATGAAATTATTTCCTTCACTCTCGGCGTCGAGCAGCTGTATTCGAAGAAAGTTTTGGAAGAGCAGGACAAGCTGATCAACAGGTTTGGAAATGAGTTCAACGTGCTGCTGAACGTGACGCGGGAGGAATTGCTGAAAGTGACGCAGGAGAAAATTGCCGACTCGATTTTGAAAATCCGCGAAGGAAACGTAAAGTTTGTCGCCGGATACGATGGAGTTTATGGCAAGCCTATTTTCAACGGAAGCTCAACAATTAAATCATCAGGAATGAAAATTCAGAGCAGCTTGAGCGAATTCGACAAAACGAAAGCAAAGGGTCCGTAGTCTACCGGTAGGACGTCACCCTCACAACATTGGAAGAAACATTGGGAGCACGGTGAAGAACAGAGTTCAATTCTCTGCGGACCCACTTAAAATTTATCCAGCTCGCGGAAGAACACTTATCGTTGTGATGGAAGTTAGCTGGTATGCGTAGCTGGCTGTCATAGACACGCGGAAGTCCTTGAACGTAGACACGCCGCCTGTCGACGCGTCGCACCTCAGGAAGCCGTCCTTTCCTTGTATCAGCTTGACCTGAGATTTCTGGCACGAGATTCCGCTGCCTGATATCTGCACGTTTACCGTGTCAATCGCAGGGCCGACAACACGACCTGAGGCGGTGTTGTGGAACTCAAAATAAACAGGAACGCTTGAGCCGGCGAAAACTGAATTCGGAGCTTTGACTGTTACGGAAATCGGGCCGGTCGCGACATTGCTCGGACCGATAACGCCGGTCTTCGGCTTGTTAGTCCTCCAGTAATCCTGAGACGTTGCACGAATGAGCGTGTCGAGAGTTGTGCTGTAATCGTAAGTCACCTGCGCGACTGCCTGGTAATCGAGCTTGTTCGAAAGTCCTGGAGGAACGAGCGTCCAGTCAAGAGTATCGCGCGGTGCCGTGTTCACTCCGCGTGAGGGATCCGCCTTGTCCAAGTCAGGAATGCTCCTGCTTCTGCCATCAATCTGCCAGTCGTCGGTCAACCCGCCGAGTTCGATGCGTATGTTTCTTGCAATAGAGTTGCCGCGGTTCTCGAGAATAAGAGTCAGCACAACAGTAGTGCCTGGTTCGACCTGCGTGTCTGACGGAGAAAAGCTATTAATAGAAAGGCCAGGTCCGGTGCCTGCCCCGCCGCCTCCGAGCTGTATGCATCCTGCCAAAAACACGATTGGAAAAAGAAGTGCAAGTTTTTTCAAATCTTTCTTGTGCATAACTTCATTTCCTCTTGCCATTTCCTCTTATCATTTCATCTCGCTGTCGTTTGCTATTAATTATATTTTGGTCGCTTTTGGCTTATAATTTAAGCATAGTTGCTTATCCATTGAGCCGTTCTTTTTTATTGCGTTTTCACTCTTTCCACGGTAATCTGCAACGTCTCTGACCTCTGTATGCTGTATGTGTACGAAAACAATGCATCAACTGCAACGGTCTTCTCGCACGTAGGCGGGCAGACGTTGTTGAAATCTGCTATGAAATTGCAGACAAGATTGTCTGGGACTGTTATGTCGAACTTCGAGGAAATCGTGCCGCTGGTGCCTGAAAAGTCGCAGCGCCTCTGTGAGTCCGTGTGAAGTCCTGTCAGTTTAAGCGTGGCCTTTCCTGCCGAAATGTTGACAGGCTTTATCTGCCCGACAGTGGTTGTGCCGACGTTTTTGAAACTTACTTTTATTTCAAACGGTGAATTCCTCACGCCCCAATATTCCTTAATTACTTGGCTGTCTTTCTTCGTTGTCCTGCCGACAGGCGGGTCGAATTCAGCAACAATCGGACCGACGGACGGCTGGCCGGTCTGATATTTTGTCCTCGGCTCTTTCAGTCTTGTGTCGTCGATGACAGGAATCGTTATCCTTCTCGATCCCTGGTAGTCGTACTCGATCTTGTAATTGATGTTGAAGGTCGTAGCCCCTCTGACATCTATCTCTTCCTTGTTCGGAATAGTGAAAGTTATCTCAAACGTCCTGTCGTCAAAGCTAGCAATTTTGGTGTACTGGCACGAGTGGTCATTCAGTTGGTTTTCGTTCTTGCAATTCACGCTAGTCTTCAGCCCCTTCGTGTCGTAGAAATCAACAACCGCGCGCGGGACTTCACGGTCGCCGTTGTTCCTCAGCAAAAATTTTATCGTGGTGGTGCTGCCAGGAATCGGATTCGTTTCAGTTATTACATAATCCTCTACAGTAATCACATCGTTTTTGTATTGTATGCCAGGCCCACCGCCAAGGGTGATGCAGCCAGAGACGAAAACTGCTAGGAAAAGAAAGAATATCGGAATGATTTTCTTGTGAAATTTCTTGGCGAAAGCTTCCATAAGTTAAATTTAAACTCGAAAGGTATTATTTCTTTTAGGTCATTTATGCCGTCTGTACTTGAGGATTTTTTCCAAACATATTTCGTCAATCCCATCATGCTCAACCAAGGCTACAATCTAATCAACACCACAATTTATGCAACGATTCTTGTCATAGCAGCTTATCTTATCTACAATGCTCTCAACAAACTTCACGTCAAAATCGACAGACGCCTCGGCATGTCGATCGCTCCGTTCATTATTTTCGGCAGCGCTTCGCGTGTCCTCGTCGATGCAAACATCTTCTTCAGCTTTCTATTCATCACTCCTCTCATCTATTTCGTAATTTTCTCAGCCACCTTCATCACGCTCATCGCCGCGCTTTTCATCGAAAGGAAAAGAAAGATTCCGTATTACAAAACAATGACGACGACAGGAATTGTTTTTGCAGCAATTCCCTTCGCACTGCTGGCCGCGCACGCAAACAATTTTTCATTCAACGCAAATGCTCTTTTTCTAATCCTCGCATTTTTCGCGCCCTGGCCGATTTTGTTTCATTTCATCAGATGGAAAGAATCGAACAAAGTCGTCGCCTCAGTCCAGATGTTTGACGCTACCAACACTTTCGTGTCGTTGAATTTTTTCGGCTATCTTGAGCAGCATTTCCTTCCGAAGCTTTTCATCGGCCAGTTCGGTCCCGCGTCATTCATAATTGTTAAGGCTGTCGCGGTCATCGCGGCGCTAGTTCTGATTGATAAATATTCCGACGATAGAAATTTCAACAATTATCTGAAGCTGGTAATCGGAATTTTAGGAAGCGCGACGTCGACTCGAGATTTCCTGCGGCTTGTAATTGGTGTTTAAAATACTAAATTTTCCAAATTTTTCAGGCTTCACGGACGATTGAAAGAACCACATTGTTCAATTCATAAAACGCCTCTTTCGGAACTGAGAAGGAAATTTCGTTTGTGCCGACGTTAAGAGGAATTTCTATGCCGAAAGTTTTCGAGAATGAGGCGATTGTCGGTATGTCGTCGTAGAGTATCTCGTCGTTAATTTTTATCACAAGCTGGTTGACTGCAGCGGGGTTGTATCTGCGTATTGCAAATGAGAGCTTTCCGAACTTGAAGCCATCAAGCTCGCTTTGAGTGAGTTTGAATTCAATGTCCTTAGACACGACTCCGAAGAAATCGACGCTGAACGAGGCGCTCTTTATTTTGTAGACTGTGTTCATCCAGAATCTGAAACCTGGCACGTCCGCGCGCAGCACGATGTTGTTCGAGCGTTTTATCATCGACTTGTCGACTGGAATTCTGATCTCGCCTGGAGATGCGCGCTGGTTGTAGACCTGCTGCCCGTTAAACTCGACGATGAGATTGCCTGCGTCGTTCGTCTGGTCGACCTCAATCATGATTTCCCCGGCAGTAGTGATGTCGAGCCTGTCCTGAGTCAAAACCGCGACGACTGTGGCTGGATAGTCTGAGAAGTATCCATGAGAAACCTCGAAATTACTTCTTTCCCCAGCGGTCTCAGAACCTACGGAATAACTGACAGAAAAGTCTCCGAACCGAATGTTCTTCACGACGTCTGCAACCGTGGTGGCGGAAATCTGCACCCTCACATCAACAGTCTTCTTGTTTGTCCCAGTTATTACGTCTATCTTTCCCTCGTATATCCTCTCCTCTGCGTCGCTTGGCACGAATACGGTCGCCTGCACTTCTGTCGTGCCGTCCACATCGAAATTGTTCTGCTCAAAGCTGATCCAATTCGCTATCTCCCCTCTTGTCTGCAGCGTGACGTTGATTGCCGTCCCGTTGATTGCCAGGGTAAAATCTTTCGAGTCGCCGCGTGCAATTGTCAGAACTTTTTCTGTAGGAGAAACCCCAACCGGCCCGCGGGCCAGAGAACCCCATGCAATCGTCAGCACGAGAATAAGGACGACTCCTGCCATGAGGACAAACGCGAACTCATCGATTTTTTGTGCCTGACCTTTCAAACCAAGACGAAGACGCCCTTTCAAAAAATACACCTAGAAATTAATTGCTCTTTTAAAGAATTATAATTATCTTTTATCTTCTGCCTCTTCCTCCTCTTCTCTCGCCCCTGTCGCTCCTTCCGCCTCGGCCTCCTCCGACTCCTCTTCCGCCCATTCTCCCGCTTCCTCTTCCTTCTCTATCCTCCCTTCCCGTGCTACCTCTTTCCCTGTAGTCCCAGCCGCCAACAGCAGTTCTTTTCTCCTTTCCTTTCAGCGCAGTTATGTATCCAGCGACAATGTTCCTCATTCGTTTGGATTTTATGTCGACGAGCTGCTTGACAATTTCCTTGTTCTTCTTGTAGTCAGCAGAAAATTTCTCGGTCTCTTTCTCGATCAATTCGCGCGCAAGGTTTTTTATAAAAGTAGTTTTTATTCGTCCCATAATAAACACTAATCACTCAAGGAGTAAGCCTCTTTATTTCGTAATACGTTACACTGCCTTCACGATCAACAACAGCCCACCAGAAAGTCGCTCGAATGTTGTGGGCAAGCCGCACTGCACGGGACATCTCAGGAAGACTGAACGCAGCCTCTTCAGGAACCGCATGCACGACGGCCTTTGTGTGCTCGCCTGCCTCCTTCGGCCCTCTTTTCAGCTTCACACCGCGTTCGTACAATCGGAAGTGGGTGCCGAACTTGAACCCTGATTTGACCAAGTAGCCGCGCTCGCGCAAATCGCGAAAAACTATGAATTGCGGATGAAATTCGTTCACCTGTTTGCTTCCTATCTCCAACAACTCTTTAAACTCAACTTCTTTCTTTTTTTTCTTACCCTCTTCCTTCACAAAAACTTTCAACTTCTCTTTCTCTACAAGGTAAACTGCTTCAATCAGCTCAAGTTCGACGCGATTTGGTTTTTCTTCAGGCAGCGGCTTCCCATAACCGTTCTCGTCGTAAATGCTGACAGCTTCGCTATCCCAAAGTATCACGCGATTTTCAATTAATTCTCCTTCCAAAATTTTTTCCTGCATTTCTTTTCAACTCGTTCCATTTTTCTATTTACTTATTTTATTTTGCCCGTTAAAAGTATGGGACAGCGGAGATTTGAACTCCGAACACATCGCTCTTCAGGCGATATAGAGCTGATTCATCATCAGTTGCTCTCCCGGGTTGAGCTACTGTCCCGACTAGCAATTTATTTAATTCCTAATCGATATTTAAATCCTTCTGTAAATATGTAAATCAGCACGCCGGCGACAACACGAATGCCGCGAGGGACTTCGCTGATGTGCTTGTAGCTTACCTTCACCCCGACATGCTTGACGCGTAGATGCTTTCTCACTGACTGTGCAAGCATGGAGTTTTCAATTATATAACCGCCATGAACTCTTCCGATCTTTTTTATCGCATCAGTCGTCATTGCCATGTATCCGCAGTTTGTATCAGGGAAATCAGTTCCGAACATTGTGTTGAAAAAAGTCCGCCATACGAAATTTCCCAAAACGTGGCGGAAGGGCATTCTTTTGAAGTTGCGATAACCCATGACAAAATCTGCCTCTCCGTTTTCCAGCGGTTCCAAAAGTTTCCAAGCATCGTTGGGATGGTACTGGAGGTCGGCGTCAATAAGCACGACGTATTTTGCGCGACGGTGATTTTTCAAAATGTAGCGGAAGGCTGTGTTGAGAGCCTCGCCCTTTCCCTTGTTGACCTCATGCCTGACAAGAATTACTCCCATCCTCTTCACAATCTCAGGTGTTGTGTCAGTGCTTCCGTCGTCAATAACAATCACGTCGATATGTGGATGCTTGCGCATATGCAGGATTACTTCTTCGATGTTTCGCTCCTCATTGAACGCGGGAATTAGTGCAATGTGTTTCTTAAATTTCCTGGACATAATATCTCATTTAGAGAAAGAAGCATATTTATTTGAAGTTTTTTCTCAGTCCAAATCAGTCAAGAAATTCTTTCTTCTTCAGCTTCTCAGGCAAGTAAGTTTCTGTCATGAATTTCAGCCCGCGGCCGGACAGCGCCTCAAGTTCCGCCTTTATCTTCTTCTGCATCAGCATCTTAAGCTGTCTTTGCCAGTCAGGACTCTTGAACCATTCGTAGTTCATCAGCTCCTGCGCGCGCTTTATGTCAGTGTCTTCCGCCTTGATGGTGAACTTCTGCAGCCCGTACTTCTCTATATCGTCCATCGTCAGCCCAAGGAATTTCGCGTTCGGCGTGCCTAGGCGATCAGAAACATGACTCAGTGAAATTGACCCGCGCTTGATAACCGAGTAGATGTAAAGCCCGTATGAGTCGATATCAGTCAAAACGTAAACCGGGAGTTTGAATTCTGAAGAAAGACGTTGAATTACTCTTCTCACACCGCGAGCTGCTTGACCTTGCGTTGTCAGCAAGATGCATTTGTGTTTTTGCCAGAATTTATCTTCATGCAATCGTTCGAACGCTGCGTTCTTCTCTATTACAAGTATGAAATCTGCCTTCACTTTCTTGAATTTTATTTCCTCCACATTCGACGGCATGCTCCAGCCGCCAGAGCCGAGCTTCGACCAGTCGACCGAGTCTCCTCTGTCCTCGATAACGACATCTCCGACCACGCGGCCGCGCACGTCAGCTGACAAATGCAATTGCTCACGTAAAATGTCAAGGGCGACCTCGATATCAACGATTATCGGATCGCTTTCGCTTTGCTCATCAAAAGTGTTTTCATTAGAGTTAGGAAAAGTTCGCTTCAGTGCGTAGAACGCATCCCTGAGGCTCGTATGTATGCCTTCTTCAAGCAATTCCTTTGTAAAAGCAGCAACCATCATTGTCTGCATGAATTTTTTGGCGTGAGCGACGTTGAAGAAATATCTTTTTGCAGACTTGTCGCCAATCGTCAGCATTCCAGTCTTCTTGTCGTACTTGACATTTGAAAGAGTTCTCAGCGGGATGTCAAGATTCGGATTTTCCCCTTTCTCAACATCTTTCAGCACTTTTTCTCCAAGCTGTTCAAGTTTTTTTATAGATTCTTTCATTCCTCTTCACCTTTTTTCTTTTCCTTGTCTTTCTCGTTTTTTTCCTCGTTACCCTCTTCCACCTCAACCATACTTTCTCCGATGACTTCCCCGACGTCTTCCTTTCCTTCTTTATTTTCTTCCTCAGATTTTTCTGCTTCCGCCATAATTGCTGCTCTCTTCTTTATTACATCCTCAAACTTCTTTAAAATAGTTTTTTCGTCTCTCTTCGTGAGTTTTGAAAGAGACTCAGCAACGACCGGCATGTATCTTTCGAAAATCTGCCTGCGCATTGCCTGTGCCTGCGCCCGCCTTCTCTGATTGACGAAGTGCGAGAGCTTTCGTCCGGCATCCTGCAGTGCCAGCTTTATTTCTTTTACGATTTCCGGATATTCCGCAATCGCCTGCTTTCCTTCTGATGTGAACGGCACCCACACGGAGGCGAAGTGGATTAAAATTGCGACCGGCCCCTGAGGCAGGCCTCCTCCGGATTGCGAAAGTCCGTAAGAGCGCCAGTTGACTTCTGTTGCCGCTGATGCAGTCGCGCAGTCGCTCTGATGGTAAAGCAGCGGAACTTTGTTCCCAAACCGGAACAATTGAGCAGTACCTTCTTGCTGTAGTTCCCCGCCGTAAGCGATTCCGACCTCGACCTGGAACGGATATCCGCGATAGACTGTCGGCGAGCGGGAGATTGCAACGTAAAAATCGGCCTTCAATTCTTTCTTCAACCCTTCGGTTATGACATGCTCCCCCATCGGACTCAGCACGTCGGTCGGCGGCGCGATGAGCTTGACCATCTGCATCGCCTTGTGCAGTCGCTCTGACTCCTCGTGCGTCAGGCTTTGTGCCTTGCGGCTGAACTCAATCTTCGCAAGCTTGCAAATCTGCTCGGCCGAACCTTTTCCTACTCGGGAAAATTCCGAGGTGAGAAAGCCGACAACGTTTCGCGCCTTCGTGCCTGCAAGCATTCTCCGCAAAATTCCGAGCTCGATTCCATACGGATGAGGGCGAATTTCCTTCGGCTGCTTCGGAACTTCTTTCAGCACGCGGTCAAAATTAATTTTTCCGTTCGGTCCGTCGTAAACAATTTTCGCATGCGGGTTAGCGATGGCAGTCTGCTTAAGATATTCCGCGACCGATTGCTTTCCTTCTATGTAACGCCCCTCTGCCTCCATCTCGATTCTTATCCCGTGCCAGTTGTCAGGATTTTTCTGTTCCTTGTGCGAGAAAACGTGCGGCTGGTTCTTCGCAACATCAATCCCGATCTCGAAATCATGGAGTGCTTTTCCGGTCGAAGCAGAAACTTTCGCATGCTTTCCAGCCGTCAGCTGCGAGTAAAGTATTGCGCCGCTGACTCCGATACCTTGAGTTCCTCTCGACTGTCGAAGGCGGTGGAACTTGCTTCCGTACAGAAGCGAGCCGAACGCGAAAGGAACTTTTTCTGCAACAACTCCAGGCCCGTTGTCCTCGTTTGAAATTCGAAAACGATCAGGGCCGACTTCCTTTATCTGCACTTTTATGTCTGGAAGTATGCCAGCCTCGTCGCACGCATCGAGCGAATTGTCCACAAGTTCCTTGATAATTGTTATCAATGCCTTCGTCGTGTTTTCATACCCAAGCAGGTGCCTGTTTTTTTCGAAGAACTCGGCGACAGAGACTTCGCGCATCGTCTTTGCCATTTCTTCTGCGGTCAAAACTCTTTGTTCTGCCATCTGTCTCAATCTTCTCCCCATTCATCCCTTGAATTTCTTTCTCTCTTCCAGCATGCGATAAACAGTCGAATGCTTGCTTCCATAAAGAAGTCGCAAAACAACTTTCTTTGCTGCCAGCACGTCGTCCCACTTTCCTATAATACTTATGCTTTTTCCATATATTGCCGTTTTGCAATTCGTGTCTTTTTCTATTGTCTTCTTACTATGCCCCTCCGCGCCTATAAGTCTTCCTTTCATCGTCTTGACGCGATCCTTGTCCTTTCCAACAAATTCTGTTATGTTAATGATCTCAAGATAGTAATCGTCGTCAAGCAGGTAGAGCGCATCGTCACTGGAGAAGCCCCGGCCGAAAGCTTTCAAAACATCCTTTGCTTTCAGCATCATCAGTCCGTCGTCGCATTCAATCTGCACTTCTTGTTCCTGCTCATTCAACTGCAGCTTGCACTGGCATAGCTCCTCAAACTTCTTCTGGATGCGTGGGTCGGCCTTCAGCATCTTGATTCTCTCTTCAGGAATTTTCACGAAGTCTATCATCCAGCACAACACCTTTCGCAATTAATATTGACCTTGCTTCTAGAAAATATTTGATTTTATAAAACCTTTTCTTTTCAGCCAATTCGCCTGAGTAGAAGTGTAACGAAACGCCACATCACCACGCTCGTTGGTCTGAACTTTCCATGGCGCAATCAAAATCAAATCACCCTCTCTCATCCACACACGTTTTCTCAATCTACCTGGAATTCTTACGAGTCGCTCATTTCCATCGTCGCATCTCGCCCGCATCTTGTCTCCGCCAACCATCATCTCGATGATTCCAAGCACCTCTCCCTGCCGCGGTATGCGTATGCGAGAGACTTCAAACTCTTCCTGACTCATTTCCATTTTCTTTTTCATTTTTTACCTGCGCCCCTTTTTCTTTTCTCCTATTCTTACTAACACCGTGTCTCTATAAACTTTTTGCCCCTGCTTCTTTCCAGCCAGTTTTCTCGACACGACGACATTAGCGTTAAATTTATTTTTAATGTTTTTAGATATTTGCATCGTCACTTTCTTGCTGCCTATGTACAGGTCGAGTCCTTCCTTCTTTCTTTCGATTTTAGAAATAAATGCATGCTGGTCGTAGTGACTCATCAGTTCAATTTGCTGCTGTACATCATCAAACAGAGCTTCCGTCAGTTCCTTAGTCGGCGCGCGCAGCTGCATTATCGACTGGAAGTAGCCGCTTCCCTCGCGTGCGCAACGCTCGCACAAGATGGTTTTGACGACAAGCTCAACATCCTTCTTCTCAATCTTCTCCACGTCGTCAACCTTCATCACAAGCGTAACATGCACAAGCCGACCTTCAATTCGATAACTAGCCGCATGCAACGGCTGCATTTTTTTGTCTGCCAAAAGCTCCCTCAACAATATGTCAAGCGCCCCTTCAATCGTTTCCCCAAAGTCATCGTTGACGTAAATCCTTCCGCAGTTTTTGCATTGGCGCAAAGCAAACCTGCTTGGCAATTTTTCAGCCAAACTTATAGTTTCGGGAAAGCAGTTCTTGCACAAATTGTTGTAAAACTTTTCCGCATGACGTCCGCATCTGGGGCAGAATTTCCCCTTGCTTTTCTCACCTTTCCCGCCTTCAGCCCGCATACTAATCACTTAACCTCAATACAATAAAAGGCAAAATTTATAAAGTAGAGTTGTTGATAGAATTACCAGCATGCCACAGTAGCTCAGTTGGTTCGTTGAAAAAACGCAACAAAGAGCACCCGCCCATCGAGAAATCGAGCGGAATGTAAGCGGAAGGTCGTGGGTTCAATTCCCACCTGTGGCTCTCATGAGATACGGAAAAAAACAAATTAATGAAGAATTGAAAAAATTGCAAGGATGGAAGCTGAAGGGAAAAGAGATTTGGAAAGTTTTCAAATTCAGAACCTTCATTGAAGCGATGTGGTTCGTCACACGAGTCGCTGCTGTAGCGGAAAACAGCAATCATCATCCAGATATCCTGATCAAGTACGATACGGTGCAGCTGAACTTGACAACGCACGACGAGGGCAGGCTGACGGAAAAAGATTTCAATTTAGCGGACAAAATAGAGAAATTGGTGAAATAATTTATGGCAGATTTTGTGAAAGTCGCGACGACAGACAAGATTTCTGAAGGTAGGAAGATGAAGGTTGATGTGAATGGAATTGAAATCATGCTTACCAACGTCAGCGGGAAAATTTACGCGCTTGAAGATGTTTGTTCTCATGAACAATGCTCGATATCGGACGGAGATTTGGAAGGATTCGTCATCACTTGTCCCTGCCATGGAGCCAAGTACGACGTGAGGAACGGCAACGGCTTCAAAGAAACTCCCTGGGGGCTAGGCCAAGAGACCTTTGAAGTGAAGATTGAAGGAAAAGATGTTTTTGTAAAAGTTTAATGTTAAGTCCTTGCCAGTATGCTTATTTCCGGATTGCTATAAACAGAATTATAATTTTTGGTAATGAAATAATTTCGAAGATCGACAAATTCCGTAGACATAAGAACATAATCGTAATTTGAGTTGATCCCCATTTCATCCAATTCTTCAACAGTAGTATTTGCTTTTGTAATAAGTTCATAGTCGCGCAAAAAGAAACTTTCAAAACTATATTGCGGATGCATAATGAGAATTTTCGCATTTTGTGGTGATTCTGTCCGTATGAATTCCATTGCAACATACTTGTTATCGTTTAGTGAAGGCTGTCTGTCAATGAAAGTCGCAAATAGTCTGCCATATTCACCAACCTGAACGATTTTACCTGAAGGAGTTCTGTAATAACCAAATTCATAGTTCTCGCCAGAAATTATGTTGATAGGATTTGCAATCGATTTGTAAGCCAGATAAATCAATCCGATGATCATGATGTAGAGAATGATTTGCTTGCCTAGAGATGAGCCGAATTTTTTGAATAAGAAATAAAATAAAAAGGCAAAAGAGATGAGGAAGAGATGAGTGAGAAGATTGATTGACTTTAGAATATGATCAGCTACATAAACAGTCAAGAAATTTATAGAAGGAAAATATTTTGCCATCAAAATTGGAAAATAAATAACCAGTAAAGGGCCAATAGTATACAAAACCAAAAATGAAAACTCATTCAACTCAAGTTGATCCTTCTTTCGCAAAATTTTTAGCAGCGTGTAACCCGAAAGCACGATTGCAATTACCATAAATGGATAGAATAAGTTAGGAAGCATCACGAATAATGTTTCAAGCGAGCCAACGTAATTAACCTGGGCAGCAACCTGTAGAACTTCCATAGAAGTTCCTTCAAAACCTCTAAAAATAGCTTCACGGAAAGCGAAAAAAGCTCGAATGAAATAAAATAAATTCAAAATCAACAGTAGCCAATATTTTTTCTCCTTGAATATTCCAAAAAAACTAGCAAAATAATTTTTCACGAAAGTTCTATCTCGTAAAGTCAAGAAAAGAATCAAGACCGCTGCAGAAATTGCAAACGGAATTAAATAATAAAGGGTTGAAAGATTCAGAAATGTGATTGCCACAAGAAGGTATGCGAAATTTTTCCTTGTCTGCTCCTTCAGAGATTTGTAGAAAAAGTAAACTGCAAGAGGAAAGAACAGCGTGCCGATTAAAGCAGTGTAGAGCCCTTGTTGCAGACCCCAAAGCAGAATTATGTTGATTCCAAACGCTGCAGAGGGCAGGAAGCTCAATAGCAAGTTTTTGGTTAGAGAATAAAGTATAAAAAAAAGTGCAATGGATGCCAAGGAGAGAAGTATAGTCGTTGTAGCATAACCAACATTTACATCCTTTATCGGCAACGCGCTTACCAATCCCCCGATGAGGTAAAATGTCGGCGGATTTGTGCTACTGGCTAGGAGCTTGCATTCGTCTTTAGGAAAAGGATCACACAAGGTTGTCAGAGAGAAAATAGATTTCAGAGACAGAGCCGGATCAATGAACAACAGTTTGATCGCGTATGTGTGGTCGTTGGCATCTAGCCAGCCAGTCGCATAGCCATATCTCAGAATCGGCGAATAGAAAACGAAGATATTGACTGCAAGAATTACAGCGGCGAAGAAAAATATTGCAATATTTTTCCCGGCAAGTAGTTCCATATGAATAGAATGAAAGTAAAGGCAAAAATACTTTAAACGACTTCAGCAAATCTTTTCTCGACATCGTCCCAGTTAACGACGTTCCACCATGTGTCAACATACTTCGCACGATCGTTTTTGTAATCGAGATAGTATGCATGTTCCCATACATCAAGCACAAGAACCGGTCGCAGTCCGGGAATTGCTGCGACGTTGTGCTTCTCAAGCTGCACGACGAAAAGCTGCTGGGTGCTGACATCAAAAGCTAGAACAGCCCATCCATTTCCTTCCACAGTTTTCGCGACAGAACTGAATTCCTTTGCAAATGCAGTGAAGCTGCTAAAGTCCTTGTTTATCTGATCAGCAATTTTTCCTCCTGGAGTTCCTCCCTTGTTTGGTCCCATATTTGGCCAGAACATTGCGTGCAAGTTATGGCCTGCCAAGTTAAAACTAAGATCGCGAGCAGTTGCTTTGTAATCAATTTCCATTTCACCTTTTCTCGACTTTTCCAGCTTTTCCAGCGCGGCATTTGCCCCGTTAACGTAAGCCTGGTGATGTTTGTCGTGATGAAGAGTCATAATTTCCTTCGAGATGTGCGGTTCAAGCGCATCGTAAGCATAAGGCAAGGGGGGAAGTTCGAATTTTTTCATGATTATCTTTTATTATTTTTCGTCTTTAAAATATATAAATCATAACGCTGTTATAGTATATAGGTGAAATTTGTGACTCTTGAGATAAAAAATCTTCATGTCAGCATTGAAGGAAAGGAAATTCTGAAAGGAATTAATTTGACGATAAGCAGGGGTGAAATCCACGCGCTAATGGGGCCGAATGGAAGCGGCAAGTCGTCGCTGGCAATGACGCTTATGGGTCATCCGAATTACAAAATCGAGAGCGGAGAGATACTATTCGAGGGAAAAAACATTTTACAAATGAAGCCGCACGAGAGGGCGAAGCTCGGTCTTTTTCTCGCGTTCCAATATCCGTACGCTGTGCCAGGCGTCAGCGTGTTTAACTTCCTGCGAACGGCCTACACGTCGCTGAAGTTCGGCGGCAAACCAGACACGAAGAAGGAAGAGTTCATCAACATTTTGGAATTTTCCAAACTGCTAAGCGAGAAGATGAAGATGCTGCAGATGGACGACACATTCGCGCGGCGCTACCTTAACGAGGGATTTTCTGGAGGGGAGAAGAAGAAGGCAGAAATTTTACAAATGGCAGTGCTGAAACCGAAGGTCGCTGTCATTGACGAAGCTGATTCGGGAGCGGACATCGACTCGCTGAAAATTATCGCGAATGGTATGAACAAAATTTTCGAGGAAGGCAATAGCGGAATTCTTCTAATCACGCATTACAACAGGATTCTGCAGCACATTCGCCCGCACTATGTTCACATTTTAGTCGATGGACAAATTGTTAAGACTGGCGATGCATCGCTGGCTGATGAGATTGAAGCAAAGGGATATGGCGAATTTGGTGAATTAAATGGGAAGTAAAGAAAAAGTTTTGTCAGATGCGGCGCAAAAACAGAAATTACTTTTAGAAAAAGATTATAGCAAGTATGGTTTCAAAGATCCAGAGCAGTACGTTTACAGAACACCTAAAGGTCTTAGCGCGGAAATTGTCGAGGAAATTTCTAAAATCAAAGGCGAGCCGAAGTGGATGACTGAGTTTCGGCTGAAAGCATTCGAGCACTTCAAGTCAAGACCGATGCCGGTGTGGGGGGCTGACATTTCAAAAATAAATTTTGACGATTTCACTTACTACATAAAGCCGACAGAAAAGAAGGCGAAGACATGGGAAGAAGTTCCAGAGACGATACGAAAAACTTTTGACAGACTCGGAATTCCGGAGGCCGAACGCAAATTTTTGGCAGGCAGCGGCGCGATGTACGAGAGCGAAACGGTTTATCACAGTATTCAGGACAAGCTGACGAAGCAGGGAGTTATTTTCACTGACATGGATTCTGGCCTTCGCGAGCATGAAGACGTCGTGCGGAAGTTTTTCAGTACTGTCGTTCCTTTCACAGACAACAAGTTCGCGGCTCTCAACTCGGCAGTCTGGTCGGGCGGAAGTTTTCTCTACGTTCCCGAAGGCGTGAAGATTGAGCTGCCGCTTCAGGCTTATTTCAGAATAAACGCCGCGCGCATGGGCCAGTTCGAACGCACGCTCATCATCGCCGAGAAAAATTCGTCAGTCCATTATTTGGAAAGCTGCACCGCTCCTGTATATTCGACCGATTCGTTGCATGCGGCCGTGGTTGAAATTATTGCGATGCCAGGCTCGCGCATCCAGTACACGACAATTCAAAACTGGTCCAGTGATGTATTCAATCTCGTCACAAAGCGGGCGTTCGCCTACGACAACTCGACAGTCTTTTGGATTGACTGCAACATCGGCAGCAAGGTCACGATGAAATATCCGTCGGTGTTCTTGCTTGGCGAGGGAGCGAAAGGCGAGATTTTGTCAGTCGCGTTTGCCAGTCGCGGGCAGCATATCGACTCGGGAGCTAAGGCAGTCCATCTCGCACCTAACACAAAATCAATCATCACTTCAAAATCAATCAGCAAAGACGGAGGCCGCACAACATACCGCGGGCTTGTCAAGGTCAGGCGAGGAGCGACTGGAGTGAAGAGCAATGTTCGCTGCGACGCGCTTATTCTCGATGAGCAGTCAGCAAGCGATACAATTCCATACATGGAAATTGATGAAAAGGATGTCACAATACAGCACGAGGCAACAGTCGGAAAAATCAGCGAGGAGCAACTTTTCTATCTGATGAGCAGAGGATTGAAGGAAAACGAGGCTATGTCTATGATTGTCCGCGGCTTCATCGAGGAATTCACAAAGCATTTGCCACTGGATTACGCTGTCGAAATGAACCGCCTTATTGAGATAGAAATGGAAGGATCAGTTGGCTAATTTTGAAAAAAAATTGGTGAGATGAGATGGTTGTGTCATCAGATGTTTGGCTAGAAGAATTTCGAGAAAATGCAAGAAAAGAATTTCAGATACAAAAATTTCCGACCGCGAAAGACGAAGAGTGGCGTTACATAGATTACAAGTTTCTGAAACAGCTGGAACAGATAAATCTAGAAGGAAAATCAGAAATTAGTTTCAAGTTGGAGACAAATTCTAAAGCTGTCATCGCAACTAACATAAACAAAAATTTTGAAATTGCAAAAAATTACCTTGGAAAGATTATTTCGCTAAATAAAGACAAGTTAATCTCGGCACATTACGCAAACATTGGCGATGGTTTACTCTTGTTCTTGCCGAAAAATTCATCAGCAACTCTAAAATTAAACATTTCGGCAACCAACTCAGCAATTCACAACATTATTGTTCTCGAGGAAGGGGCGAAGTTAAATTATTTTGAAAATTACGAGCAAGGAAACGGATTTGTTGTAGACGCAACAGAAATTTTCGCGGCAGAGAATTCTCAAATTAACTTTCAATCTTTCCAGGATTTTCCTCAAGACGTCTATCATCTGTCTTACAAATCAGCAGCACTTAGACGGTATGCAGTTTGTGATTGGAATTTTGGATGCTTCGGCGGTCAGTTCAGCAGATGGAAGATTGAAACAAAGTTAGAAGGAGAGGGAGCCCAGTCAGAAAATATTGCAGTCTTCTTCGGCAGTGGCAAACAGCATATTGACATCACAACAATCGCTCAACACATCGTTCCGCATACAACAAATAACATTTTGGCAAAAGGAGTCATGAAAGATTCGTCATCGTCCGTCTTTCGCGGTCTAATACGAATAGAAAAACCTGCGCAGAAAACCGATTCATATCTTGCAGATCATACTCTTATTTTAAATAAAAATGCGACAGCAAATTCGATTCCAAGTCTTCAAATCGAAGCCAATGATGTTCGGGCGACGCATGGCGCGACAATCGGTCAACTTGACAAAGAGCAAATGTTTTACCTTACAAGCAGAGGATTGAGTGAGAAGGAAGCAGAAAAATTAATTGTAAGCGGATTTTTCGAGCCAGTGTTGCAAAAGATACTAAACGATGAAGTGAGAAATAGATATCAGCAAGTGATTGGTCAAAGGTTGTCGGAATGAGCGTTAACTTCGAAAGCTTGAGGGAAGACTTCCCTATTTTGAAAAGAAAGATGCACGGGAAGAATTTGATTTTCCTCGACTCGACGTCAACCAGCCAAAAACCCATGCAGGTCATACAAGCAATTGAGGAGTATTACAGGAGCACAAACTCAAACGTGCAGCGAGCGATTTACGACTTGTCTGTCGAAGCGACGGAGATGCATGAAGAAGCAAGGAGCAAAGTCGCTAAATTCATCAATGCGAAACATACTGAGGAAATAATTTTCACGCGCAACACCACGGAAGCAATCAATCTTGTCATGCATGCGTATGCGATGAACAAGTTAGGAAAAAACAGGGAAATAATAACGACGATTATGGAGCACCACAGCAACATACTGCCATGGCAATTCTGGGAACGAAATGCAGGAGGAAAGCTTAATTTTATCGACATAAAGGATGACGGGACGCTGAAGATGGAGCAATACGACAAACTGGTAAATGAAAGAACAGGACTTATTACAGTTTTACATCAGTCAAACGTTGTTGGAACGATTAACGATGTAGAAAACATTGCGAAGATTGCTCATGAAAATAATTCTCTTTTTCTTGTCGATGCAGCTCAATCAATTCCTCACATTCCTGTCAACGTGCAAAAAATAAATTGCGACTTTCTTGCATTCAGTGGCCACAAGATGCTAGCTCCGATGGGAATTGGTTGCCTCTATGTGAAAAAAGAAGTGCAAGAAATGCTCGAGCCGTTCATGTATGGTGGGGAGATGAACAAACAGGTGTCGATGCATGAAGCAAAGTGGAACGAAGCGCCATGGAAATGGGAGGCAGGAACTCCTGACGTTGCGTCTGCTGTTGGACTTGGTGCAGCAATTGATTACTTGAATAAAATTGGAATGGAAAATGTGCAAAAACATGAAAAAGAATTGACCAAATACGCACTGGACGAAATGGAAAATGTGAAAAGAATAAAAATTTTCGGTCCTCATGATTTGGAAATTCGCGGTGGCGTCATTTCGTTTGTTTTTGATGGCGTTCATCCACATGATGTCGCTGATATTCTGAACAGAGAGGGAATTGCCGTTCGTTCTGGTCGCATGTGTGCCGAGCCTCTGTTGAAAAGATTGGGTGTTAGCGATGTTACGCGCGCCAGTTTCTACATTTACAACACAAAGGAAGAGATCGATGCATTTGTAAATGGACTGAAGAAAGTTGCAGAGGTGTTCCGGCTTGGCTGAGGAAGAACTTCGAATGCTTTATACAGAACAAATAATCGATCGTTATAAAAATCCTAGAAATTTTGGAGAATTGAAAGGAGCAAACGCGGAAGCCGAGGACATGAATCCGATTTGCGGAGACAGGATAAAGATGCAACTGAAAATAGAAGAGGGAAGAGTTTTTGATGTGAAATACTCCGGCGAGGGGTGCAGCATTTCTCAGGCGTCAGCTGATCTGCTTGCTGATTTTATCAAGGGAAAGACAATTGAAGAGCTGAAGACTTTGCAGAAAGATGACGTGTTGAAGATTTTGGGAATTGAAGTTACTGCTGTCAGGCTGAAATGCGCGCTGTTGTCGCTGAAAGCGTTCAAGCTTGCAACTCTCAATCTTTACCGATGAAGTCAGCGTCGAAGAAAGCCGCAAAGTTAGCGATTCCGGTCTTGCGCATCAAGCTGAAAAGAACTGGTCTGTCTTGAATCTTCTCGAAAATTTTCTTGAACATCAAACCCTTCTTAATTCCTTTGCCAAGCTCCGTCTTCCATTTCTTCTCGTAATTTTCCATCAGAAACTTCTCAGAAAAATTGTTTTCCTGCAGAGCTCTGACAATCGCATCTCCGGCGTAACTAGCGCCGATCTGACCGTATACAAGGCCACCTGCACTGAAGGGTTTGACCTGAGCTGCCGCATCTCCGACAAGCAAAACATGGTCTGCAACAGATTTCTCTATGAGGCCGTAACGGATAGTGTCGCCCAAGCGGTCGGTAATGTTGCCATTTACTTCAGCAAGCGGATAGCCGATTCGCTTTTCGAAAAACTTCTCAAAAAAAGCGCGTGGATGATCGTTCGTCATCAGTCCCACACGTGCAACAGTTTCGCTCTCAGGCACGACCCATGCAAAATTTCCTGGTGCGACGTCGCTTCCAAACCAAAGTTCTGCGACTTCTGCATCGTATTTAGCTTTAGCGCGGACCTGAATAAGAAATAATTGATTTTCTGGCTGCTTCAAATTTGCAGCTTTCGCAACACTAGAGTTCGGTCCGTCTGCACCAACCAGAACTTTAGTTTCAAACTCGCCGTTTGTAGTTTTCACCTTCACTCCTCCATCAGTTTTTTCATAACCAACAAAACGAGTGTTAAATTTGAACTCAACTCCAGCAGCAGCTGCTTCACCGTAAACGAACTTGTCGAACGCATGCCTGTCCATAAGCCTCATCGGCTCCTTTGCTCTGATCGAGAAACTTCCGCCATTCGCATCAGCGCAGAATTTCGCGGTCTGAATCTTGTTGACAACTATATCTTCAGGAATTTTTCCGATTTTCTCGCTGACAAAGCCGGTGCACTGAGTCGGCACTCCCGCTTCAGCATGCTCCTCGACAACCAGAACTTTATATCCAGCACTTGCAACAATCTGCGCGGTCCTGCAGCCAGAAGGCCCGGAACCGACAATTACAATATCGTACATTAAAATCACTGACCAAAGTTTCTTTGAACGTGGTCGTACCATCTGATAGCTTTTATGAGCTCTTTCTTTGTGAAATCGGGCCAAAGAGTTTTCGTCACGTAAATTTCAGCATAAGCAGCCTGCCACATCATGAAACCAGAAAGGCGATTCATTCCACCAGTACGAATGACAAGATCAATCGGGGTCGGAACAAGAAGATTTTGATTTATGTCCTTTGGAGTAATTGTAACAACACCGCTCTGCAAAACTTTTTCTGCGATTTTCTTGAAAGTTTCAGTCATTTCAAATTGTCCGCTGTACGCTATCAGAACATTTAGAATTTTTTTCTGATATTTCGCGGTTTTCTCCATAATTTTGCCCATAATCTTCCTCATCTTCGGTGGCAGTTTGCTTAAGTCGCCGATGAATTTGACATGAACTTCGTACTTATCGAGCAAGGATTGTTTTTTTTCAAGAATTCCCAAACCTTGGTAGACTGCATCAAGAATTCCATTAACTTCCTTCGACGGCCTGTCAAGGTTTTCCGTCGACAAGGCAAACATCGAGACTTGCGGGACGCCGAGTTCCAAGCACCAGTCTAAAACGTCTTGCGCGACTGGTAGTCCTCCCTTTACGTGGCTCATCCAGCCTGGCACTCTGTGCTTTATTCCCCAGCGCCTGTTTCCGTCAAGAATAAAACCTATGTGGTTTGGAATTTTCATTCCTTCCAATACGTTTTTCATAACAATCATTTATACTAAGCTCAATAAAAGTTTTTAAACATTTCTATTAGGTAGAAAAAGGCTATATTTTCTTTATGGAACATCATTCCACAAAACCCTCCTCAAGC
>DATEAB010000044.1:0-23169 GCA_035288545.1 archaeon | reverse complement strand
GAAGTGATTAAGCTCGTCGCGGATGGTGTTGTTCTGAATTATTTCCAGTTCCTTCAGCTGTTCGCCCTCGTAAATCCTGACTTTCTGATCCGTCAACTCAACATATGCCGATTTCTTCGAGCCGATTAAAATCATAGACCTGTCCTTCATTGGAGTTAGCCAGCTGAGCTCAATATTTATGATAGTCCTGCCAAGGCGACCGTTGATAAACACTGCCTCAGGTTCCTGCTTTCTTCTGTACGCGTTTCCAACGCAGGAAATTTCGTCAGGGTACTTGCTAAAAAGAAAGTTGACGATATCAAATGGGTGCGGGGCCAGATCGAAAATTACATCGCGGTCTTCAAAAAGTGGCTGCAGGTTTGTCCATTTCATCTTGATTATGTAGACATCCCCGAACTCGTTTCGTTCGATCATTTCCTTTATCCTTCTCACTGCGTTGTTAAACCTGAAGATGTGGCCGACTGCGAGCACGAGCCCTTTCTGCTTCGCCAGCGATATGAGTTCCTCGCATTCCTTGGCTGACATCGCCAGCGGCTTTTCAACGAAAACATTTTTCCCTGCGTTCAAAAATTCCTTACAAATGCTGTAGTGGGTCTGGTTCGGAGTGCAAATAGTCACGCCGGAAATTTCTGGATCGTTAAGAATTTCATGATAATCATTCGTAGTTCTCGCGTTGAACTTTTCCTTAGCCCGCTTCAAGTTATCATCGATCAAGTCTGCAGCAACAATATCTGCTCCTAGCGCGGCGAATTCCTCAATATGTTTTATTCCCCAATATCCCGCCCCAATAACTCCCATTTTCATATCAATTCACCAGAAGTTTCTCAGCTCGCCTATTTCGTTAATAATAAAATCTGCTCCTGCTCTTCTCAGCTTCATTCTTGTTGTCTTGCCTGTTAAAACCGCGACACCAGTAATTCCGGATGCTTTGCTGATCTCCATGTCATAGACGTGGTCGCCGACGAAAATCATTTTCAAATAGGGTATTCCTGTCTGTTTCTGCAGGAACTCAATTGATTCGGGGTGCGGTTTTGGGTTTTTCACATCTTCTCTAGTTACAACATAGTCAAAAAATCTTGATAATTTGTATTTGTTGAATACTTCCCTTACAGCGCCGCGGCCGTCTCTAGTGACAAGAGCAATCTTAAAGTTTTTCGATCTCAAAAATTTTAGGGTGGGAATAGCATTTTCGAAGAGTTGGGAATTTTTGGCCCCATTGGTTTCAAATTTATTCAAAATATCAAATGCCTTTTCTTCCAATTCAATGCATTTTACCTGCGCCAACCCCTTTTTTCTTAAGTGAACTGTCGCTTTTTTTATTTTTGCTAGAAGCGGCCTGAAAACCCAATTCTTAGGTATCCCATTCTCGACAAACAACCGCTTTATATCGGAACGCGGAGTCTCCAAATCGAAACTGTTATTGATTATAGTTTGGTCCAAATCAAAAGCTACTAGTTTTGCGTCTCGAAGATGGAAAATAGGTTTTTTCGATGTCATATTTCTTTGTACCCACCGTTGCTGTATTGCAATATAATGAATATTTGTTGTTATCAAATCCTTAAATTTCTGAAAAGCTTTGCTAGGAAATAGAAAAATACCTTACTGCCCTCAGGATTTGTCAAGATTAAATTCATTGGCGTCATAAAAATAAGCAGGTAAGTCAAATGAAAATTGTGATTGCAGATGATTTGGATGAAATTGCAAGGAGAAAGTTCGAGAAGCTTGGAGATCTGGTTTACAAACCAACAAACCTACATCTTGCAGTACAGGATGCTGACGTATTGGTCGTCAGAAGTACCACAAAAGTCGATGAGCGTGTGCTCGACGCAGCAAAAAGGCTGAAAGTTGTGGCAAGGGCAGGAGTTGGCCTGGATAATATTGATGTGCTTGCATGCGAGAGAGGAGGGATAAAGGTAATTGATGCTGCAGGCGCGACGACGTCATCAGTTGCCGAACTGACTATCGGTCTGATAATCCTGATGCTAAGAAAAGTTTTGACTGCCCATGACTTCGCAAAGCAGAAAATATGGAAAAGAAATGAGCTTATCGGCAACGAATTAAGAGGAAAGACTTTAGGAATCGTTGGTCTGGGAAGAATTGGCAGCGAAGTAGCGAGAATTGCGAAATCGATGAATATAAAAGTAATTGCTTATGATCCTTATGTCAAAGATTCGGAAAATGCAAGACTTGTCACGCTGGATGAACTGCTGAGAAATTCTGACGTAGTTTCAATTCATGCTATGCTTACAAGTCAAACGGTTGGCATGATAAATTCTGAAAGTATAGGCAAGATGAAGGATGGGGTTTACCTAGTCAACACTTCGCGCGGGGCGTTGATTGACGAGGAAGCGCTTTACGCGGCGTTAAAGTCAGGAAAAATAAAGGCGGCGGCTCTCGATGTCCTGGCGCAGCAACCTTACGATGGCAAATTATTAGAGTGTGATAATGTCATAATAACGTCACATATCGGCGCGAACACGGCAGAGGCGCAGGAAAGAATCTCCGACGAACTGATAAATAAGTTAAAAATTATTTTAAAGTGAGGGAACAAGATGACAAACATTCCGATATTCAAGCCAGAACTGACTGAGGAAATGAAAGCAGCAGCAGTCCAGGCGATGGATAACGAGTTCTTCGTGATGGGTGAAAGCGTTCACAAATTCGAGGAAGAGTTTGCCAAATACATCGGAGTAAAACATGCAGTATCGACATCTTCAGGAACAAGTGCCCTGCAAATAGCGTTGCTCGCGCTTGGACTGGAAAAGGACGGGAAGGTCTTGACGCCTGCCAATTCGTTCATAGCTTCATCCAATTCGATTCTCCATGCAGGAGGCACTCCCGAGCTTGTTGACATCGAACCAGAAACTGGCAACATCGATACAACCAGAATAAGAAAGGATGGGATATCTGGCTTTCTTCCTGTTCATCTTTACGGCAACCCGTGCAAAATAAAAGAAATAGTTGATTTTGCGCAAGAGAAAAATTTGTTCGTTGTCGAAGACGCGTCGCAAGCCCATGGCGCAGAATTTCTCGGGAAAAAAATTGGGTCGTTTGGAGATGCCGGGTGTTTTTCGTTTTACACCACAAAGAATATGACTGTCGTCGGCGATGGTGGAATGATAACCACAAACAATGACGAGGTGGCAGAGAATGCGAGAAGTCTGAGAGATTGTGGGAGGGGAAAGTCGCACTACGAGCACATTCACATCGGCTTCACCAGTCGACTGAACACAATCAACGCCGCAATAGGAAGAGTGCAGCTGAAGTATTTGGACAGATGGAACGAGCAGAGAAGGCGTCTGGCATCGGTTTACAGGAAAAATCTACCTGAAGAAATGCAGCTCAAAGAAAACGGAAAGGCAGTATATCATCTGTTTGCAATAAAACATGATCGGCGTGACAAGCTTGCAGAATCGCTCAAGCAAGAAGGAATACAGACAATGATCCACTACCCAATACCGATTCATCTCCAGCCAATTTACAAAAAACTTTTCGGATTCAAGGAAGGGATGTTCCCGGTCACAGAGAAGTTTTCGCAAGAAGTTCTTTCGCTCCCAATGTATCCGTCACTTGGAGAGGAAAATGTAAAGTTAATTTGCGAAAAGATAAATTCATTTCTTAACGGGATAAAGTGAAATGTGATAACATGGAATGGAAAGTTATTGATAACTGCAAAATCGGGCAGAACACAAAGATAATGAATTTCGTTAACTTGTACGGCTGCGAGATTGGCGACAATTGTTTGATTGGGCCTTTCGTTGAAATACAGAATGGGGTAAAGATAGGGAACAATGTCCGAGTTCAAAGCCACGCCTTTATTTGCACCGCTGTTGAGATAGAGGACAACGTTTTCATAAGTCATGGGGTGATGTTTATCAATGACAAAAAACCTGTTGTTGAAAATCCAAATTGGAAACCGGAAAGGACTGTCGTGAAAAAAGGTGCGTCTATAGGGAGCAATGCGACAATTCTCCCGGTGACTATAGGGGAAAACGCAATGGTCGGTGCGGGGGCCGTGGTCACGAAGGACGTCCCGCCAAATGCTATAGTCGTCGGCAACCCGGCAAAAATTCTCAAGTTCAGGGAAGATATTTAAAATTGAATGCTCCTATTGATTAACTATTGATTAGTATGACTCCGAAAACAATATTATTTGGTGGGAGCGGTTTCCTCGGCCCATCAATTCTCGAACGGTATCCTGAGGTAATTTCCGTCGGAAGAAGCCCCCTGCCGGATTATATAAAAAACAAACACGTGCCGATACAAGACGTAGGAGATCTCAGCGCTCTTGACAACCTTGAATTCGACAAAGTGATATTCCTAATCGGCAACTCGGAACATCATAAAATCAACAAGCATCCTACCATGGGATTGGACTATAATGTCATGCCGCTGAAAAAGGCGCTCTACTATTTTCAAAATCGTGACCTGAAAAAATTGGTCTGCTTCAGCACTGTGCTAGTTTACGACGCGACAAAATTCACCCTCCCTGCAAGCGAGAGCCAGCCTGTGAATCCATACGTAAACGATTACGTCTTCAGCAAGGTGATGCTAGAGGAAACTGCAAAATTTTACTCCACCAAAGTTCCGATAATCACTATCCGCCTGACGAACATCTACGGTCCGACAAAACTTATTCGGCCGGACCTGATTACAAATCTCATTCAGCAGGCGCTATCGCCGAACGAGACAAGCGTAGCCACCACGGAAGTCGTGAGAGACTTTATTTTCACTTACGATGCTGCCGATGCAATTGTAAAACTTCTTGACACAGACTACACAGGAACAGTTAACGTCGGCACAGGAGTTGGGACAAGCATCGCTGATGTCGTAAGAATTATAGAAAACATTTCAGGAAAAAAGATTAAAGTGAGGAACGAACCTCCAAGAGGTCACTTAAAATATTATTCCGATATATCTCTGCTGCAAAGATTGACGGGATGGAAACCTCAGTACGCTATTGAAGAAGGAATAAAAACAACTTACGACAGAATGAAAGAATGGGCGGATGAATGCAGATGGTGGGAGAATCCTGAATTCGGAAAAACTCATTAAATCTTAAATTTTTAACTGAATCTACATTATTTGACGTTCTCAATTAGCCAATTTATGGAGTCTATTACTGCTTGACGTGAAGTAAAACGCGGATGCCATCCATATTTCGTCAGCTTCTCGCTCGACTCAATCATAACCGCGACGTCGCCCTTCCATCCAACTGAGCCGCCTGTAAATTTGTACTTGACGTTCTTCAATTGCATCATCTCGACAAGCAAGTCCGCAATCTCTTTAATCGTAATCGCGTCATCACTTCCGATATTAAAAACATCATACGGTTTTGCCGCAGCTTTCTTCGCGACTAGAATTCCTTCCACGCAGTCGAAAACGTGAACGAATCCGCGCGTCTGGCTGCCGTCCCCGAAAATCTCCAGCTCGTTCGGATTCTTCTTCAGCTTCATGAAAAGATCGTAAACCACGCGGGCGACAAGTTTCGGCCCCATTATCGCTGTGTATCGCAGAACGGTTGAGCTGATTCCATAAAGTTCTGAATATGAAGAGGTGTAAGCTTCGCATGCCGCCTTTGCCGCACCGTAATTGTTTATCGGCCTTATCGGTGACGTCTCTGGAGTCGGCACTATTTGCGGGTTGCCGTAGACCCAAAATGATGAAGAATAAACGAAGCTCTTCACGTCGTTCCGCCTGCACGCCTCAAGCGTGTTCAGCGTGCCGTTGACTTCGGTATTGAAATTTGCAATGGGGTTCGTGACGCTTCCACGGACATTTATGTCGCCGACGAAATGAAATACATCTGTCACACCCTTCACGGCAGCAGAAATCTGCTCGGCATTCAGCACGTCGCCTTCAATTATTTTACAATCAATTCCAGACAAAAAGTCGCGACGGCCGGTGGAAAAATTGTCGAACACAACAATCTCGTTTCCACCATTGACAAGCCTTTCAGCCATATGGTTGCCGATAAAACCCGCCCCGCCGGTCACAAGCACTGTCATAATCGATATATCACCCTAAAACTTCATAAACCGCATACTTCGGTTTGATAAAATCTGTATTAACAATAATGTTCAAAATCGGATTGGGATAGATTGTAAACAGCCATTGGAACATGTCCTCAAAATTTCTCACTGGCATGTCATATTCGGCTGATTTCGTGAAAGTTTTATTTTGCAACAGGTCTTTCTCGTAAATTCTTGAGGCGACAGCTGCGTTGAAAGGCAGGTCAAAAGTTTTTTGCATGAATTCGAACTCCATCTCATTCTCGTTCTTGAAATACTCCTCAGTAACGTAAACCCCTGTCGTCGGCAGAGTGACGTTTAGATCCTGGCTGCTTTTGCAAATACGATTCAGGCTGGTGTAGAACTCGATGAACGGACACTCATGACCGACAACGATGACATCCGGCCGCGGGTTCAGCTCGTCCAGCCACAACGCGTAGGCCTTGTGGGGATGTGGAAAATTGTGGAACTGATACGCGATGGGCAAGAACTTGATGAGCATGAAGATGATTGCCAGGTAAATGATGAAGTGAAATTTCTTGAAATTCTTCATCTCGCGAAAAATAAGAAGATAAAACAACGGAAACAGCGGAGCAAAGCGGACGATTGGGATGTCGTTGAAGTAGAAGAGTGAGGAAGCGAGA
Organism: archaeon; assembly: GCA_035288545.1. GTDB lineage: Archaea > Aenigmatarchaeota > Aenigmatarchaeia > CG10238-14 > SCSR01 > DATEAB01. The sequence continues at coordinate 16,514 of DATEAB010000044.1, read as the reverse complement.
GAAATGAGAGTCAGCAAAAAGAATATGTCGAACTTGTCGACTTTGCGAAACACGAATTTCTTCACGAGCAAAGCCAGATTAAAAACAACAGCAACGAAAAAGACAAGAGATAACCCATTAACAAGCTGATAGCCGAACAGAGTTGTGACGAATGCAGAAATTGTCAAGTTGGGTTCAACCGGATACGCCGGATTAACAAAAGTGAAGTAATACAGCAAAGCAGCAACAGGCAAGAAGATAATCGAATTTTGTGTCAGTTGCCGAATTTTCATCTTAGATTTTGCCCTAAGAAGCGTGAGAAAAACATAGGCATGCGGCAGCAGCAAAGGAATCGCAATTGGATGGGCAAAGATATTTGCAACAAGGACAATCGAGGAAAAGGTTACGTAATTTTCAATTTTGGTTTTAAAATAGAGCAGAATATAGTAAATCCAGATAGAGGAAAAAAGAAGCAGCGGAGAATAATTCGAGGCATTGATGCCGAGGAAGAAAATGAAAGGCGTTATCACGTAGAGCAGCGACAGAAGGAAAGAGAATTTGTTATCGAAAAAAAGCTTCGCGCTTCTGTAGACGAAAACAGCGCTTGCAGCCACTACAATTGCGGAAAAGCTGTTCAATGCGAAATCAAAATCTGTTTTGAAAAAATTCGTGAGGACGTACGAGTAAGGATATGAGAGAAGAACGTAGGCCGCGCTTCTTCCGAACCCCTGCGAAGAGCCCGGACCATACGCGCCGAATGCCGTGAAAGGCAGCCATGTGTCGCCAGTTTGAAAGGAAATCTTCAATGCATTTGCATAAGTTACAGCGTCAAAAAAGTTCAAGCTTCTCGCGAGAAATGAAAGGTACAAAATAAATGCTACGACAAAAAGCAATGCCTGAACGTCATTGTCTTTTTTCGGCAGTATTGTAAACATAACATTACGACCATCGTAATTTCAAAAGTGCCTTGATTGCTTTGACTGACTCCTTTCCGAGACGTGTCTTTGCCTGGCCACGTGCTCGCTTGAGGAAACTTACTGGTATCTCACCGACTCTGTATCCTTTTTGGTTTGCCCTGAAGACAAATTCCATGAAGAAGGAATTTCCCTTGCCTTCTGTCTTTACGTGCCTCACGACTTCCCGCTTTATTGCCCGAAAGCTGTGAAAGACGTCGTGAATTGGGACGCTTGTCCAAATTGACGCGAACCGGTTGCCGTATTTGCTAACAAAATAGTGCCGTTTGTCTTCCTTGGATTTTCTCTCGTAGTACGATCCCTTAATGTAACGCGAGCCGACAACAACATCATACCCCTCACCAATTTTTTTCAAGAAATCCATCGTATATTCCGGATTCTGCGATCCGTCTGCATCAATTCCAATTATAACGTCGCCGCGCGCTCTCACATAGCCGAAAAGATACGCCGCTCCGACTCCTTCCTTCTTCGGCCTCACAAACAAACGCACGTTCTTGTATTTTTTCTGCAATTTTCTGACAACCTCAGCCGTCCCGTCCGGAGAACTGTCGTCTATAATTAAAATCTCTCCATTCAATTTGTTTTTCCGCAAGACGTTCTGAATCCTCCTAACCTGGACTGGCACGCTGTCTTTCTCGTTGTAAGTGGGTATGACGTACGATATTTTCATTCTATCACATACTTCCTTTACCGCGTAAGCACGGTGAACTTCACCAAATCAACAAGGGCCTTGAACGCCTGCTTTCCGAGTTTCAGCTTCGAGGTTCCCGCGACTCTGTCCTTGAAGTAAATCGGTATCTCCTTTATTCTGAAGCCCTTCCTATAGGTCTTAATAATAAATTCGAAAAAGAAGGAATTTGTCTTCGACTCGATGTTTATGTTGTCGATTACCTTTCTTCGAACCGCACGCATCGAGTTTGTGAAGTCATGGACCGGAACGCCGGAGAGGAATCTTATCAACATGTTTCCGAGGCTGCTGATGGTTTTCTTTTTGAAGGTCTGAAATGATTTCACCTCGTAACCTCCGTCTCTCATAAATCTCGATCCGACAACCAAATCGTACCCCTTGTCGATCTCGTTCAGGAATTTCGGAATCTGCGTCGCGTCATGAGAAAAATCAACATCCATAGTCATGATGACATCGCCGCGGGCAAACTTGTAACCGTCTATGAGCGAGGAGGCATGGCCCATTTTTTTCGGCCTCCACAGCAGGCGTACGTTGCCATATTTCCTGCCAAACTTTCGCACAAGATTAGAAGTTCCATCAGGTGAGTTGTCGTCAACAACAACTATCTCTCCTCTGATTTCGTTCTGCCTGAAAATGCTTTCGATGAGAGGGATGAGTCTGGTAATGTTTTCCTTCTCGTTATACGTCCCCAAAATGACTGACACGAAATTTTTCCTTTTCGGTTGCGTTCTTATCGGCATTTTTTATTACCTCTTTCTTTATCTTAATGCGTCCACAGGGGCTGTGAAGTTTGAACATATCCACTGGTTGGACACGCATATGTAGTTGCAATTCTCTTTCTGTTTAACATATTTAACATTTTCGTAAATTGACACGCTTGCGTCGCGGACTTCGAAGGTTTTGACCAGTTTGAAATTTGCATTGTCCTTAATGTCGGCTGCTTTTTTTATCTGCTCTGTTGAAAGCGGCTCAGGAACAATAGCATAACGAATGCCGTTTTTGTTTGCAAGTTCGTCGGTGCTTCTCACATCCATCACGCATTCACGGAAAACTGAGTGCGTTTGATCGACGTCTTGACGCATGACCTCGAAGATGAAGGGGGAAGAATAAAACCAGCTACTGTCTGCCGCAAGCAAAATGTTTCCCTCCTTTTGCAATGCTGCGGCTGCTATTTCAGCGTATTGCGTGTTGTAATAAAATGTCTGAGGTAAAATCTGATAGGATACGTAGAGAATTAACGCAAAACAAATCGGGGCTGCGACGAGAGAAAACTTTTTAGGAAGTTTCGATATGTAGAACGCCAGGGGGAAAAGCAACGCTGGAATTGCTGGAAGAATGTAGCGAGGCTCTTTGTTGGGGACGTAGACAAAAAACAAATACAACACGGCGAACCACAGTGCAAAGATCTGCCAATATTTTTCCCTTTTGTAAACATAGTATGCCAAAGACGCGATTGATGCCAAAAAGACTGGAAGCGAGAGGTAAATTTCTGCAAGTTGTTTCGGATAGTATAGCCAGCCGTCGATTGTCGTGAATGGCGGATTGTCGACTGTGTTTATCGCGGCTGCCGCGCTGGCTTCATCCAGTCCTCGCAATGTTATCGACGATTTCAGAAAGACGAACAGCAGGTCGGTCTTGTAAAGGAAAATTAAGTGTGGAGCAATCAACATTCCGAAAATTATCAGCGAGATAAAAACCTCCTTCAGCAATTTTCTGTGGAAGAGCAGGGAGTAAAGAAAAACGATCGGACCAACGAAGATTACGTTCTGCTTGAAGTAGAAACCGACAGCAAGCAAAATAGATGCGACGATGAAACTACTGCGCTTGCCGGATTTGAATGCGAACAGGTAAAACGCTAGGGAAACAACGAAGAAAAACAGGTAAGAGAGGTCCAGCATCGCCCTTACGGACAGATAAAATACTTGCGGGACGACGGCGAAAAGGACTGCCGCGACGATGCCTGCGTCCTTGCCAACGAACTTTCTTCCAAAGTAGTAGACTGCCAAAATCGTGACGATGCCGAAAAGGAGGCCTACAGCAGCTGCTTCAAAGGCAGACAGGCCAAAAAGGTAGCCGAAGGACGCAACCAACGAATGAAACGCCAAAGGATAGTAAAGAGAGAGCTTCGGGTAGCGGACAAGGTAGGCAATTGCGTAATCGTAGAGCTTGGAAAATGAAACGGTTGGGAACTTGGAGAAGTCGCTGAAAAAGTTGTAGAGAAATGCGGAGATTGAAAGATGCGTGCCTTCGTCTGGATCAATGCTGGCGCTGAGAAACATAACTCCGATTGCAGCGAATAGCATGAGAAACAGGAAGAAAAACATGTCGCTACGGTTGAAGGAATTTTTTATCCACAAGTCTAGCAGGCCGAACCCGACTCGTCTGGCAGTTCTGAGCGGGAGGCCAGAAATTTTTGCAGTGCTCTGTTTGTGTTCCCACACAATCGGCACTTCTTTTATTTTCATGCCTAGATTTTTCGCGCGCAGCAGCAGTTCGACGTCAAACTCGAATCCAGTTCTCGTAAGCTGTGGTAAAATTTTCGCCAGCGCGTTTCTGCTGAGCGCTTTCAGCCCGCACTGGGTGTCGGTGATGGAAAGGTCGAACATCGCGTTCGTAATCAGATTCATTCCCTTTGCTGCGATTCTTCTCAGCGGCGGGCGGTCTTTGGCTATCCGAGAACTCCTGAGATGCCGTGAAGCGATCGCGACATCTGCTCCTCCTTTTACTGCATTAACAACTTTCTCCAGCTGAGTCGGGTCAGACGATAAGTCAGCGTCGATAAAAGATATTATGTCTCCTTTTGCAATTTTGAATCCGCGAATTATTCCTCCGCCCTTTCCTAATCTCCTTCCGCTATGAATCACTTTAACTCTTTTGTTGGCCCGCGCGAAATCCTGCGCAATCTCGTAAGTTTTGTCGGTACTTCCATCCTCCGAAACAATCAGCTCGTACTCGTAACGCCGCTTGTTGAGAAACGAAGTTATTTTCCGCAACGCGTTGAGAATATTTTTTTCCTCGCTGTGCGCCGGAACAATTACCGAAAGCTTCATACAATCACTGATTAATGTCTGGATAATTTATAATTGAAATTTGTTGCATACTCGCTGCATTTTTGATTTTTGCTGTTTTTATTTCAGCAATTCCGGATGCTGCTTCCACCATTCCACTGTTTTCGATATTCCTTCGTCGAGAGATGTTTTTGGCTGCCAACCCAATACTTTTTTCGCCTTGCTGTAGTCGCCGTACGAGCGAGGTATGTCAACTTTCCTGAACGCTTTCTCCCATTCAACAGTGACTTTCCTGCCAGAAGCCTCAACAATCTTTTCGACAATCTGCTTGACAGTGTGCTCCTTCCCAGAAGCGAGATTGAAGATATCGCCGTTCTTTCCCTTGTCCATCACCGCAATGTAACCTTCGATGATGTCGTCAATATAAGAGTAATCGCGAGTGTTGTCGGGGTTGCCTGCTGTGAATTTGTCCATGGTCAGCGCTTTCCTGATTATCTGGGGAAAGAGCCAGCTGCCAACCTGGTTCGGCCCGTATTTATTAAAAGCCCTTGTAATGATTACGTCCATCACTCCTTCGTTGATGAAATGCTTCAACATCACTTCACCTGCATATTTCGTAGCAGAGTAAATGTCCAGAGGATTCGGTATCGCACTTTCGTTCGTAGGAAGTGCCGAATCTGGCTGGCTTACATATACGTGACAGGTGCTAGTGTAAAGCATCTTACTTACTCCTGTCTGAGCAGCCGTCCATGCGACGTTGAAAGTCCCGACTGTGTTGACCTGCGTGGACAAGTATGGAAGGTCGCGCGATTCCTGGACGGGAACTATTGCAGCGACGTGGAAAACAAGATCAACATTCTTCATCGCAGAGAGCAAACTTGGCATGTCGAGAATGTCGCCCTTGATCAACTGTACCTTGTTCAAAATATCGCTAATGTTGTGGAGAGAGCTGCCTCTTTTCACATATGCTTTCACGCCTGCGCCCTGCTTTACCAGTTCCCTGGAGAGGTGGCTACCTGTGAATCCTGCCGCGCCTGTTACTAGAATTGTCTTGCCGTTCAGTGTCATTTGCTACCTGTTCTCTTTTTCGTTATGTTTCTTTTTATGTTTTTAACAGTAACAATTAAAATACTTAAATACTCAAACGGTAGTTACCAGATTACTGAGATTTGGGTTGATGAAGATGGATTGGTCAAACAAAACAGTGCTGGTCACAGGTGCTGCTGGTTTTTTGGGGAGCCACCTGACAGACGCTTTAGCAAACGCCGGTGCAAGGGTCAAAATAATCGACATTCTTTCTCAGATCAGCACCAGAAACATTGACCATCTTAAGGAAAAAATTGAGTTTGTTGATGTTGACATAACGAATGAAAATGATTTGAATAAAGTTGATGGGGATGCAGATTACATATTCCATCTTGCGGCCTATGCCGTCCCTGCGCTGTGCGAGCAGAACCCGTACCTAGCGTTCAAAACAAATGTCCAGGGAACTTTCAACATGCTGAGATTCGGCGTCAGGAAGGATATTGAAAAATTTATTTTTCCGTCATCCGCACTGCTTTACGGGCGTTATCCGCAGTATCTGCCGATCGACGAGAAGCATCCGATAGAAGGCACGAGCAACATTTACAATGCCACCAAAAAAATTGGTGAGGATCTTTGTCTGACTTTCCACGAAAAACACAATCTTCCAGTAATCTTTTTCAGATTATTCAACGCGTTCGGCCCTCGCCAGGCAGTGGACTACTTCATACCAACTACAATCGTTCAGGCAATGAAGACAAAGATGGTTGAACTTTGGAATGAGAAGCCGACAAGGGATTTTACATTTGTCACAGACACTGTTGACGCGCTTATGAAAGCGGCAGAATCAAAATTCCTTGGCGGGCCGATAAACGTCGGCTCGGGACGCGAAGTCAGGACTGGCGACATCGCGAGGCAAATTGCAAATAGCTTCGACGCCAAAATAAAATTCCTCAACAAGGAAGTGACTGGATCAATGCGGCTGCAGTGCGACAACACAAAGGCCAGAGAAATTTTGAGATGGCATCCGACTGTCCCGTTCGAAGACGGTTTGGAAAAAACGATCCAGTGGTTCAAAGACCACTCAGATTCGTATTAAACATAAACATAAACATTTGAACATGTCAAAATGAAATCAAAATGAAATTTGGCGGCCGAGTTTATTTTTCGTTTTCTTTTCAACAAAGTCTGCGATAACGTCAGCAACATATTCCCTCTCTTCCTTGCCGATTCCCTGATGGTTTCCGAAGAAGAAAGAATGGTCCATGATGTACTGTGCGTTTTTCAGCTCCCCATGAACTCTGTGCTTCACAAACTTTGCAGATGGCTGTTGGGTGATGTTAGAAATTTGCACTGGCCTCGTCTCTATTTTATTTTCCTCGAGGTGCTTGGTCAGTTCGTCCCGAGTAAATGGGGCGGCGTGTCTAACTGTCAGAGGCTGTCCGAACCAGACATGGCGTGTGCCTGGTCTTTCCTCGTGAACGATCAAATGATCAGAAAACTCCTTGAATCTTTTCGTCCAGTATGCTGCATTCTGCCGCCTTATCTCGATGTACTTCTCAAGTTTCTTCATTTGGTGGATTCCTATCGCCCCTTGGAGGTCTGTGGGCCTAAAATTGAATCCTTTGTTGACGAATAGGAATCTTTTGTCGATGTTCGGGTACTGTAGAGCATATTCTTCGTATCTTTTCGAGCTTCTTGCCCAACCAAAAACCCTCAGCGATCTTGCAAGCTCCGCGATTTCATCGTCGTTAGTTACAACCATCCCGCCTTCGATTGTTGAGATGTGGTGGGAAAAGAAGAAACTGAATGTGCCGATGTCGCCAAACGTTCCGACTTTCTTTCCATCAACCCATGCTCCGTGCGATTCGCAAGTGTCCTCTATGACAAAGAGGTTGTGTTTCTCGGCAATTTCCATTATTTCCTTTATCTTGGCCGGGTTGCCGAGCAAATGAACAGGCATTATTGCCCTGGTCTTGTCAGTTATTGCAGCCTCTATTTTTTCTGGGTCAATGTTCATCGTGTCAAGTTCCACGTCTACGACGACTGGTATTGCGCTAACGTCGCCGATCGGATTTATTGTCGTGGTCCATAGTGTCGCTGGAACAATGATTTCCTGCCCTGACAAAATTCTGTTCGGAAATGCCTCGTTTGTTAGAATGGACATGGCAATGAGATTTGCGGAAGAGCCAGAATTGACCATCACCGCATGCCTAGCGCCAAGATAGTTTGCGAACTCTCTCTCGAACGTCTCTACTTTCTTTCCCATCGTGACAAACGTGGTGAACAGCGAATCAAGGACCTCGATTACTTCCTCCGCCCCGTAAGTCGGGATCTGCAGCGGAACCTTCGATTGTCCTGGAATGAACTTCGTATACTGCCTCTCGAAATAAATTTCAATGAGACGGTTAATTATCTTCTGAAGTTGCATGTCTGATATAACTTTTTTGTTGAAGATTATGTTGTCTGTTGTCATAAAATCCCTTGGAAAGTAATTTTGTTTGAACGAATTTATGCACGCTTGGGTTCAAGGCAGAAATATGATTGAGAGTTAACTTTATATTGTTTTTTGTTGTGGTTTAAATAATGAACCTAATGAGTAACGTTCGGCTGATGATTTTACTGGTGCTGGTAGCACTCTCGGCATACAGCTTCTTTTCCGCGACAACTTTCTCTTCTGGCGGGGTTTTTGTAAGCAGTGTCGACCAAGGGGCGGGCTGTGTCGGGTTGGTTGTTGGCGGCCGCGTCAATCAGGTCGGTGGAAGGAATGTAAAGACTGTTGATGATTTTGAGAATGCTGTAGCAAACATAAAGAAAGGGGCTTTCGTTCCGCTACTTGTTGACTCCAAACCAGGCAGTTGCGTTGCACCTGCAGACGGCGACGTTGGATTTGCAGTCACATCACAATCTGCCGCTTCCTTCGGCCCGCAGCTGGGACTTGAGCTTGGCGGCGGCATATCTTATGCGTATCAACTCAACGGCAACGTCAGTCCAACAGCCATTGCGTCAATAATAAACAAACGGGCAATTGTTTTCGGTTTTAGCGACGTCAAGGCAGAGAGCTTTGACAACATGATAAAAATAACAACATCGTCAAAAAGAGACATCAACATTTTGCTCTATCCAGGAGTTATTGAGGCGCGAATGTCGAAGAACATAAAATTACAAAACAGCGCAGGAACGTTTTCTATCGGCGACGACACCTTCAATTTCACATTGGAAGACGGGGGGAATTCGCTCGTGTTTGGAGGCAAAAAATATTTGGTCGGTGATTACTTCCTTGCAGACGATGTAAGGGTTTACTACGTCAATTCGACAGAGACGAATGTTGTGTTGGAGGCGGTTGTCTTTGACAATGAGGGCATAGAAAGAGTTGTTCCTGAACAGTCTACCCTTGAATACATTGCAGAAATTCGCCAATATCAGTTCCAAATACCTGCGCTAATAACGCAAAAGGCCAGCGAAATGTTCCAGAAAATCAATGAGCGGGCGGCGACTACTTTGTCAGGAGGAAAAATAGTAATTGACGGCTCGCTGGTTTCTTATTTTGATGGGAAGGAAATAAGCCGGCTTGGAGTGCCATTGGAGTTTGCGAGGGCTCCGTTGCAGAGCATCGGCATAACAGGGTTCGCCCAAACGAACGAGGCGGCAAAAGAAGAGAGACTGGCAATTCTGGCATCGCTCCAGAGTGGAACACTGAAGCATGAGTTGGTGTTTGTCAACCAAGAGCAAGTTCAGCCGACAATGAAAGAGCTTGCCCTCATGGTATTTCTTGTTGCAGCAGGGTTTTCGTTTGCGCTTACGGTCATTGCATCAATCAGATACAAAAATATAAAGGCAGGAACTGCTGCATTCGTTTTGATTCCTGCCACACTTTTTGCAACAGTTGGAATTATTAATTTCGAGGTCGCTTTCTATGGGAGCAATTTTGTTTTTGGAATCAACACAGTCTACGCTCTGTCGGCATCCGCCGTCATGATGGGAATTCTTTTTGTTGTCTCGTGCGAGAAAATGATTCGGGCAAAGGAAATGACGATAAAAATTGGATACAGAAGACTGATGGGGATGAAAACATTCGTCTACTTAGCCAGCGTAATAGTTTCTGTTGCAGTTGCGATATCATATGACAGGATTTTTGGAATTTTCATCTTCTTCGCGATGCTGCTTGATTGGTTGATCGTTTCAGGAATAAGGGAGAAGTTCATCAGGAAGTAGACGACACTGCAAAAAGGCGTGATTTTTCTTCGCCATGAAAAAACATGAGTTCGCCATTGCATGCGAGGCACTTTCCGACCAGCGGCACGCGTCTGTAGGTCCTGCTGCAGCGATTGCATATCAGCCCCTCGATTTGCGCCAGTGGCTGGTCTTTCGAATAGCCGTTTCCATTTCCACCTGGTTTTAGTCCTGCCTTTATCATGGCACTTAGCTGCATTTGTCTTCCGACACTGAGAAGTTCCGATCTCTTTATTCCCATCGCTTCAAAAACTCTCTCCAGAGGTGGAAGGAGTTGGTTCTCGATGTAATACTTGGAATCGATTCTCAAACCATGACTTTTGACGTATTCTGGATCTTCGGCTCTTTCAGACATAAGATTCAGGCCTTTGATAATCACAAATCCAACTCTGTCGCCGATTTCCGGAGCTGTCGCGGGGGACCTCTGCTTCATCTTTTTCACGAGTTCTACATGCGGCTGTATGCCTTTGTAGTCCTTCAAAGATTTTGATACGCTCTTTGTAACAACTAGCTCTTCTATGGGAATCTGATTTTTTTCGAGCTGGCCGAGAACGTCTTTTACGTAGTTGAGAGCCTTTTTCATGTCCTGTTCTTTTAGCAGAATATTTAATATATTGAAAAGTGTTTTTGAAGTTAAGTCGCACCAATCTCTTCTAATAGTCTCTATTCCCTTCATCGACAATTCATCTTTCCATACATTGCCGACCTTTTCGAAGCTCCAGCCTGCATATCTTTTCTTGCTTAAAATCAGGAACGTCTTGAACAGCTTTTCGAATGTGAGCTCCAGACCGTCCAGCCTTTCCGTCACAAACTTCGCTATTTCCTTTCCTTTTGCTGCAGCCTTTTCCAAATCCAGTATATCCGTTTTAATAAACACGGAATCTGTGTCGCCATAGATGACTCTGTAACCAAAATTTTCTTCGATTAGTTTTTTAGTTTTTGTGATATTCTCCCTTCCCCATGCAGTAATTGATGCTGCCACTTCTGGAACATAGAACCTTGCGCCAACAAACCCTAGGTAACCCCACAGAGAAACTAGCATGCCCTTAAGTGCGTACTGTTTGGCATCCAAAATTTTCAATTTGTTCTCGTCCAGTTCTTTCTCCATCTCGGCTCTCACGTCAAACCTGCTGTCAAAATAATACCGTGCGACATAGGGAAAAATTCCTTCTTTCACATTTTTCTTCAAAAATTTTGTACCCGTGGGGGAGACGTTTAACTTTGCACCATCCAACTTTGTTTCTCCTCTGACTAAAACGGTTGGGCAGATGTTGTACCGCATGATTATTGATGGGTACATGGATTTGAAATCTAGAATCAGGACTGCTCCATCTTTGTGCAAACCTACTTCTGGTTCTAAAACTATGGCGCCTTCGAACTTCTTTTCCGAGCCAGAAAAAACTTTTCTGTGCGGCTTGCAAGGCATGACAATATTCTTTTTAATCAGTTCATACAGCAGCGCGTTCTCATGTCTTGCCGCTTGGCCAGACATTATATCTTGTAGCAAGAGACCAGATAGTTTAGACATTTCTATAAATTTGTTCATGTCGACAAGTTTATGCGACGTGACGAGCCTGAGCGCAAGGTCAGAATCTTTTCTAGAATATTCTATAAATCGCCTCAATTTTTCCGAGTTGCCGTTCCATGCTTCTTCTGTGAATGTCCTTATGCTTTCGCCAAATTCTAACTTTCTTTCGCCTAGTATTTTTTCTGAGACAGTGCTGAGGTCATATCTTCTAAACTTGTACGGCTGGTCGTAAACTGATAGGTATTTTATGATGTAGAATGGGTCAATCACTACCCGTCCGACAATCGCCGATCTTTGAGTAGAGCCGAACTTTTGGCTGAAGCATATCTTGTCTGCTCTTCCCAGATCCTTTTTTATTCCCAGAACATCCATTCTGTCAAAAATATATGGCAGATCGAATCCTTCTATGTTATAGCCTGTCAATATGTCTGGGTCGTATTTTGCAATCATCTCTTTAAATTTCTCAAGCATCTCCTTCTCGCCTGAGCAAGATACCGCCCCTCGTATGCCTGCATGCTTTGAAATAAGTACCATGTCTTTCATACCATTGAAGTCAGGATCGAAAGAGAGTGATATTACAATGATTTGATCTTTTTTTGAGTCTGGCAGACCCTCTGATGGAAGGCATTCTATATCAAAAGAAAGATATTTCAATGGCGCGTTTTCCATAACATCGACGGACATGATGCTTCTGCAACTTATTGATGGGCATTTTACAGTGATGGTTTTAACCGGGTTGCCCTCTACTCTAACCCACTTCATCCCGTATAGACCAAAATCTGCCATGAACCTGTATTTGAAAAGGATGTCTGCCTCGTAAATTTCCTTTGCGCTTGACCTGTTCCTTAAGAATTCTCTTACCTCCGGCGTGTGCGACGGATCTTTCAACGTGATCTTCAGCAAGTCTGCAGGTTTGTCGTCGTATCCAATCGGCAACGTCTTCTTGACAATTTCTAGCTTCATTATGTCGTTTGGGAAGTTTGTCCGCAGAAGCTCTATCGATTCCTCCACAGAATTATCGCTGTCGCTTGGCAGAACATAAAAATACGGCAAGAATTTTTCATAAAACGCGCAGACCGTTTTTCCTTCTTTATTTTTCCCGAAAAGTCTCAGCACTGGCAGACCGTTCAGAAGGACATAATCGCAATCGAGAAGCTGAAGAATTTCTTCCATACCTTACTTTTTCGGCGGTCGCAAATTAATAGTTTGTTATTTTCAATTTTCTATTCTCTTTGTCTCTCTTGTTTTTAAATTTATTCTCCAACTCGTTTTTTCCTTCTCGCGTTCAGGCATCATCAGCACGGTTGTGCCCTTGTAGTTGAAACTTCCGCTGCCTTGGACGTCGAAAATGATGAAAATGTCTGGCACCATGTCAATTAGGAAGGGGTCGTTTGAAAAGGCAGCATGATCGGCCTCAATTACCGGGCTGAGGTTTCTTCTTTTGAGTAAAGATGCGATGAGTTCTTCCTCGTTTTTTTCGCGCTGCTGATATTTTTTAAGATATTTCGAATTGCTTATCAAAACAACTGCAGATTGTTTTACCTTTACCATAACAGGCATGTCAAAAACATCTGCATTTATTTTTGCCTTGTGGCCTTCAGTTGTAATCGCTATTTCCTTTCCATCTGCCGCCCTCGCCAGTGGATAATTGCTGACAGTCAGTTCCAAATCCTCTTCAGTGCGTGTGACTTCTCGCCTCAGCGGCAAATCCGGCCAAAACATTTTCTCGATTTTTATTCTCTCGTCGCTCTCGCAAACTATGCCAATCACGTCATCTAGAAACACCTGCTCAAAATCTGCTTTCTTTTTGAAAAAGAACGTGTGCTCGCCTGTTTCGTCCTCGCCGACTATTGAATTCTCCCCATCCATTTTTTCCTTCACAATAATTATTACTGAGAATTTTTTCACCTTGGGCGTGATTTTGTTGATAGAAATTAAGTTGACCAAATCGACCCGGCCTGCCAGAAGTTTTTTCAAAAAAATATATCGCGTGTTTACAAGCGCTGCAAACTCGTCAATGTCGATGGTTGCCCTGGATTTTTCAGGAACTTTCAGTATTTCTACGTCGCTTTCCGGCTGCTGCAAAATTTCGTTAATGAAATTGATTGTGACCGTGGTGGGCTTTCCTACGGAAGGGACTTTTTGAAGGAATGTGTTTATCTGGTTCGGCTTGTGGGAGAAAAAATCGAGTGATTCAAAGTCAAGCTGGAGGCCGTTGTCGAGAAATTTTTTAAGTATTTCTGGTTTTTCCATGATCCAGCACCTCGAGCACACTGAAGCCCGCAAAAGTTCACAAGATTATTAGCGTTTCAAAGTATAAACGGTAAGACCTTTCTTCCCCTCTTCCTTTGAGTGAGGAAGGGCGATGGCCTGAACCCTGTTCGCTTCCACCAGCTCCTGCAAGTATTTCTGGATTGTGTTCCAGCTCAATGTGCGTCCAAGCACTTTTGATGCCTGCGTTGCCAAAGAAGAAATTGTTAGAGGAGTCTGATTGCTTGATAAAATGTCCAACAGCGACTGAGTCATTTGCTGCCTGAGGGGCGGTCTTCCGCGTTTCATATATTTTCTATGACTTGTTTCACTTAATTACTTTTTGCAATTTTTCTTATTTTGGTATGAGTAGATGGCCTGAATTGGTATTATTTGATAAATAAAAAGAATTTATTATTATTATTATTATTTATGAACTTTCAAAATAATAAATGAAAAGAATCAAACGAATTTTTATGAAGTCTCTGAGACATTTTTCTGAAAATTTGAAAAGTTCCTAAGGTCAGGCGACCTATGAATACTGGTTATACGTAAGAAAGTCCAAAACCTCATAAAAATTTAGTCAAACCGTTGATTAAGAAGAACTTCATGATAGTTGATCGGACAAGACTTTCCTTTCCATTAATAGGATAATAATTGGTCGGATTTGAATTGTGGATTTTATCAAGAAGCCCGATTTTGATCAAATTATCCAGCCTTTTCCTTAACGCCTCAATCCCAATGTTCAGCTGTTTCGACTCTTTCATTTCCTTAAACAAAATAGGGAAGCAGTATGGTTGCGTGTCAAATGGGAAATTTTTGCCCGTTGCATAAAACTTCCTGAGTAGCTGTATGTCTAGGAAATCTAGTTTCTGAGCAAGATCAATAACAACATCCGCAGAGTTCTGCGTTACACTTCCGGCGTTACCAGCATCAACAAGTATAGATTCTACAGACTCCAGCACATTCATAGCAATGTCTCCATGTCTAATCGTTTCCTATTCATTATAGAAAGAACTTCGTATGCAACACTTTCTAATATTCCAACAGTGTAAGCATGAAATCCCTTCAAATTCTTCCGTGGGTAAGTTTTTTTCAGTTGTGATTAAGTGAAATTAGTGAATACGAATGAATTGGTAAATTTACTTAGGTCGGAAGGGTATAAAAATAGATTTATGTTCTGTAAAAGATATGTTGCAGAGTAACATTTCAGAACAGGTTAACAATTTTTGCTGTCACTCCCCTGTCGGTCAAGCTGATTATGCCGCAATAGCCTTCTGGAAACCTCCCGGCGTTAATTATCTTCGTGTTTCCTATCTCGTCTGTCCCACGTCCTTCATGAATATGAGAACAAACCGCAGCAGCCGGCTTTCTCTCCTCAATGAATTTTCTAATCGTTTCTGAACCCACGTGAGCGCCGGTATAAATGAGGTCCATCTTCGTTCTCGCTGGCGGCATGTGCGTGACCTGAATTTTCCATTTCGCATTTTCCACTTCTTCATAACCTTTCTCGAGACCCCTACGCAGCTCTTCCTCACTCGGTTCGAGTGGCGTGCCGAACGGAGTTTTCGCTCCGCCAAAACCATAAAAGCCAGCCTCACCAACAACCCTTCCACGGCCGTGGATGCTGATCCCCTCCTTTTCTAAAAACGGTATGATTTCTTTGTCAAAATTCCCAGGCACAGCCACGATTGGTTTCTTGAACAGTTTCAGCTCAGATATTACAATTTTTGCTATGTCAAGAGGCGCGAAGCCGCGAAGGCCGACGTCCGAGAAGTCGCCCGGGCAAACTACCGCGTCAAAATCAAGCTGCAAAATTTTGTCCGAGTAAGTCATAATGTTTTCAATATCGTTATGAATGTCCCCTACGGTCAGTATGTTCATTTCGCTTCAACTCACTAAATGTTTTTTACATTAGACTTTTAAATATTACATTGGGCCGTTTTTATGCTGAATAAACTGAAGGGGTATCGAGTCGAAAGGAAGATACGCATTGAAATGGAGAACAATGGGTGGAAGGTCGTTAGGGCAGGCGCAAGCCTCGGCGAGGCAGATTTGATTTGCATAAAAAGCAAAAAATGCATCTTGTTGCAGATCAAGTCAACAAGAAAAAGGAAGTTTTATTACTATGATTATTTGAAAAAAACATTGCAAGGATTTCCGTTTTATCTGGTCGTCGATTTCGGGTATGGCAACATCAGAACGCTTCACCCTAAAAAAGTGGTAAGCAAGAACGACGGGCAGGCATTCGACGAATTCATCAAGCATCTTGAATAGTCCAGAAATGTTAATAACGGTAGAACTCTTATTCTAATCAGGTGAGCGTCTTTGCCGATATATGTAAAAGATATAATGAGCAAGCCCGTTCTGACGATTGATGTAAACAGCACTGCAAAGGCTGCAGGCCGGGCCATGAAGAAGGCAAGAAAATACGCCCTGATTGTCACGAAGTCTGGAAAAGCAATCGGCATCGTAACTGACAGCGATCTTATTAAAAAAGTTGTGGCGAAAAATTCCAAGCCATCTGGAATAAAAATAAAAAACGTGATGTCAACGCCCATCGTCATAATTTCCTCAGACGACACAATAACAGAAGCCACTCGAAAGATGAAGAGAAGCAGTATCAAAAGACTTGCCGTCGTGGACGGCGGGAGGCTTGTCGGAATTTTATCCTCGACAGACATTGCGAGAGTCTCGCCAGAGATGGTGGACATTCTTGAATTTAAACTGAACACGCGCGAAGAGCAGCCTGAGATTAGAGAAAAGTCCACATCTGGCATTTGCGAAAATTGCGGCAACTACAGTGCAGATTTGAGAAACGTCCAAGGCCA
>DATEAB010000043.1:0-3119 GCA_035288545.1 archaeon | reverse complement strand
AAAGTCAAAGCACGAGAACGATTGCTCATGATGAAAATTTTGTTGCCGCTGACTTAAATTTATGTCAAAATTATGTCGTCGAGATTTTTCAGCAAAAGACCGAAGTGCCACCATCCTATGTAAAGATTTGTTTCGCTTTTTGGAAAGCGATAAGAAATAGATTCTGTTCCACCAATACTTACTGGAAGTTTCATCTCTCTTTCATCAAGTCGGTGTTGTCTCCATTCAGGATTGTTTCTGTACAAAAGATGAGGAAAACTACGATGTTTGAAAGGAGGATCGTTATGTCCATGTAGTTCAAATGTTTCTGTGAGAGGTCCTCGAAATGGCTGATCTGGTGGTGCAGCAAGTAATGCTTTTCGCAAAAATCTAAAAATGTATTCCTTAATTTGTTTGTCCGTCATTTTAGGAAATATATTTGGTCTAAAAATTGCAGGCAACGTTCTTATCTCTCCGCGATAAATCAAGCCAGCAACTGGAATTTCTTTATACCTTTCAGTAATTCTTCCGATATTAACTCCCATCGATTCAATTCCATGAAAGAAATAATTTCCAGATATTCATCGCTGAAAATCCATCTTCCTTTTCTGGCCGTGAACAGTTCTGTGCCTGAGACTGTCTTGTCGTATTTTCCGCCACTAGCATAAGCTTGTCTTTTCAATTCCCAGTAGGTTTTCAGTAACTTGCTGTATGATATTTTTATTGGTAATTGAAATGTCATACATTTTCAATGAAAAGTTAATTATTAAAAGCTGAATTTCTAAGAAAGTTTTTTCATATTCTACAAGCTTATCTTGCTTCTTATAGCCTCGAACATCTTCATGAAGCTTTTTGCCGCCGACTTCTTATACTTCACTCCGAGCATGTTTGCGGCCAGGTCCATAAAATCTAACGAGGCGGGAGAGTTTGGCTTGAACTTCAGCAGAGGCTTTCGTGCGACAACAGACTTTATCACATTCTCGTCAAACGCGATGCTGCCGACGACTGGAGTTTTCGTAAGCCTGTCGAAATCCTTCTGCTTCACCTCGTACTTCGCCTTGCGCACCATGTTCAACACGAGACTGCTCTGCTTGTTGCCCACTTCCTTCAGCACTTCCTTTCCGCGCGATATGTCCTCAAGCATCGGCTCGAGCGGCTGTGCGACAAAAACAATTTCGTCTGCCGCTTCCATCACCGAAAGTGCTTCGCGTCCCAGGCCTGGCGCGCTGTCAAGTATCACGTAATCGATCATCTCAGGATTCACGAGACGCGAAATATTTTTCTTGAGTTTGGCAACGTCCACGTCAATAATGTCATTTAGTTCGCTGCTTGCAGGCACATACATCACTCCGTTTTCCTGGTAGAGCGCATGCTTTATGTCCGCCTTGCCGAGGAGCGCGTCGTTAAGCGTCAGTTTGTGGTGTTGTTGTGAGATGTAGTAAGTCAAGTGCGGCGTGCTAAGGTTACAGTCGACGACAATGACTTTTTTGCCAAATGTAGAAAGAGCTACGGCAAGATTTGCTGCCACAGTTGTTTTTCCGACGCCGCCCTTGGGTGAGCTTATTGCAATTACTTTTGTCATATTTGACTTTTCACCGACACAACATTAAAAAATTTGTAGATTATTGATTTGTGTAAATTATTCTTTCAATTTACTTCGAGATAAAGTGATTATTTATTTATTTGGAAGGTGATTCTTTTTCACAAACTGCCATAATTTTTTAGTCATCATGCTTGGCGGCAAATTTCCAGTTCCGAATATCTTAGAAATTGGCCAGTTTGCGACTTTCTTGAAGCTTACAGAATATCCTCCGAAAGGTTTCTTCGCCATTAATTCACCTCTATATTTTCTTTGTTTTAGAGCTTAAAAAGTATTTTTTACTAGCAATGCGAGGACGATAGCAGCAGCATCAAACACGACGAAGAAAGATAAAGACAACCTACGGTTTTCTTGAAACTTTCCCAGGCATTCGGTTTGCCTGTCTGAATTCCTAATATTTAAAATTTTACTTGCTTATCGTAGTATATGTCTGGCGATATTGTTAGCAGGCTGAGGAAAGACTTCACGAAGGAATTGAGAGAAGTCCCATCGATTTACGGCGTTTTGGAGTTCGGTTCTGCTGCCAAACTGACGAGAGGAGGAATTGCTGATGTTGGGGACTATGATGTCGTTGTTGTTGCTGATTATGGTTTTGTTGTTCCTCAGAAGTTTTACGAAAAAATCAGTGAAGCGGTATGGAGAACTTATCGGGAATACAGAACAAGGATGGATGTAGTTGTTACGGACAGGGAAATTCCACAAACGATGTTTTCAACTATAGGGCCGAGTTTCAGAGAGCATTTCGAAGACACTGGCAGCGTGCTGCTTGGGGAGGATCCAAGAAAAATTTTCAGAAAAAGCTATGTTGATGTAAAGGACGAGTTTTCGCCCATGAAGCTTGAAGCTTTGGGATACTTAGCGTGGAGTCTGACAAGGAGAAGGACTGACGCCGTTTGGCTTCTTCATAGGAGAATGCAGCCTGATAAGAGAGATTTTGAAGAGACAGTCGCTAGAAGTTTGAGTTTAGAAAATTTTGCGGCTGATCTGCTGATTTTTTCTGGCAATGCTGAAACCATAGACGAAGCGAAAGGCAGGTTGTACAATAAGAATTGCCCTTCGGCTGATTTGGGTGCGAGTGTTTCGTCATTCAAAACATTTTTAAGAAATCTCCCAGAAACACAACCGTGGAAAAAAGTTGACTATTTCTATCAAGGAGTGAACTTCAGGGAAAAAATGTTAGCACAACTGCATACGGGAGAAATAATGTATCCTCCGATTGCTTAACCTTTCCAAACAAAACTATATTTCATAGGCACGAAAGCTTCCAAATCGCTCTGATAGCCGCACTTAGTGCACTTGTAACCTACAGTAATTTTCTTGTTCAGCAAATTTTTCATCTTCAATGGCATTATCTCGTTTTCACAAACAGGACAAACATCTATCTTCGCCAGCCTGTGCATCCTCTTCGTCTTGGCACGTATTTGAATTTCCGGAATAAGCAGCGCAACTCTTTTCACGCGTATAGGCGACAAGGAAAATTTCCTGTTTTCCTTCCTTAGCCTTCTCAACACCAGCCCAGCAAGCTCCTCCTGCGACCCGA
>DATEAB010000042.1:0-4473 GCA_035288545.1 archaeon | reverse complement strand
CCAACTAAATTTCTTGCAATATGTTCAGCAGTTGAGGTAGGAATGATATACGTCGTCATAGTTTTTTATTACCAGGAAAACGATTTACGCTTTTGATTGCTGGATATTTATACTTGTTCGTTAATCTTTCCTAGAATCTCGAAAATAGTCCTCACTGCAAGAAATTCTGTCACTTGATTGCTCTCGTCGTCAAGCGGGCTCAGTGCGACAGTGTCAAGACCAACAATCTTCCCTTCAATTGCATCTATCAAACTTTGAACATGTTCGAAAAACAAGCCATCTGGCTCTGGGTGATCAACGGCAGGAGCAACTGATGGGTCGTAATTGTCAATGTCAACATTCACATAAACATCTGAGTCCATAGTGAATTTCCTCATCTCTTCAGCCGCATTTTGCAAGTTCTTTTTCACTTGTCTTGCTGTGAAATACCTTACGCCGTTTTCATCAAAAAATTTCAGCTCATCCAAATCTCCAGAACGCAAACCAAACAGCATCACGTTCTTTCCGTCAAAATGACCATCGTCAATCAATCTTCTCAGCCAAGTCACATCGTTCACACGTTCATCGAGATTTGTCTCAAGAGAAATGTAGTCTAAATCAACCATCTTTTCATCCATGTACCTGTCTTTCGCATCGCAATGAGCGTCAAAGATAACAAGTTTAGTGTTACGAGGAAATGCTTGCATTGAATAAAGTGTTGACAAATGTCCGCCGCTGAGCATGAGAGGAATTTTTTTCCCTGCAAGAATATTGTTTGCTCTTTGCTTGACGCTCTGCAAATCTCCATAATTCACAATTTGGATGTCGCCACTATCGAAAACTTTTATTTTTTCAAGAAGATTTTTCTTTCTGTCAAGATCAAAAAACTCAACAAACCAGTTTAGCTCACGCATTCTCGTAAGCATCGTTCTGACTTTCCTTCCTAGAGGAACACCGAACGCGACGACATTCGCTTCGTCTTCGTCAAACTGATCGTGAATAAATTTCTTCATGCTCCAGCACTCTATTTATTTTTGCAAGCGCAACTTTATAAAATGACTGAACCCGAAATAAAAAAGTTCAAGTACAAGGATGAGCGGCTGCCACCCGGCCAAGTGCTGACGCCGAAGTTTCCTGTACTGTATTACGCTGACGTGCCGAAGATCGACTTGAAGAAATGGACGCTCGAGGTGACGGGACTTGTCGAGAAACCGAAAACTTTTTCATGGGAAGAATTTTTGAAACTGCATCAAGAAGTTTCTGTTTCTGACATGAGTTGCGTGACAAGATGGACGAGGCTGGACATGAAGTGGGAGGGAGTGAAGTTTGCTGATTTTCTTAAGGTTGTGAAGCCGAATCCTGAGGCGAAGCACGTGCTGATGAAATGCTACGACGGATATACGACGAACTTGCCGCTGGAGGAAATGCAGAAAGAGGACGTGCTGCTTGCATGGAAGTGGGACGGAAAGCCGCTGACTCCTGAGCACGGGTGGCCGCTGCGGGTGGTCGTTCCCCACAAGTACGGATGGAAGTCAGCGAAGTGGATTTGGCAGATACACTTCACCGAGAGGGACGAGAAGGGCTATTGGGAAACTCACGGCTACAGCAACTCGGCAGACATATGGGCAGAAGAGAGGTTCGCCTGGGATCCTGCGTTGCAGAAGATTCAGAAGATGTTCGTGCGCGGCTAATTTTAAAAAAATAAAAATTAAAATTAAAAAAGAGGAGGGAAAGTTCCAAGAAAACCGTAGGTTGTTTTTATTATTCCAACGCCGAGTGCCAGTGCTGCTGTTGTCGTTGCCTTGAAGAAAAAAAACAAAGAAAAATGTAAATGAAAATAAAAAAGTCTCAAAGTTTTCCAAATTTCTTACCCTTGCTTCAGACCAATTTACTTTACTCGTGCGTTGATTCCTACATTCCTTTCCAGGTATAGTAAAGCATTCCTACTCCGATGTAAAGTGCCGCTACCAGGAACGGTGCGCCAGAGAACCATGTTGGAAAGACGAAGCCGATAAACATATCGGTAAGGCCCATTCCAGACCAGGTTCCTTTCTTCATTTCATGTCCAGTGCCGAACATCGCTCCGCCGAAGAGTATTAGATAGAGCGCAAAGAATACTGCCGCTCCACCTGCCCAAACCCCGAGAAGCATAGTTCCTGCAAGAACGATGAACAGAACTGTTGCGCCCATCCACACCGTATTCACAGCCGCAGGCATCTTTCCCATCGATTTTCCAATGCTGTAGTTCGAAACGAGTACGATTACGAACCATATCCACAGCGCCATCGATTCTGTTAGACTACCTTGCAACAGCAAGTAATGCGTTGCTAGAAGTCCTACTAAGTAAACTAGAGCCCAAAGCATCATCATTTGTTTTCCTTGAGCCATTTTATCAATTCTTAGTTTATTTTGTCGGCTTAAAAAGTTAAGTGCTCCCACTGAGACTTTAATAAAAAAAGAAATGCTCCCTACGGGATTTGAACCCGTGTTGCAGGATCGAAAGTCCCGCGTCCTATCGGCATTTCTTTGACCGGGCTAGACGAAGGGAGCTTTTGCATCGACACCGACATCTGTTAACAAACGAATGCAACCCTTACTACTTAAATTTATTTTTTGTTTAAGAAGAAGTTTCGGCAACAGGAAGAACGAAAGAGACGACAACTTCAGCAGCAGCCACGGCTAAGAACAATGATTATTATTATTGACTGAAAAATATATTTTCAAGTAGATACGTGCAATACTTACAACAAACGTCCGCCTTTGCCTTGTCGTTTTTGAAAATTTGGTTTAGCTAATTGCCAGCTTCTGCGAAACAACGTTCCAAACCTGCTCATGAAGGGCGAGTTCGTTCAGCTCTCCGTTCAGCACATACCAGCGCGTCTGCTGGTCGATCTCTGCCTTGCTCAGATACAAATAGATCTCGCGGATTTTTTCGAACCTCTCTCGCTCTGCTTCAAGTCGTGACATGATTTCTTTTTTTGTGAAATCCTCGATGTTCGACTGCTGGACACGTAAGAGGCTGATTGATACTGGGACGTCGACGAAAAACACGACATCTGGCTTGACAATATTTTTCTCGAGCTGCACAAGCCATTCGAGAAGCACGCCCTTAGCGCTCTGGTAGGCAAAATTGCTGTAGCAGTAACGATCGCAGATGATCACCGCGCCTTTGTCGAGAAGCTGCTTGATGCGCTGCTGGTAGAACTGTCTGTCGGCCGCGAACAGAAGAGCTTGCGTGTGCGCGTCCAAGTCAGACCGCTTGGTCAGCCTGGCAATTTCAGTCTCATAATTGGGAAAAGAAACGTTAACGACCTCGCGCCCGGCCTTGTGCAGCCGCTCTGCGAGTAATGTTATCTGACTCTTCTTCCCGCTTCCGGTCATTCCTTCGAATACTATGAACATGCCTCTCATTTCAATCACAACATTACCACAACAGTGAAAACGACTTAACGAAGGGAGTAATACTATCGGTGAAAAAAGATAAAAACTAGTGTAAAATGAAGTGAAGGAAGCTGTAAAATTTTCTAAAAAATTAAAAATTCAAAAATCTAAGCTTCCGATAATATGACAATTATCAGAAACAACAGTCCGATGCCTGCGAAGAAAAGCTCTTCAGTCCTTGGCGTCGGCGCGAAACTTCTCCTCTTTGCCATAATTAATCTTTCACGCGGCCTCTTATAAATTTTGCTATTGCTCTACAAGATGAACTATGTTATTCCTTTCATCGATTTCGCTGACTTCGTTCTTAGGATCAATCGCCACGCTGAGGTTGCTGTTGCCAGTGTCTGCACCTACACGGACGTTGGAAATCGCGAAGAACCAGCCGCTCCCAGGCTTCAGGCCGTTGATGCTGATCTTGTAAATCTCGTCGCTGCCTTTCATAATCGCAGCAGTCGTGGTCGGCGAGTCGACAAGTCCTTGGTTGTAAATTGTGATGTTGAAGTTTGCGTACGTGCCTTTTCGCGAGGCAGTGATGTTTTTGAAGTAAAGGTCTGCCAGAGGCGGATCATTGTAAAGCTCCTTCACTGTCGAAACTATTTTTGGCGTAACCTGCTGATCGCATTCCTCGTACGCGTACATGATGCTCTTCATGTCGTCGTCATGGCCAAGACCGAGAACGTGGCCGAGCTCGTGCATGTGGACGACAGGCTGGACGCACTTGACGCTGCGCGTGAGAAACGCGACTTCCGCATCGACAGTCAGGTTGTACAGACCGGTGTTGATGACGCGCGGGCGGGTTTCCCCCACGGTTTCGATAATTATTCGGCCTTCCTTCTGCCTGCTGAGCTCGCTCGAACACTGGACAGTCACTTGGGCGCTTACTGAACTGTTGATGAAGGAAAAAGAAACGATTCCGTCTGTGTCCGTCTGCCAAGTTTGCGCAGCAGCCTTCAAATCATCTATCGTCCCGGAAGAGCAGCTGTCCGCGTCGACAAAAATCGTTATCTGCATCTTTGCCCACCGCATGTTAGGAAATAGCAGAGCATCCTGACC
>DATEAB010000041.1:0-4616 GCA_035288545.1 archaeon | reverse complement strand
CCAGCGACAACCTCCAACTCATATCCTTCTCGAGCAAAAATTTCTGTTTTTTTCGCCGCAGCTACTTCTGTTTCTTTGTAAGTCGATACTGTCGTCGATACTGCCTGCTGCCTGAGAAAGCCGGCCTTAGAATCTGGCACCCGCACAACCTACATTACTTTGCGTGAAAAAAATATTTATAGAAGATTTTTGGTTTAAATGGAAGATTTATATAGTAACACAAAGGAAGAATAAAGAGTGAGTCAAATGAAAGGCGATGGCTTTAATTCAAACTCAAGTTAAACCGATTTCTGACTTTTACTTAGCCATTGCTTTGAAGAAAATTTCTGTAAAAATCTCTCAACTAAAAAAATTATCAAGCCTTCGTAGCTTGGTAGGAAGCAATTTTAAATATTACTACTATGAATATGTATTTATGTACGTCATTCTAAAAGATCAAAAAATTTTGATAGAGCAAGCAATAAAAAAAGCTGGAAGTGAAAGGAAACTTGCGAGAATTTTAGGAGTAGTTAGGTCTACCATATATTTCTACAAATATAAAAAAAGACCAATTAATGGAAAGGTATTTTATAAGATGATTAAATTTCTAGATCTTGGCAAAAAAGGCATTAAATCAACAATTCTTATACAGCTTGACGATCATTGGAAACAACAAAAAGGTGGTAAGAATTGTTATTTAAAGAAAGTTAAAACAGGAACATTTGAGCAGAATTTGATTAAAATGAAAAAAGCGTCAAAAGAAATGCATAAAAAACTAAAGAAGGAGTTGGGACGGAAATATTACTTAGAACAGTATAGACGCTTTAAGCTAATTGGAAAATATAAAATGAAAACTGAACGTGGTGAACTTGTCAGAAATATATTGGAAAAGAAAATAGCAGATATTTTGTTCCAGCTTAGTATAAATTACCAATACGAACCTTATGTAAGAGCAAATAGCAACCATTATTTCCCAGATTTCAAAATAGGTAATGTCATCTTGGAATGTACTATGTGGGACGACTTCGATAAGGCAATAAAGCTTCAAAAGAAAATTTCAGATTTTAAAAAAGCAGGGTATAAAGTCTTTGTAATAGTACCAAACAAATTAAGAAAATATTACCAACGTATAGAAAGCTATCTGATTGAAGAGAATGATATTAAAAGTATAGTAAGCCCTCGCACAATGCCCTCGTAGTATAATTTACGAGGAAAGCTCAGCGGTAGAGCAACTGATGCATAAAATGCAGTTGAAGCTGTTAACCAGGAGGTCAAGGGTTCAAATCCCTTCGAGGGCGCAAACTTTGGCGAACAAAATGGACGAAAAAATAACGATAAAAGAAATACTTAGTGGAAGGTCTAAAGAAAGAACAAAAATCGCTGGATGGTTGCATCACAAGAGAAGCAGCGGAGGAATCGCGTTTTTTCTGGTGCGAGACGGCAGCGGCATAATCCAATGCACAATAAAGAAGGAAACGCTGCCAAAAATTTACGACGAGATCGAACGGCTGCCTGTTGAATCGGTCGTCGAGCTGAGCGGGGAAGCGAAAGCCGAGAGGCGCGCGCCAGGTGGTTACGAGCTGCAGGTTCAGGAAATAAAAATTTTGCACAAGGCGGCTGATGATTATCCTCTGGCAAGCGAGAAAAAAATACGAGAGCACGGGCCGGAATTCCTGCTCGACCAACGGCACTTTTACTTGCGAAGCGAAAAGATGCAGCTCGTTCTGAAAATTCGGGCAAAATTTCTGCAGCTGGCGCGACGCTGGCTGGAAGAGCGCGGCTACACTGAGTTCCAGTCGCCGATGTTCACGCAGGCAGCAGTCGAGGGCGGTTCGACGCTTTTCTCTGTAAAATATTTTGGCGGCAAGGCGTATCTGACGCAGAGCTGGCAGCTGTATGCCGAGGCGGCGATTGCAAGTCTGGGAAAGATATACACGGTCGCTCCGTCGTTCCGGGCAGAGAAGAGCCGCACGAGAAGGCACATCACAGAATACTGGCACTTGGAGGTTGAGGAGCCGTTCTGCGACTTCGAATGCCTGCTGAAAATGGAGGAGGAATTTGTCACAGCGCTGCTGCACGGGCTGGCAAAGGAAATGCCTGAGGAGCTGAAAAAGCTTGGACGCGACCCGGAAGAGCTGCTGAAAATCAAAACGCCTTTCAAGCGAGTGACACACGAAGAGGCGATAAAAATTTTGCAGAAGGCCGGAGTGAAGATCAAGCAGGGAGAGGACATAACTTGGGAGAAGGAAAAAATCCTGACGGAAAAAGAGCCGCAGCCATTTTTCCTGACGCACTTTCCGAGAGGAATCAAGGCGTTCTACCACATGCCGGACAAGAAGCGGGCAGACGTAACGCTGTCGGTCGACATGCTGGCGCCTGAAGGCTGGGGGGAGATCACAGGCGGCGGTCAGAGAATCGACGACTACGACGAGCTGATGAAGCGCATCAAGGAAGAGAAGCTCGATCCGAAAGCTTACGAGTGGTACCTCGAGCTGCGAAAATACGGAACAGTTCCTCACAGCGGTTTCGGCCTCGGAGTCGAGCGCGTCGTGGCGTGGGTCTGCAAGCTTGAGCATATCCGAGACGCGATAGCATTTCCCCGTCTGATAAATCGAGTCTATCCTTAATTCCTTAATTTTTTAATTCCTTAATTCCGCAGTCTCAATTCTGGAGTTAAATCTGGAGTCAAGTCTGCGGCGAGTTGCAATTTGCATTCAAACTGGACAGCATGTCTTCCGTTGTCAGAATGTCGATGCAACCGCCGAGGTCAAGACTTCTTTCTCCCTCGCACGAACATTCTTTTATCAAATCAAAACATCTGATGTTCGTTTCGCATGTGAAGCCGCCGAGAGGAGTGTTGCCAGCCTCGTTTCTATTCAGGTCACCATTTTTATCAAGGTCGACTGACGCGAGTATGCTGCAGTACTCAATCGCGGACTGCCTGTCGCATGCATTTTCTCGATACGAGTTGCAAATAGATTTGCAATTGTCGAACGAGTCTCTATAACCTGCGACGTCCGTCCAGATTGGATTAGGTTGCAAATTAATGGAAGACTGCGATGATTGCGAAGGCTGCGAAGATTGAGAAGGCTGTTCTGCTGGTATTGTCGCCGGCTTGGTAAATCCTGAGAAAACAAAATAAACTGTCACTGCTGCAGCGAGTCCTATGAAAACGACAATGAAAGGCAATAAGTTTTTCATAAAGATATTTACTGTAGCATTGCTTAAAAATTAGCTTGCTTCTTTCTTCTTACTTTCAGTCTACTTTTCAATCCACTTGATCAGGCCGTTTCCCTGCAGCTTTTCCAGAATGCCGCTTATCGCGGCCTTCACGATGTCGCGGTTGCCGTTGACAGAAAAAACATCAACGATATTCTCGATGCCCGTCTTGCCGTCGCACTGAATCCATACGAGAAAAGCAATCGGGTCGAGGGAAAAGGTTTTGTTCGTTTCCTGGTCGAGAAGCATGTAAATTTCGCCCTGCTTGGTCCACGTAAGCTCCTTGCTTTTCATCGGCTTTCTTAATTCGGTCTTCGCTTCTTTTTCTTCTTCCATTTACATCAATTTACAATTTGCAATTTATAATATGTACAATCTGACAATTTAAAATTTTCTAGACTGCAGACCGCTTTTGGACGAAATACTTCTGAACTTTAATCCTTAACTCTTAACCCTGCTCTGCCATTGCAGCTGCAGCTTCCGCCCCTTCCTCTCCAGCAGTTTCGGGCGTTGGAATGTGCTTGATTAGGACTACATCACCGATGGCCTGAACCATTGGGTATGGTATGATTACACCTTTCTTTCCGCCGAGCGCCTTGCCGAGGAAACTTCCCTTCGCAGCCTCAATTACGAGAGAGCGAATCTTGAAACGGCTAAGATCGAACTCCAAATCGGAAACTTTTCCGGCATAGAAGCCTTTTGCTGTGAAAACATCCTTGCCAAACATGTCTGCAATGTCTTTGACGCTTATTGGCATATTTTTCCTCCAATTTTTCAACAAAAAACTTTCGTAACGTTCGCTAAAATAATATTCGAGATTAATGTTTAAATAGTTAGACGATAATTGAAGAATTGAAAGATTTGAAATTTTTTGAAATTTTTGGAAAGTTTTCTTTTATCTGGCCACGAGTTGTAAAAAAATGCTTCTTAGATATTTAGGGCATGCTTCATTCGAAATCCACACTAGCACAAAGAGGATTTTGATAGACCCGTTCCTAAAGGAAAACCCGGCCGCAGCCCGTCCGCAGGAAAAGGCAGACATAGTTTTCATCACGCACGAGCACTTCGACCACTGCGTTCCCGACGACATACGCAAGCACATTTCCAACGGGGCGATAGTCGTTGCAAGCGAGGAATGCGCTAGCAAGCTAAGCGACATGAAGACAAAACTCGTCAGGCCGGGAACGAAGGGAAGCCTTGCAGACGTCAGCTACGAGACGATTCCTGCATACAACATCGACAAGTTCAAGGAACCTGGCATGCAGTTCCATCCGAAAGGTTCGAAGGTCGGCTTTGTCATCGACACTGACAACAAGCGCATCTACCACGCGGGCGACACAGATTTCGTGCCTGAGATGAAAGAGCTGGAAAGAATTGACGTGGCGCTTCTCCCAATCGGCGGACACTTCACCATGACG
>DATEAB010000040.1:0-4150 GCA_035288545.1 archaeon | reverse complement strand
TTCAATTTGATTTTGTAATTCTAATTGTGAACGGTAACTCATTTTCTTCTGTGATCTCTGATTGAATTGATAATTATTTTATGTGCACGATAAACTTATAAACATTTCGTATTTTCTAAATATATTTTCTAGAATTTTTTTTCAGAAAAATTTTTTTACAAATTATTTTTTTAAAGTTTTTAAAATAAAAAATATTTTTTAAATCATTTTGCAGAAAATCCGATTCCGCTGCAAGAAATTCTTTTTCCGACGATTTCAAAGTTTACTCCGAGGATTTTCTCGCAGATTATCATGTTCGTAGCGCAATGATCGGTAATTTCCTCAACTGTCACAGCAGATTTTCCGCTCGCAAGTGCCAAAAACGGTATGATTTGGTCCGCCATCCACTTGTCCAGCGCTGCTCCCGACCTCAGGCTGGTCAGAAAACTAGCTGCGACCTCTCTACCAACCTCCTCCGCCCTCACGCCCCGACGTCCGATTGCATCTGCCCCCAAAATGCTCTCGTTGTTCTCCTCAAAAATCGTTATGCTTGTTCCCTGCGACAGCGTTTCGGCAGTTTCCGCCTTCACATCGACAACAGTTTCCACTCCGTTTCTAAGCAAAAACTCCTTCGCAGCGTTCGCTTGCCGCTCAGCAACTGTCAATGGCAAGCTTCCTGCTATTGAAAGACATTTGACAATTTTTATCGTCCCCTGGCTCAGCAAATTCGCGTAGCCGAGCCGCTTCACTGGCTTTGCCTTTACTCGCACAAGTCCTCCTCCGCGCGGATAAAATCCCTGCCTAACGACTTCCAGCTCTGGCAGCTCTATGCCAAATTTCGCCAGCATCGGCAGCGTCACGTGCTTGATGTACTCAACGCTCGGCGCGCCCAATCCGGCAGTTCCCCCAGAAATTTCCAGCGTCGTTTCTTTTTTTGCGAAAATTAAAAGCGGCAGCAGCGTCTGCAGCAGCAATCCTATGCTTCCTGACGTGCCGATGTCTATGCGTCTGTCCGTCACGTTCAGCTCTTTCGGCCGAAATTCTATCTCCATCGATCCGTACTGAGCTCCAACCAGTTCGGCATTGCAAAATTCCGCAGCTATTTTTATTCCTGTCAGGTGCTGCGGCGCAAGCCCTGGCCTCGGACGCCCTGCCCGTATGTTTGTCACGCGAATCGGCTTCAGCGTCAAAGCAGAAAGAGCGACTGCGCTTCTAAGAACTTGTCCATAACCAATCGATCCGTCAATTACAATCAATTCTTTTTCATCAGCCATAACTTTCAATAGAATTTTAGCTTTTCTTCATCATATTTTCAATTCTCATCAGCTCGTTGACCTTGTCGATGCGCTCGCCGGCAATTCCGCACTTGACGTAGTCGCCTGCAAGCCCGACAGCGAGGTGGCAGAGTAACGTGTCCTCGGTCTCTCCGCTCCTGTGCGAGAAAACGGTCTTCATGTGGTTTTCCTTCGCTAGCTTCACAAAATTGATCGTGTCTGTAATAGTTCCGACTTGATTCGGCTTGACAATCACAGAGTTCGTCGCGCCGAAGCTGATGCCTGTCTTCAGCCGTCCGACGCTTGTTGCATAAAGATCGTCTCCGACAATGTTTTTCTGGTTGAACTCCTTTGTCAGCACGCTGAAAGTGACGAAGTCCTCCTGATGGAAAGGATCCTCGATGTAGTGGATTGCCGGATAGTGACGCATCAGGTCCTCTAAGAAATCTTTCTGCTGCAGCGTGGCCAAGACATGGTTCGCATTGGGATAAACGTAGTTGTTTCCGTTCCACATGTGACTCGCTGCCGCGTCCATTCCGATTTTCAGCAGATGCTTGGCTGCGACTTCGCTAAGGAAATGCAAAATTTCTTCAATTCGCAGATTCGTGACCCATCCGCTCTCAAGGTTCTTCGCCCAGGAAAAAGTAGGGTCTTCCTTGTTGAGCGCGTGGCCGAACTCGCGATACGCCTCGGCAATGCGGTGCGCGATCTCTGCAAAACTTTCCTGATGAACTGGCAAAAGCAGGTATTCCTGTATGTCAGAAATTTTATTCCATCCTCCTGCGACATTCGCAACTGGCTTCGGCATCGCTGGTTTCATTTTATGCGTCGTGGCAAGATATTCCCAGACTTCCATGTTCTCCTCAGCGGCAAAAGCTTTCAGGCACGCGGACGAAAGTGCAAGCGCGAGGTTAGCGCCGATTTCGTGGAAGTCGGAACTCTTGTCGATTATGTGAATGAGCGTGTCAGCGTCTTCCTGCGTGTCGATTGGCTCGGTGGCGAAATGACGGCGAATGAGCATGAACTTCCTCACGGCGTCTTCCGTGGGCAGATATTTTGCCTCGTACTTTCCCGTCGATGTCCCGACAGGTACGGATGCCCTCGCCTTTGCCTTCGTCGTCTCTATCTCGACTTCAAGCGTCTTCTGCCCGTTCGTTGCAAGAATCTCTCGTATGTTCAAACTTCTTACTTTCATTAAATGTATATTGAATTTTCGGTAATAAAATAAAACAATTAAACAAATTCACCCTGTTTGTGGTGGTAAATCTATAAATATTAAACCTACCTCATTATGAAACATGAAGAAAAATCAGAAATCGCAAAGTGTAACGAAATATTTCAAGGCTTGGCCGTGGCACATTCTGGCAGAAGATTTGGCAAGAAGGGCTGGCTGGAAATGGGCAGAAAATAATCCTAGAAGGAAAATTTTTGATAGGCGTAACGAAAGAATAGTTGCTGTAAAACTTGGCTTGAAGGAATGGAAGGCAGAGCATTTCATTGCTGGAAAACTTGTCGACTCTAGTGGAATCGCGCAGGAAGAGTTTGTCAAAAGAATTATTTACGAGATGGGAATTTTCAGTTGATTTCTTTTTTGAGCCAATCCAAAGTAACTTTTATTGCCTTCTTTTGGAGAGGAGTCGACGGTCTATAATATCTGTTGCTAAAGCCATGCCCAGCACCTTTCACAATGGCGAACTTTTTCTTGCTTTTCAAATTTCTATACAGGATTTTCCCGTAAATAATCGGCACGCTTATGTCAGCGTCTCCGTGAACAACCAGCGTCGGAGTCTTTATCCTTCTTACTTGCGGCGAGGTATCCAGCTTCAAAAATTCATTAATAATTTTCTTTCCCACTTTGTACCTTTCTTTCTTCCAGCTTTTTTGTCCTTCCAAGTAGTCTTGCCTCTTCAGCAGCTCAAGTTTTTCCTTGGTCAGAAATCTTTTCTCAAAAATCTTTCTTATAAAAGTAAAGCCATACCACAAAACAAAAACGTCCGCCTTAACGCCGCTCAAAGTGCAAATAACTGTCCCCAAACTTTCCCCAATCACTGCAATTTTCTTGAAACCGAGCTTCTTCTTCATCATTCTGAAAACTAGCCGGAGATCGTCAACCTGCCCTGCAATAGTCGTCTTTTGAAATTCTCGATAAGTTTTGTCAGTAAATCTGAAATTGAACCGATAAACAGCATAACCATTTTTCACGAGCGCGTCGGCAGTCCGTACGTAAAGTCCGGCAGGCCCGTCGCGAGTTCCAGTAAAGCCATGAACAAGAATTACTAATTTATCAGTTTTCTTTTTAGGCAAGTGCAAAAATCCTTTTATCCAGCTTCCCTTATTGTAAAAATCCAGTTTCATCTCTCACACTACACTACAATCAAATAAGTTCCCAGAAATATTAAAACGATGGCAAAAAGTTTCAGCGTGACTGTCTTTCTATCAATTTCTTCTTTCAAAATTTTTGGCCAAAATACACTCAGAAGAATTGTGAATAAAAGAACTGCGAAAGGAGCTGTTATGCTTAGAGTCGAGACCAATGTTATAGGCCCTAAAGTGGCTGCATAGAAGAAGAGGACAATTCCGACAAACCAAATCGCAGTTGAAAATGCTAAAAGCAAAATTGTATTTCTATTAAGTTTTTTGAATTCTTTGACAAGATTTTTGCGAAAATGTGGAACTCCAAGCGAGGGAATTGTCATAAATAGGATTCCCATCAAATAGGCTGCATTGAATTGCCAGAATGCGTATGAATTTAAGCTGATTTTGGAAATAACCTGTTCTACTCCCCAGAAAATGTTTGCTGCAACTGCAATAAAAATGACCGCAAATGGAATCAATTTGTAAAACTTGCCCCTCTTATATGAAATCAGTGTTGCTCCGAAAATCATGAGAATTATTCC
>DATEAB010000039.1:0-7533 GCA_035288545.1 archaeon | reverse complement strand
CAATAAATACGTATGTGTGGAATGTAATTTTGTTGGTCCGTAATAATCTTTGACAAGCTTAAATCTATTATCCTCATATTTCTATCAATGACTAGCAGTAACACAGTTTACGTATCTCCAGAAAGAAATGTTTTTGTTTTCAATTTAGATTTGCCAGATTTAGTTGTCGTTAACTTAAAAGAATCTACAGTTGAAGTCAAATCGCGAAGTGAGTATAAAATAAGAAGGAATTTTAAGAAGGAAGGAATCGACGAAAATATTTCTGATAAGCTTGCCAAGTCATATATTAAGCGTGGCATAGCGAAATCCGGTCAAATTTATTTCAATTCAGATTTTATGGTCGCTGCAAGTTCATTAAAGTAAGGTTAACGAAAAAAAGATGAAGTGAGAAAATGGGAGAAGTGATCGTTTCTTTTCGTGTCATGCCAAAGGACATTAGTGTGGACATTGACGCGCTGGCGAAAAAGATAAAGGAAGCTATACAGCCGGAGAAGATGGACAAGCAGCCTGTCGCGTTCGGCATCGTCGCGCTGTACGTGATAAAAATCGTGCCTGACGCTGAGGGAGTGCTGCAGCAGGCAGAGGACAAGCTGCGCGCGATTCCTGAAGTCGGCGAGGTAGAAGTCACCGGTATAACCAGAAGCATATGATATTTAACGGTAAATTTTCTAATGTAATATTAGCTGAGTTTATGCTGCGACGTGTGAGGAGAAGCTGGAAGATCGCTGCTTTTTGGATTGTTGGTGCGCTCGCACTTTTCTTCGGCAGCACGATTGCAGGCAAACTCGAGCGGACGCTGGGGACTGACGACTTAGGACTGATTGTTGCCTTCCTAGTCGCCTTTGTGCTGTTTCTGCTCGGAGGCCTGCTGTGGATTTCTGTTGCGATTGCCGTGAAAGAAACTAGTGAAGAGTAAACGGGTGTAAATCGGGTAGTACTTTTCACCCGCAAAAAGGCCACCCATTCTCCGCCCGATTCTCAATTCAAACCTTTTTCTCCGATTTCGAGCTTCATCACCGTCGACAAACGATCGTCGAGTTCGGCCTTCAAAACGCCGATGAATTCTGTTCTTTCCGCATCTATTCCCTGCAGCTTTGCAAGAAAGACGCTTGTGTAAGCCGCCCCGAAAATCAGCGATATAATCTTTGCGACCTTCGACTTTCCTTTCGCCCATACTTCCTCGACGCTTGCCACGTTCGGCACTATCAACCTTTCGGTAATGTCAATTCTCGCTCTCTGTTCTGGCGTCTCGTCTCTGTCGCGGAAAAATATTACGACACGATTTCTGTTCAGCTCGGTGTTTTGATATCCGACAATCTCGTTGTGGTTCATCTCAGGCAGGATGTGCCACATCACCGGGACTTTCGCGTTCTCGTTCAGCTCGTTCTTCCATCTCTTCACGACACCGGCGAATTCGTTCGTGCCGTAGACAGCAATCTCTTTCCCGAGCAGCCTTCCGGCCATTCGCTCGATATGCTTCACGTCAATGCTCCGTATCTCGCGGTATCCTTCATAAATATCTTCATTAAAATTTCTGCCAATCAGCTTGCCGAAAAACATAATCAGCGGAACGAACATATATGGCGCGGACATCCGTGGTTGAAAGCCTGTAGGAATTTTTACATGCGGCACGTTCCATCTCTTGCTCCAATGTTCAAGCTTTCCCCCAGAAGAAACTGCAATAATTTTGTTTGTTCTTTTCCTCAACTCGACAAATTGTTTGAGAGTTTCCTCGGTATTGCCCGAATAACTGATAACGATCGCAAGCGTTTTGCCGTTCACAAATCCTGGCAACGCATAGTCAGTGGAAATTTCCATCGGCTTGTCGTAGTCGTACTTCAGCACGTCTTTCAGCAAGTCTCCGACATTTGCAGATGCGCCGGCTCCACAAATAACGATATTTTCAAAACGATAAAGAGGAAGCCGCAAATTTTTGAAACTGTTCATTGCTTCGATAATCATGTCAGGAAATTTCACAACTTGGTCAAGCATAATCGTCGTAAAGAGAATTAGTGCGAAAAACTTTAATGCTTGAAACTCGCAACTTTTTATGTTTTTTATTTTATTTTTATCTGACAAATCCACCGGCGACAAAAATTCTGTGTCTGTCCTTTCCTTCAAGCTCGTCGATTATTCTGCGGATGACAATCCTTTTCGGATCCGGCAGCATCTCTATTCTCTGCTGAAGCTCTTCAAAACTTTCAAACTGCTTCTTCTTCCTCTCCTCGATTATCTGCCACATGTGCTTCTTTCCGATCGACGGCAGCAGTTCCAGGCTGTGCAAGCGCGTCGTTATCGGTCCGGCGATGTTGAAAAATCCAACAAATCTTTTCTCGTCTTTCGAAATTATCTCAGTGATGATTCTCTCAAGCTCGCCCTTTGCGTAGTTCGTCAGGTTCATGTACTCTATGCGGCCGCGTATGTATTCGACTTCATTTCGTTTGTCCTCCCCGATGTACAGGCGGTCGCTGACCTTCACCACAACTTCTTCCTTTATCACAATCTCAAGCAGGTTGAAGAATTTGTCGCCGATTGCCTGCACCAGAGGCTCGGCCCTCCTGTCCATGGCCTTTCCGTGAGGAAGAAAATCCAATACTACTGCGTAATCGTCTTTCATTGGCATGCGAACACCTCGAACGCTCAGATGTTTTTCTTAACAACGTCAAGAATTAGGTCGATCTCTTCTGGCGTGAAGTTTGTGTATTCTTTGTGCAGCACTACCCGTAATTCTTCGCGGTCTTCGGGGAGAAAATTAGCAATGGCAACTATCTGCTTGTCTCGCAGTCGCGGCACGGTCTTCAGCTCGGTCACCAGCTTCTTTATCTTCTCTTCCTCAAACTCCTCAAACTTGTTCAGCAGTTCAAGCGAGTTCTTCTGCTCGAACTTCAGCTCTGCCTCTTTCTCTCTGTGCTTCAGCTGTTCCTTGGCCTCCGCGTCGGTTATGACATCTTCATTCTGCACGTTCATTTTTATCGTCTCTAAACTATCTCTATCTTGTCTCTAAATTATTTTTATTTTTAAACTGTCTTTAAAGTCTAAAGTGCCTTCAAATGCTCTGGACGGGAAATGAGCTTTTTGACCTTATAACCATCTACTATTTCAACAATATAACTCTTTCCCCTTTTGCCGATTATTCGACCAGCCACGCCCTTAAATCTGGGGTGGGGCATGCCTTTCTGAGAAGATGGCTCCTGCAAAATCACGACACGCTGGTTCTTCTTGAACTCCTGCAAGAACTTCGTTATCGGCGGACGATAGCCCGGTTTCTGGATAAGCTTGAAACGACTTTTCGCCCTGAATCCTCTTGATTTCTTTGTCACCTTAATCAGCTCTTCGTATGTATTTTTATTACATCTAGATTAATCTTTTTAACCTTATCTTTTATTTTGTTTTAAATGCAACTTAATATTGAAAGGAATGCTTAAAAAATACATACAACCACTTGCTTTTTTCATGATTCTTATAGCGGCATTTGTATTTGCAGTTCTCTTGACAAGTGTTCTTCGATCAGGAATTCTTCAAAGATTGACTATTGGCGGAGTAATAACTAATCAACCTCCAATTTTATTTTCAGATGATTTTGAAAGTTATGCTGTTAATACTCCACCCACTAGTTCTGTCTACCATAGCGGGTCAACGGCTGCTTGGTATCAGGCTTCGGAGCATAATGCGGATATTGATGGGGGCAGTTGGAATAATGATCCGAGTATAACGCCTACTGGTTATCATCGTGTTTTCGACAGTTCCACGATTGCTGTTCATTCTGGGAGTAAGGCTTTGAAGTATCTGACAAGTAGCGGGTCGGGTTGTAAGGTTGGCATGAAGCTGCAAAATGCTAATGCTCAGTCAGGAGGAGGGAACATTATGCTCACAGATTTCTGGTTCATGTTCCCTAACAATTGGCTTATCGGCACAGATTCCGCTTACCAATCACGCCAGTATCTTTACAGTCTATGGTGGTACACTGGAGCGCAACTTCGCGTGGACAGGTATTCGGCCAGTTCGGATCGTTACCATTGGCTCCTTAATGAGCCGTCTGGGCAGCAGCAGACTCTAGGTGATTATTCTATGGCGGATGGAGTTTGGCATCACGTCCAAGTAGTTTACGATTTTAGTTCAAAGAAATATCTTGACATTCTGATAGATGGTAATCGTCCTTTCACGTCTCAATTGGGCCAAAATACTTGGGCTCCTGCGGCAGGAGCAACTTTAGGTTTCTTGGAGTTGTGGGTGCAAAGTTGGCCGAAGGTACCGCTTCCGGCAGGGAATGATTGTGCTCTTGACACAGGCTTCCAAGCGATAATGTACTTAGACGACGTCACAATAAGCCAACTCTCTTCATGGTCTGGTGGTGGTTCGATAACGACATCACAAACGCAAACTTCTAGAACAACAACTACAACTACAACAACAACTCATCCAACAACTTCAACCTCGACAGCAACAACTTCAACAACTCATTCAACCACTGCGTCTTTAACTTCATCAATAACTTCTACAACTGCTTTAACAACCACAACAACTCCCATCGTTTGTCAGGAAGGAAGTTATAAATGCGTCGGAAATAGTTTGGAGAGATGCACATATGGCAGCTGGAATTATGTCGATTCCTGCGTCTACGGATGCTCGAATGGAGAATGTTTACCTGCCACTACAACCCCACCACAAATACAATTAAACACAATTCTCACAATTGCAGTTTCAACTGGTTTGATTCTGGGTGCTCTTGCAATCTTGATTTATACTTTATTCAAAAAATCATCTGCAAATGTATTTGAAGCACTAAAGAAAAAATGGAGTTAAAATTATTTTGTATGTATTTTTACTACATCTAGATTAATTGTTTTTACTTTGTTCGCTAGAATTTCCGCAATACTTGGTCTTGTACGTCCTTCATCTCCAGTAATCAGTTCTTTTATGTAAAGCCCGCTTTCCGCCCTTATTTTGAAAACAATTTTCCTCTTTCCTTTCAACTTCCAGCTTATTTTTCGCACTGCCCGTTTCCGCAAAATGTCAGCCCGGCGGTGGGCCACTCGAGTCGGCGTTTGCTGATGTATCGTCGTTCCTGGCAATCTCCTAACTTCTGCCAGTTTCTTTTTGTCAATCGCTTTTTCAAACTCGACTACCGCCTCGTACGTCTTGTCAATCTTCGCCTTCTTCAATTTTTCAATCAGCTCTTTGCCGACGAACTTCAACCCGCGCACTTTAACTTTCCTGCTTTTGTTTATCTGCCTTTCAATTTTCCTCAAATCGATTTTCCTTTTCTTTGGTTGCAAAATTTCTATCACGAATGGACGATAGTCGAGATTTCGCGCGTCGATGTCTTCCCTGCCCGCGCCGTGGAAGCTGCTTGCCTTTGCCTTCGCTGCCTTGAGGAACGGCTTTTCGATTATTTCCTGCACAGACGTCGGGTAAAGCTTGCCTGTCCCCTTGCAAACGACGCAGCCCTTCCCTCCGCAGTTGCTGCAAACCCACATCGTCTGTGGTATGCCGCGGACGAGCTTGCTATATCCGCCGTATATGCACAAACTGCGGATGTTTAGCTTTATTTTTCCTGTCTGCAAGTTCACGAGGATCGTCACGTCTGGATTTTTCACGTCAAAGTTCTTGTCAGTCTTCCTTTCGACAATCTTTCCCAGCTCTCGGTTTATCTCCGTCTTAATCGGCTCGACATCCTCTATCCCAGTCCTCTCCCACAGCTCTTCCTGTTTTCTTATCAACTCCCCGGAAAGAACCGTCCCGATTAAAAATGTCTTGAACTCTATGCCGCGAAAGCTTTTGTTAATGTCACTTGCGACTTCATTTATCTTTTCCTTGAAAAAGTTGCCGCATATTTTGCAGACTTTCGGTTCTTTCAATTTTGATTTAGTTATTTTTCCAGCAATTTTGCTTAGAATCTTTCCACGCTCGGCGTTGCTCAAACCATGACCAAGCATTCCGAACTGGCGTCCCAGGCAATTGTCGCACGCTTCACTTTTCAGAATTTCCAGCAGCTTTTGCCTGTTCTTTTCGGTATCGATAGCTTCTTCAGGAAATTTCATAAATTGATTTACGAGGTCTGAACTTAAATTCAGTAAAGAAAATTCACATTTAAATATTTAACAACCATTCTTAAAATCCGATTGAAATGGCTAGTATAGCTAGGAGAGGTTTAATTAAGCATTTTTTAGTTTATGCTGCCGGCGGGGCTACGATTATTTTCGGAGAAAATGTATTGAGGAAGCCCGTGACTATTGATCCTTATGATTCTAACCCTGTCGCCATTGTGGGTGGCATTTCTTACGATCCGGTCGGAGGGGATTCAAGAACAGCGATCACTGTTAGTCTTGCAGGGAAGCCGCTTTTTTCCGATTATTTGAAGGTATCAAGAGAAATAAGGGAAGAAAAATTTCTCACACATGGGGGATGGTTATTTTACTCGGTCCCTGATAGCATCGGCACAAACCAGCCAAAATTGCTGGCGGTTGATTTGCGACTGAGTGAGGTGCGTGAAGTAGGTGAAGATGATAATAAAAAACTTCAGGCGAAAATAAAAATTAGTAATGAAAATCTAGCGACTTTAAGAGAGGATTGGTATGACGACGGCCAAACCGTTTTAGATTATAACATACTTCTGGAGCTACTGCGGAACTATTCTCAATGAATCAGATAGTTATCGTAGTACTATCTGTTCGAATCTAATTAAAATTTGAAACCAAATTGCTTAGCAAGGTTCTTCAGCTGTCCTCTCTGCATTCCGGCCGCTCCGCCGAAACTTTTCATAAGCTTCTTCGCCTTGTCGTACTGATTCAGCAACTCTCGGACGTCTGCTTCCGTTCGCCCGCTGCCTTTCGCTATGCGCTTGATGCGGCTTGCGTTGATTAGTGAAGGAGTCTCACGCTCTTGTTTCGTCATGCTCTGGATTATTACTTTGAAATTTTTCATCCTGCTTTCCTGCGTTTCCATCATCTCCTCTGGAATTTTTCCGCCGAGTCCGGGAATCATTTTCATTATCGAGCTCAGTCCGCCCATCTTGCTCATCGCCTCCATCTGCTCCATGAAGTCCTGCAGCGTGAAGCGGCCTTCCAGCAGCTTTTCCGCCGCCTCTGGCTTTATTTCAGCCTCCTTCGCCTTCTCGAGAAGGGTTTCGAGGTCGCCGAGTCCGAGCAGCCGCGAGACAAATCTTTTCGGATCGTAAAGTTCGAACGCGTCGATCTTCTCGCCGACTCCGATGAACTTAACTTTCGCCTTCGTGACCGACGTCGCTGCAAGCGCGCCGCCTGCCTTTGCCGTTCCGTCCATCTTCGATACGATGACGCCTGTCACGCCTACGAGCTTGTGGAATTCCTCTGCCTGCACGCGCGCGACTTTTCCTAGGTCGGCAGGAATAACAAGCAAAACCTCGTCCGGCTTGATAATTTCTCCGAGTTTCTTCAGTTCGTCAGCAAGTTCCTTGTCCAATGCGTTGCGCCCGGCCGTGTCGAAAATAATCGTGTCGTATTTTGTGAATTTTTGCAGCCCTTCCTTCGCCGCGTCGTATGGATTTTTCCCGGC
>DATEAB010000038.1:0-16852 GCA_035288545.1 archaeon | reverse complement strand
CTTGCAGATGCCTTCTTCACGTAAACGTACTCAGCAGCAGCTTTTGGATACATTGCTGACAGTTCAGCATATGACAGGCCAGTGAGCGCACTTATCGCAGCGCCGATGACAAAAGACAGCCAGAGAGCATTTCCAGCACTTCCAGCCGCCTCCCCGATCAAGGCGTAAATTCCTGCACCCAAAATGATGCCGACGCCGTAAATCGTTGCCTCGAAAAGGCTCAACGTCCTTCTCAGCTTCAGCGCCATAAAATATATTAAGTTTAATGATTTTAAAAAGAACAAAAGACAATTTCATTTCAGCTACAACAGCAGCTACAACAGATACAGCAGTTATAGTAGATGCGAAGAGGAATCAACATGCTAGACATAAAACTTATTCGGGAAAATCCCGGCGTAGTGCGAGAAAATTTGAAGAGAAGGCACGACGCGGAAAAGCTGAAGATGCTTGAAGACTTGATTAAGAGCGACAAGAAGTGGAGAGAGCTTGTCGCGGAAATAAACAAACTGCGGGCACGACGCAACGAGGTAAGCCTAGAAATTGCAAAGACGAAAAAGGAGAAAAAGCCGACGACGAAGCTGATGAAGGAAGCTGCAGACATTCCTGAAAAAATAAAAAAGCTGGAAACAGAATCGGTCAAGTACGAAGAAAAAAACCGCGAGCTGCTGCTGAAGATTCCGAACCTGCTGCATGAGAACGTGCCTTATGGAAAGGACGACAGCGAGAATGTCGAAGTGAAGAAATGGGGGAAGCAGCCGAAATTTAGTTTTGAACCAAAGTCGCATGTGGAAATTTTGCAAGATCTTGAGCTGATTGATTTTGAACGTGCTGCCAAAGTTGTCGGTGCTGGATTTTACTACATGAAAGGCGACTTGGTAAAACTCGACATGGCGCTGCAGCGTTTCGCGCTTGAACATTTAGAGAAGAAGGGTTTCACATTTGTACATCCACCGCTGATGATCGGGCGAAAGGCGTATGAGGGAGTGACTGACCTCAGCGACTTCGAGCTCCTGACTTATAAAATCGAAGGAACTGATGATTATTTGATTGCGACGAGCGAGCATCCGATGGCTGCGATGTTCAAAGACGAAGTCATTAATAAAAATGATTTGCCAGTGGCTCTTGCTGGCATTTCTTCTTGTTTTAGGAAAGAGATCGGCACGCATGGAAAATACACGAAAGGCCTGTTCCGCGTCCATCAGTTCAACAAAGTCGAGCAGTTTGTTTTCTGCCACCCCGACCAAAGCTGGATGTGGCACGAGAAGCTGCAGCAGAACAGCGAGGAACTTTACCAGAAGCTCGGGCTGCACTATCGCGTCGTGAACATCTGCACGGGCGACATAGGCACACTCGCTGCGAAGAAGTATGACATAGAGGTCTGGATGGCTGACGGCAAGTTCCGCGAGGCCGGCAGCAATTCTAACGTGACTGACTACCAGGCCCGACGCCTGAACGTCAAATGGAAGGAGGGCCCAGGCAAACCCTCAGCCGGTTTCGTCCACACCCTCAACAACACGGCACTGGCGACAAGCCGCACCATCATCGCGATCGTCGAGCAGTTCCAGCAGGCCGACGGCAGCGTGGCAATTCCAAAAGTTCTCCAACAATTTATGAATGGAATGGAAAAGTTAGAAAAGAAACAGTAATCTGATTTTTCAAATCCGTATAAAGTATTTATAGTTAAAA
Source organism: archaeon (assembly GCA_035288545.1). Lineage (GTDB taxonomy): Archaea > Aenigmatarchaeota > Aenigmatarchaeia > CG10238-14 > SCSR01 > DATEAB01. Next base: position 15,166 of record DATEAB010000038.1, on the reverse strand, counting down.
ATAGATTGAAAGGTCATGTCTGAATATCTGAATGTTGAAGGCAAAATATTATTGGCACTATATGAACATTCGCTAAAATCTGAAGAAGCAATAGGAATAAATAAAGACACTTTGATAAATGCTGCATCCAAAGACGGTATTAAACTAGAAGAAACGTCTAAAGCGTTGAGCTTATTGCAAGCGAAAAGATTAATTAAATATTCACCATCAGTTGTATTTCGGGAAGGATCGGTTATCGAAACAAACTTACCTAACTATTTGTCATTAACTGACTCGGGAAAATATGCTGCTGCTCAAATTAAGAAATTCGTTAACAATTTTAAGAAATAAAAATATGAACCAATTTCTCAAATAGGAATGAAATATTTCAAAATCAAAAATATCGCGTCGCCGTAGAAAAGAGTGAACAGCAGTGCGAGAGGAAATGCTGGCGCGAAACGCACTCCTTCCTTTATCACGACAAACTTCTTGCCGCTCTTTTTTATTTTCGCAACTTCGCTTGCAGACATGCCGACAAACTCAACGCTGTCCTCGAGCACGTCTCCGACCTTCAACTTGCCAATGGGAATTTTTTTCTTGAAGCCGATCTCTTCGACGTTTTTGCTGAACTTGAAAACCACAAACAGGCCGAGTGTCGCGATGACTGGAATGAGCGAGGCGCGGGCGATTTCAAAGTTCGTGGCAGGCATGGCTAGCTGGCTGCTGAGGTAATAGCTCAGTGCAAAGAAGAAAATGAACAGCACAACGGCGAAAAACGTATACGATTTTGCAGAGGCTTTCATGTCTTTCTCAAAAGCGTTGCGGACTTTCTTGTCGCGAAAGGCGATGAATGCTGCGTAGAGAAGCATGTAGGGAGTGCCGATGAGGAAGACATTGACGAGATAGCTGAATGGGAAGGGAAAGAAAAGCTGAGGAGAGAAGCCGAGTCCTGCAGGCACGCCAGGAAGAAGGAAGCCGACTGCCGTCAGAAGGAAAGTGTCAGCGCCGCCCCACTGCCCGAACTTGTACATGATGTAGCCGATACCGAAAAGCACGCCTGCGATGGCGAGTGGATTGACAAGAGGCCAGATGCTGCCAGCGATGAAGGACTGGTAAAAGTAATATGCGAAGCCGACTCCGAACATGGTGTAGAAAACCTCGTCAGGCACTTCCGTCGTGCGCAGGTCCCACCACGCCGCGACTGCCGTGCCTCCGAAAGCGGCAAGGATAGGAATCCATTCGAGTGAAAAAGTAAATGCCATACTATTAGTTTTATTTTCCATTCTTATAATTTTGAAACTTCATCCCGTAAAAATTCTTTTGATTCTCTATGCATTCTTTCTTCGTTCTCACGTAACTTTGTAGAAAAATCGTGAATCATAGTTTCAGTAATTACAGATGCCTGCACCGGACCGCTTACTCCCAAATCAGTCATTGATCTATAAAGCAGTTCATAACCATCTGAAATCGCATCTGTTAATGTTGGAGGGTTGAGAGACGAAAATTTTGACTCTAGGTCTCTGCTAATCAAATCTCTTCCACTGCCTATGACGGCCGCTGGCTGAGCAAACATTTTTCCCATTGGTAAAGCAAGATACAAAATCGGCTTTTTAATATAAAGTCCAACAAGAAATAATGTTTCTACCTGCTTATCATAAGTGACTCCATTTTCAGCTGCGAATTCAAAATTTGTCTTCCTCACAGTTTCACCTGTTTTTTCCATCAAATGCAAAAGATCGAGTTGTTGCGTATAAAGCTCTTTTAATTGAGTAACTACAGATTCGCCAATTGGAGGAAACCCAGAATATCCGACCACGGCGCGCAAATCTGACGTGTTAGATGTTTCGTAAAGTTTTCTGCCAACTTGAACTTTCGATGGACGCCTACCAGGACGAGTCATATCTTTTCTATAAGTTCCTTGAGAATCTGAAAGCAAAACTATTCCTTTATCAGCAACAATTCCTATTACCGAAGTCATTGAATCACTTTAACAAACAAACAAAATTAAGGATAAATCCTTTACTCTTCATCGATTTTCTTATGTCAATATATGTTGAAGGCAAAGATCCGAGAACTGTTGGAAGTTATAAGAAAATAAGAAGAGCGATTGATCGTGCTAAATTAGGATTAAGACATGTTGGTGACTCTGAAAAATATATAGTTTTTGCAATTGATGGTTACCTAAACAGAGAAGATCCTGATGCGCTTGATCATTTTATTAATACTATTGTGCGAAGATCACAAGGAGTTTTGATTGGAACAAATAGAAACTTGAAAAGAGCAAGAAAGGCAGTAGGAAGAATTGCAATAGCAGTTTATCATGGCACGCAAGTAGAAAGAGATGAAGATGGTAGAATAACGGAAAGCGAGCCCGGTCCGGCAGAACTTGGTTTAGTAACTATGCATCCTGCTCTCAAATATCCAGAACGAGAAAAGGGAAAGAAAAATTAAAGAAATTTCAAAAAATCTTTTCGTGAAATATTTGCATCTTTTAATATTGAGTTGAGAGTTCCTTTAGCCAATTCGTTATGAAGAGGTATTGTTATAAATGCTATATCGTTAGTTAAAGTTACGTGACGTCCTTTCTGCCTTATAATTCTAAAACCAAAATATTTAGTTAAAATTTTAATTAATTCAAAACCAGAAATGATTGGAAGTTTAGCCATTTCTAAACCACGGAATGATTAGCTATCTTTTGAGAGGAATTATTTGTCCTCTTTCAACTCTAACCATGCCGTGCTTAAGCATGTAATCGACCATTGCTTCGAGATGTAACTCAACAGCTTCTCTTAAATTTTTCTTTGCTTCTTCCTTAGTTCTGCCTTGAGTTGTTACCCCCAATTCAGGAACTCTTGCTACATAGAATTTTTCGTCTTTCCAAATTTTTACAGTCAGCTTCATACTATCACAGTTATTATACAAACTCGTTGCCACATATTTAAATGTTTAGCACCACTCTCAGTTGCAGTTCATATCAATAGAACTATCTCTAGCTATATTTCTTGAATCCGATTTTTAAGGCCTCCTCTCTAAAGCATAAGACGACTCGACGTTTCGACGTCAAATCTTTGTCTGCAATAATAGAGGCCGTATTTTCGGATCAAGCCGTCGTGCCTTCCGCACTTCCTGCACCTTCTCAATCCCTTTCCCATTTTCGCTGGCATTCTTCCACCTTAGTTTTTTCTTTCGTCCACCTTAGTATCAATTCAAAATTCAATTCAAAATACATTAGAACGAGATGTTTAAAAAGCTTTTACAGCGTCACAAAAACGTCTCACAAAACTTAGCCGCCGATGTTTCCGAGAATTTCCAGGATGTCCTCAGTTCCGAAGACCTGGATTTCCGCTATTTTTTCGAAAACTTTGACATAAGTTTCCTCGAAGTCGTGCAGCTCTGCCTTCCTAAGTATCACTCCTCCCAGCTTGGCAGTCGCGTCCATAACTTCAAAGTCCTGATGCGTGTGCGCGACGTGTTGAGAAATCATAGGATTGAACGTATAATTTTCTTCTGTTTGCTCTGAGCCTTGGCTGTCCTGGCTTGACTGTCTTCCCTGCGATTTGTCTTGCGACTTGCTACTCAATTATTTCCACTCCAAAAGTATTTTTCGCCCATTCGATTGCTTCTTCTTTATTAATTTTGTGCTTTTTACCTATTTTAGCTTGTCGGATTTTTCTTTTCTTCACATGAAATCCCCTGCGCTCCAGCGTAACGCTGACATCAAGCCCCATCATGCCGATGTCGTGGGAATAACGAACACCTGGTATGTCGATGTACTCTCGCACGCCGAAGCTGAAGTTGCCGTCCTTGTCGAACTGGCTTCCCTTCATCCTGTTCTCGTTCGCTGCCAGCGCGCGCTTCAAAAATTCCATCGCAGCGGCCTTCCTCATCGTCACCATCGCGCCAAGGGGCTTTCCTTTCGCAACTCCGAACGTGCTTCTTCTCTTCGACACCGTCACAACGGGCTTCTTTTCAGTCAGCATCTGCAGAAGCTTCGTCGCTTTCTCGATTTTCGCATTGTCGTCTCCGCAGCCGATGTTCAGCGTGACTTTCTCGACCCTTATTTGCTCCATAGGATTCATTTTTTCTCACCAATTAATCCTTCTTCTTTTAATTTTTCAAAAGTTTCTTTTTGAAAAACATCATGCAACATTGTTACGTAATGTGCCTGTGACAAATATAAAGAACTTTCTGAAGAATAATCTAATGCTTGTTCTGGAAATTTTCCTTCCATTAGAAATCTTTTTGTATCTTCTTTTATTTCGTCTTTTAACTTCTCCCTTAAACGCTTTGGATTGAAATGAAAACTAACGATCTCATCTCGCTCTAAATATAATAACAAATCTACAAATTCATTCGGCCCAAATAATTTATATGCATCTTCGCTTTGCTCTGCAATAACAGTCTTTGTGATAAAAAAATACCTAATTAATTTTTGATATAATTGTTCAACTGTCATAAAACCTTGCGGATTTTCTCGTATTTGGTTTTGCAAACCTAATATCAAAGTAAGTCTTCTAATCGTAAGTGCATCATATTCGTTCATAGATAAACCATAAGATTTTAGCACGCTAGACATTTCTACTCACTTCCAGAAATTGTCACGGCAGGCTTTGTCTTGCCCACGACGATGACGTGATCGACAATCGTCTCGCTCTGCCTTCCTCCGACCTCGTACACAACTTTGTTCGGCTCCTTGCTCTTCGTCACGACCATGTCCTTCACTTTCGCAACAATTCCAATGTTCTTCCCCTCGAAAATCAGCACGCTCATCCCCTTCTCCAGCTTAAGCACTTCAACAATTTTCTGCTTCGGCATCTCCAGCAGCAGCGAGTCGCCTGTCGCGTATTTCTTTCCTTCCTTCTCGTCAACCAAAATGTTTCTTCCGTCGTGCAAGTTCAGCTGCATCATTAATTTTCCTCCTTTCTTGCCAATCGTCCTCTTTCCTCTAACTCTGCACAGCTTCACGCTCGCCTCCTTCTCTTCAATCTCCACAAGCTTCAGCCCGTCCTTATTGACGCTGCACCTGTAAAATTTCTTTATCTTCGGGATCGACAGCACGTCCATCAGACCCACGGGAAAGGCGTGATCGGTCACGACGCGCCCGTCGACCAAAACTTGCCGCTGGGACAAAATCGTCTGCACTTCCTTTCCGGTCTCCGCGAATTGAAGAATGTCTCTCAGCAAAATCTGCATCGGTATGCTGTCGAACTTTCTGTGCGGCCCTGCGCGAGGGGCAACAACCCACTTGCTTGCCTTCTTCGGTATTCTCCAAAACTTCGGGGTCGTCAATCTTTTCAGTCTCGCCATATTTTTTTTCAACTCTTTCTTTCCATTCTTTTTTTTCCCTTTTACTTCTTCTCCTCTTTCTTCATCTCTTTCTTCACTTCAATTTTCACTTCTTTCTTCGTTTTTCTTTCGAAAGCTTTAACTCTCTTCTTGTCTGCCATATCCAAACTCACGATTCGCAGGTTTGAAGCCTGGAATGGAATCTGCGTCTCCGTCCCCGCCGTTCGCTTTCGCGTTATTCCTTCGATGAAAACTTGGTAATATTTGTAGTCAACTCGCGTTATCTTGCCGTGTTTTTTCTTGAACTTCCCCCGCATAATTTCCACCTCGTCCCCCTTTCTCAGTGGGAAGCTCCTTATTTTGTAACGCTGCTTCAGTTCCTTCGACAGGTGTCCTGCCAAAAGTTTTCTTCGCAAGTGCAGCGGCGCGGTGTATAAAAATTTTCTCTGCTTTCTTGGCTGCAATGTTTTTATTTTCATTTCTTTCAACTCACACAACGATGCTTGAAATTTTTCCCAAAGAACTAAAACGTTCGACGGCTTCCTTTGCAACAGGTCCCTTTATATCAGTTCCTTTTGGAGTGCCAGTGTCATCGACAAGCACGCATGCGTTGTCCGCAAAACTGACGCGCAGCCCGTCCTTCCTTCTGTACTCTGCCTTTTGCCGAATTATGATCGCGTTGCTCAGCGTCTTCCTAAGTTTCACATCCCCTTGCTTAATGGTAACTTTGATCATGTTTCCCACGCCGGCTGCCGGCTGTCGCCTTCGCACGCCTTTGTAGCCGAAAACAGAAATTACTTGAACAATCTTAGCTCCTGTGTTGTCCGCGCACGTCAGATAAGTTCCTGTTGGTATTGCTCTTGTAATGCTTGCCTTTATCGGTTTCATTGTTTTTCCTCTCCGATGAACTGATAAACAACCATTTTTGAATAATCTCGCCATACACTCTCAAAACTTTTCATGGCAGATCTAGGCATCATAGAATCTTCTTTCACCATTCTTTTCAATTCACTGACCGGTACTTCAGGCTGCTTTCTAGCTTCTTCAAAAAAGGCCCTAAACGGAATTCTTTCACTTATAGCAGGTAAATCGACATCTGTTTCGTTTGATGCTTCGTTAAGATGGGAGTAAGCAAGTGACATTTCCTCAAAAGGTCCTCTGAAATTTTCAATGTGATAAACTCTGTTCATCTTGCCTTTAATTAGTTGAACAAAATAAACAAAGCCTTCGAAATTTCCAGCGTCCGCACTTAGCAATTCAAGACGTTGCCTTTTTCTTGCATTTCGAGAATTATAACTTCCACTTACCTGCATAATTCTTCACTTCTCTCCAGCTTTCTGTATCACTTCAACAACTACGAAATGTTTTATCTTGCTCAGCTGTCGGCACTCGGCTATCTTCACGATGTCCCCTGTCTTCGCTGCAATGCACTCCGGACTGTACGCGGCAATTCGGCTGTGCCTTCTCTCATAACGCTCGTACTTCGACAAATATTGGTAGTACTGTCGCACGATTATCGCTGTCTTTTGCGCGCGGGCTGAAACGACTTTTCCCTCGATAACCTTACCTCGGACAGGCAGCGTTCCGTGGAAAGGGCAAAACTCATCACTACAAATTTCTTTCGGCGGTTTTACATCTATACCGATATTTCTTGCTTTTGTAGCTTCTTTCTTTCTTGCCATTTTACCGACACCATGCAAATAAGTGTTAATTTACCATTTCGGAAATTTCTTCTTTATCCTGTCTTCAGGCCGCGCAACAAGCAGTTTGCCATCGACCTGAACTTTAACTTTGTTTGGAAGGGTAAATATAAAAACGTTATTTTGCTTAATAACTGTCTTCTCTTTTGTCTGCTTTCCGACCTTTCCGGCATTTCCAGCCTTTCCTCCCGTCGTCTCGATTTTCAGCGTGTTGTACGTCTCGTCAACCACTCGTCCGCGCAAGTTTTTCTGACCTTTGTCAGTGCTTTCGACGATTCTTACTGCCAAGCCGATCAGCTCATGCCTTACCAAGTTGTGCGGTGTAATCGGCATATAGAGAAATAGAACTTGCACGTTTATAAAAAATCAAAAAATCCTCAAAAATATTTTGAAAGACGCAGCTTCAGAGATAGTTGTGCATCTGATGGAATATCCTCGTCTTTGGAATGAGATTTGAGTAATGTATTGTCGCCGTAAGGGCTCTCGTCATAAACTGGCATAAAATCGAAATCGGGGTGCGGTGAATGAGCCGCGTCATTTTTCATGAAATTTTGAATTCTCTTTACGTCGCGCGTTCCAAACTCCTTCATTATGGCAGTCCTGACTCTCACATTCACATCACGAAAATCTAACGTCTCTTCATCTGTCAATGCTCCTAAAGAATATTTGGCGTCGTCTTCGCTCAAATGACGCCCAAGAACAGCATATACTCTTCCGTCAAAAGGTGATTTCTTGCTGTTTAGCCCTACATACCACAAGCGAGTGGGAGAGGAGGCAAAAATTTCTGTTTGTAACAATCTCTTTTCGAAATTCCTGATTTCATCACATTGTGAGCATTCGACGACGTACATAGCGAAAGATATGTACACAACAAATTTAAGCTTAACTTATTTCAATCTGCTCTTCGCTGTAGCCGAGCTTGACGAGAATCTTTACGATGCGGTTGCGATGGTCGCCGAGAAGCTCGATGTGGCCGTGCTTATACGTGCCGCCGGTCGCAAGCTTCGACTTGAGCTGGCTTGCCACTTCCTTAGCGTTTTCCTTTATTCCCTCAACGATCGTCATAGGTTTGTCGAACTTTCGCTTTTCGACCCAGATTTTTATCTTCTGCCCTTCGCGCCCGAGGGCTGCGCACACGCACAAATCCTCTAGCAGGCCGCATGTGGAGCAGTTGCCGAGACTCATAGCATTTCCGCATTTCTTACAGACATTCGTTGCCACTAGACGAACCACCCTTGCAAAGCTCCTGTCCCCACCATCAGAAGCACGATAACTATTGCTACGATTAAAAAGAAAATCAGTTCAGGTTTTGCATGAAGTCCTTTTTGTCGCACTACTTTTTCATCCTCTTTTTATTTTTTATTTTTTCCTTTTACTTTTTACTTTTCATTTCCGTTTCATTTACTTTTCATTTTTGCTTGGCTCTTTGTCTGATGCTTTATCGTGTTAAGTCTTGCAATCGCCCGGCGCAGCTCGCGTATCTTTCCTGGATTCTTGACAGGCCTTCCCATCTTTACGCTGCCGTGCTCCTTCGCCAGCTCGAGCTTTAGTTCAAAAAGTTTCTTGGCCATGTCGTCAGGCTTCATTTCCCTTATTTGCTTAACTTTGAGAATTGCCATCAGTTTTATCCTTGTTTTCTATACTTCTTACACGTATAAAAACTTTGCGATGACGTTTGGCACGAAAGCAAGTCAGCGTCTTTACGACAGGATCGAGAGGGATGTTTGTTGTAAGTATTGCATGTATATACTAGAAAATATATTTTTCAGCCAATAGTTACAAGCGTTACAAAAAGGTGCATACCTTGAAGTTGTCGTTGTCCTGATTTTAGTCGGGTTTTATCTAAGTTAAATTTTTTCACTGGCTTCCTTCATGCCTGCAATCATTTCTTTAACTTCTTTCTCATTTTCCTTCTTCAATTCTTTCCTGAACTCAAACTCTTTCGGAGCTTCCCTCATGATGCGGACCTGGATGCCGATGGTGCCCGGCTTGACACTGCCCTGGGCGTAGCCCTTGTCGACGAGCGTCTCCGCGTAGTCGCCGCTGTAAGCGACGAAGCCCCTCTTGAACTTCTGGAAGCGACTGCGCTCCGCACCCATCAGCTTTCCTCCGACATGGATGCTTATGCCGATCGCTCCAGCTTCGATGACTTTGTCGAGGTAGTAATTTGCGACTTTCTTAAAATTAATCCCGCGTTCGAGTGCATTTGCGATACGCTGGGCGACTATCTTCGCGTCAAGGAAAGGATTTTCCACCTCTTTCACATCGATGAGAGGATTCTCAAAACCGAACTTCTGCTTTATTTCATCAGTAATTTCCGAAATGCGCCTGCCGCTTCGTCCGACGACAAGCCCCGGCTTGTGCGCAAAAACAATTATACGAGTGCCAAGAGGAGTGCGCTGGATTTCCGTGTGGCTGTAACCGGCCCTTGCGAAACGCTGGGCTAGATAGCTCTCGACCTCGGCCGCCTTAATCCCTTCCTTCACAAACAATTTTTCGACTGCCATAATTTTTTCCTTTTTAATTTTTACTTTTCATTTCTCACTTTTCATCGTTCTGCTGCAACAAATGTCAGGTTTGTCGACTTCGCCTTTCGTCCCCGCAGATGAAAACGGCTCCTCGGCCTGTAAAACGATTCGCCTGCGTTCGCATGCGCCTTGACGAGGAACAACTTTTCAACATTCATGTTTTTCACTTTCGCGTTTGCCTCCAATGATTGGATTGCCTCCAAGAACTTCTCTGCTGCCGTCGGATACGTCTTCCCATGCTTTGTTCCTTCAATCGTCGTTTTGCCGTCGCTCAAGTATTCAAGCCATCTTTTCGCCGTCGACAAACGCTTGCCCCTTATCTGTCTTGTCAACACCTGGCTCTGCTTGAACGAAATTCGCGCCTGGTTGATTTTTGCTGATGCAATTTTCTTTCCAGTTTTTTTCATTTCTTTCTTTTCTGCCTCTTTTTTCTCTTCCTTCTCTGCCATTTTTTTCACCGCGGTTTTTGCTTTCTTGCTCTTACTTCAACGGTATGTGCTTGCTTCCGCGCGTCGCCCCGATTCCCGGCGCGCTGTGCTTGACACGCTTAATCGATATTGAGAAATCTCCGAGTCGTCTGCCTATCATCTCGGGCGTGACTATGACGTTGATCCATTCCTTTCCGTTGAAAACTCCGAACTTCACTCCGACCATCTCAGGCAAAATTATCATGTCGCGGGCGTGGGTTTTGTGGAACTCGCTAGGATTCTTGCGCACGTTTTCCAGCAGCTTTTTCTGCGGGTCGGTCAGTCCTCTCTTCAGCGTGCGCCTCTCTCGTGAAGTCAGGACTCTGGCAAGCTCCTCGATCGTCATCTTCTTCAGGTCGTCGAGCGAATGTCCTTTGAAACTAAAAATTTTTGGCATTTTTCATCAATCCTCTCTACTTTTTACCCTCTTTTTTCACGCTGCCGTTGACATGACCGTCATTGTTGCTATGGCCGTTTGAATAACCATTTGCATGACCATTTGAATAACCATTGTGCGAACAATCAACACCTGCAAACAAATGTGGCATTTTTGTTTTGAGTTCACGACAAATTCTTTCGATATTTTTTTCTTCCTGCGCTATGATTGTTAGAAAAGCACCAACATAGATTGTTTTGTCCTCTCCATTTCCCCTTGACAAAACCAAATCAGAAAGAGAAAGAACGCATTTACGATTATTATTCATAGCGTCCACAGTGGCTTTTAGATCTTTGTAAGGAAACAAACTGCTGACTGAATCTAAGTTCCCAAGAACAACGTTTGCTGGAACAGGTAGTCCGATGAGATATTCTTCCCCATATTTGACTTGCGACATCTATCTTCCCTTTCTCTTGCCCATCCTGCGAGGACTGATTGAACCGACTTTCTGTCCGGGCGGAGCATGCCTGCTGACACTTTTGCTTGGTCTCGGCCTTTTCTGACGGCCTCCGTATGGGTGGTCTGTCGCAGTCATTGCAACTCCCTTGCTGCGAGGGAAAATTTTTCCGCGGGCAAGCATAGCGAACGCGTGCTTGCCTCCCTTGACCCACGGCTTGTCAGTGCGGCCGCCTGCTGCCGGAACACCGACTGTCGCGCGGCATGCCGCTGCGACTTCGACCTGCTTGCCCGAAGGAAACTGAATCTTGACGCGGCTACCGAACTTTCCTACGACAATTGCAAACGTCCCGCTGCTTCTGCACAGCTTCGGACCGCTTCCAGGATAAGTTTCAACGCTAAAAACTTTCGTGCCGTCAGGAATTTTCTCAAGCGCCAGCACATTTCCTACGTTCGGCTCTCCGTTGTAATTGACTGCATCCCCGGCCTGCATGCCTTCTGCAGCGATGTGCAAAATTTCCTTTCCGTTCTCAAACTTCACTACCGCAACCGGCGCGTTGTGTCCTGGATCGTGGACGATATCGACGACCCGGCCAGTCGCGCCTGCAAAAGGAAAATACTCAATTCTGCCCAAGTAGCGATGCGAAGGAGCTACATAACGCGGCCCGCCTTTTCCGCGCGCTCTTGGAATTATTCTTTTTCCCACTCACTTCATCTTCCTTTTCAAAACATTATAATTTACTTCGCCCTGTGATGCGGTTATTATCACATCATCAACAAAAACGAAATTCGAAATATAAAATATTTTTGTTATATTTTTGTTCGCTTTTATCTCACTCTCAAGTGCGCTAGTTATAATATTTCTTGATGTGAGTAACTCAAGGTCGCCATAATCTCTTGGTTTATATTTCGTATTATCATTGCCAACTGGAGTCACAATCATTCTTTCCAATCCATTAATTGAACTATTCATATTTGATAAAGCCATTTTTCATCACATCGCATATCTAATGTGTTCTTTCTTCCATTTTTCATCTTCAAGCCATTCGCCATTTGTTTTCGGCAACCTGAATATAAGCCTGCCGGCGCGATAAAAATCCGTGGAAAACTGGCTATCGATTTCTTTGTATCTTTCCGCCCTTTCAATCACTTTTTCTAATCCGCGCATCAAATATGTCACGAATTTCTGCCTCAAATTCATATGGTTTATATTATTGTTCATATCATTCATATCATTCACACCAATCCCAACTTCGTTGCCACATCCACAGCTTTAAACTCTGGTTTGAGTTTTATAAAAGCTTTCTTCTCTCCCTTCAGCGTCGTCTCTGTGTTTATTTTCGCGACTTTCACTTCGAACGTCTGCTCAAACGCTTTCTTTATCTGCTCTTTCGTCGCCTTTCTTTCAACAACGAAAACAATTTTATTTTCCTTTTCGACAAGAGAGATTGATTTCTCTGTCATGTAAGGATATTTTAAAATTTTCCAAGCGTCCATGGTTCCCCACTCCTTTTTGGTTTATACGTAACTCTGAAACCTTTTTTTACCAATTGCCCTAAAACTTCCTTCTCATATTCGGACAAAACAATAATTTCTCTATAACCACTATTCTTTACACTTCCTTCCATTTCCGTAGGCTTTCCAGGCCAAACTATAATTTTCCTTATGCTTCCTTTTTCTGCCAATCCATTGAACATAGCAGAAATATCGTCAGCATTCATACGGTAGTCGTCTTTGTCAAGAACCCAATTGTCAGGAATCCAAAGAAGTTGCTGTACATCCACTGTTCTTTGTGCTTTCAATTCGGATAAAAATTTTTCATAAAATTCTGCCTGTGATATTTTATTTTCCAAATAATTTTGAATTGTCGCACTCATTTTTTATTCACCAATTAATTTCTCCTCTTTTAATTTTTCATAAACAGGTTTTTGAAGAACTGATTGTAGCATTTGCAAAAAGTTTGGTCTAGATAAATAAAATTTACTTTCTGAAGCCCATTCGTTTATATTTGCTTCTGGTTCTCCTCTTTTACGTAACATTTCTTTCCATTCTTCCAGCGCATGCGCCATTTCTTCATGTAATTGCTTGGGATTTTTACGAAAATCTAAAGCTTCTTTAGTCTCGCAGTAAAGCAGAAAATCAACAAACTCTCCAGATCCAAACTTTTTATAATCGCCGTTGGCAGTTGCTGCAAGTGCAAGTCTTATCGTTGCAAATCCATGAATCAAATCATCTTTATTCATTGGCCGTTCTCCATAGCGTTCAATGTGTTTTTCTAATAATGTTTGCACAGCTGTCATTCTAGCAGAAATTGCTTTGTAATCTTCAATTGACAAATTATATTGTTTTAATACACTTGACATTTCATTCACCATGCTTGTTCTTCAGCCACTCGATTGCTGACTTCGTGAAAATTGCCAAGCGTCCAGGCACTGCTCCTGGTGCCAGATGCTCTGCAGAAAGATTTTGTGCTCGCACTATGTTGACTCCCAGCAAATTCTTCGCTGCATTGCTTATGCCTTTGTCCTCTGCGATAACTATCAGCGGTCCGGTTTTTCTCTTGTATCTTCGCCCGCGCGTCTTTCCAACTCCAGCCCGCACTTTCCTTTCCGAAATTCTCTTCAGTTCCTTCTCCAATCCGACTTTTTTGAAAAATTCCACGACGTCCTTCGTTTTCTTCAAACTCTGCAGCTCGTCGTCAACGACAATCGGCAACGCATCTAGCGCGAACCTGTGCCCACGCCTTGCTACCAGCTCCTTCAGCGCGGTGGCCGCGATTGCCGAACGTATCGCCTTTCTCCTTTCCTTGTCGTTTATCTTCAGCGACCAAACTTTCTCAGCTTTCGGCGGATGGGCCTCGCGACCTTTCACTGCCTGCGGTACAAGTCTCGCGCGCCACGTCAACTGCGGAGTGGTCTTTCCGTGAATTCTCGGCATTCTTGCCATTTCCCTGTTCATCATCGTGTATCTGTGCCTGCGGTAGCCATGGTAATGGGCTGATGAACGCAAGCCGGCGTATGGGTCAGTTCCATATGGCTGCCTGCGCTTGCTCTGCATTGCAGAGACTGCACGACGTATCAAATCTTCTCTCACTTGCTCGCTGAAAACTGCTGGCAGGTCTATCTTTCCCGTTGCCTTTCCGTTCAAATCAAAAACATCAACTTTCATTTTTTATCAACCTCACCATTCATCCACCTTTGATAATTTCTTTTATCTCGACAGGCACTACGCGTGCTCGGACGGGGCGGACTGCCGATCGCAGACGTATCAGGCGCTTCTTCGGTCCTGGCAACGAGCCTTCGACAAGGATAAAACCGCTGCGCACGACGCCATAGCGAACAAATCCGCTTGGAATGTTTATTTCCTTTCCATCCTCTCCGATTTTCAATACGCGCTTGTTGAACTCTGTACGCGTCTGGAAGCCGAGCTGGCCTGCTTGCGGAACCGTCGTCCTCACGCGACGTGGCGTTTGCGGTCCCAGAGTTCCTATGTGTCGTTTCTTCTTCTTCGCATGCCTGTCCTGGATGCGGATTCCGAACCTCTTCACGACGCCTTGAAAGCCTTTTCCTTTCGTAACAGCAATCGCGTCGATAATCTCCCCTTCCTGCAGCACGTCTTTCGCACTGATGTCCTTCCCCAGCATGCCTTTGGCGTAGTCGAACTTCTCCTTCGCCGACTTGCCGCCGAGTTCGACTTCAAAAATTTCCGGCTTTTTCTTTCCGACTCCTGCGATGCTTGGCTGCGTGGCAACAATCAATCGTACGTTCGAAATTTTTTCCGCCATTTTTTCTTTTTCCATAGCAGCAATTTTTTCCTCGCTCTTGGACTTTCCAATCTTCAACTTTCTCGACAATTCTTTCGGCAATTCGGCAGCCCAGACTTCGCCTGCGGCCGTCATGCCTTTCGTTGAGGAGGAATAAACTCGAAGACCTGCGACGCGCAGAGGTGGCGTCTCTAAAATTGTTATGGGGGTTGTGATTTCCTGACCGAACGTAGGAGAACCTTTGCGGTTGTCAAGAATCATAGCATGCGCCATGCCGACCTTGTAGCCCGCGAACCCAAGCGGCTTGGTCTTTTCCTCGGCAGCATAGCTAGTTACGCGTGGATAAATCCTCTTCGCGCGTTTGCGTGGCCAAAATGCCCTACTTCCTCTTTTCGGACGTCTTTCCTTAGCCATTTTTCTCTACCGACACCATTTTTTTCTGTTTCATGCTTTCTTTTTTCTGCTCTTTCGCTACTTTTTGCAATTTTTCGTTATCTTGCTGCAATTTCTTACTGTGACGTGCACGTTAAGTCCTGTTTAGGCCTTAATAAGTTATAATTCATTGTCATGAATAAATAAAAAGCTTTAAAAAGTGAATAAAAAGTAGGATT
>DATEAB010000037.1:0-4837 GCA_035288545.1 archaeon | reverse complement strand
CAGCAGCGTGACGTCCTCCGGCCTGGCAGTCACTTTCTTCACTTCCCTTCTCTTCAAACTATTCCTGATTTCAGTCATGGCGATCTGCCTCCGCGCCTCGTTCTCAACGATCTTCGACAGCAGGTTCAGCTCCTGCACGCCTTTTATTTCCGCGCGCAGGCCTCCGCGTATCGACACGTTGACGTCCTGCCTGATCGTCCCGATGCCGCGCTTTACCGACGTCGATCTGCAAATCATCCCTATCTGAAAAGCGATATCCTCAATCTCTTCCGCAGTGAAGCCCTCAAGCAGGCCTGTGCCGATTTCAACAAGCGGCACGCCCATGCGGTTCAGCCGATATGTCGCGTTTCCGTCCTCCTCTCCCACGATTGCGGCCGCGTCCTCCTCCAGATTTATGTAAGTGATGGGAATTTTCTTTCCCTTGTACTTCAGGTGGCCCTCCATTCCGACAAGTATCGTTCGCTGGAAACCTGAAGTGTTGCTGCCGTCCGTGACAGTCTTGCGCATGACGTGAAGCTCGTCAGGAATTTGGCAGTTGAGCAGCAGCGCGATCTGCAGAGCGATGTTCAGCGCGTCAAGGTTCAGCTCGTGCGGAGGCTCCTCGTCCGCCTCGACCATGCAGTTTTCATTCGCGAAGACCTGATAAGCGAAAGTCCTGTCCTTCATCGACTCGAACTGGGTTGCGATGTCGAATTTTCCCAGCTCTCCTGCCACTGCATGCAGCTTTCTTCGAATATTTTCAAGCGGAACTTTCTCCGCCATGGCAGTGGTCGATTTGCAGAAAAGCTTGAAGCGAGTGTCAAGCTGCTGGTGGATTTCCAGTCCAGCTTTCAGCCCGAGCTGCTTGAAGTTCAATTTTTTCCCTTTTTCTTCCATAATCTTTTCCTTCATTGTTTACAGTTGATTAAAACAAAAACGAACGGGCGTCGGTCTCGCGCGAAATTTCTCCTGCAATATTTGTCTGCATCGCGTTCCTCACCTTTTCGAAATCATTTTCTTTCTCATGTCCGAGCAGCCATCCGAGCTTGATGTACGCAGTCTCAGGCAGCATGTCCTCTCCGAACACAGCGCCTGTTTTGTAGAGTAGGCGTAAGTTGCGGTAGACGAAGGGATGTACGCGGCCGTAGAGTGTCTGCGTTGTTATGACGACTACGACGCCCTGCTCGATCGCGGACTGGATGTGAGGGATCCATGAAGGATTTGTCTGCAGCTGTCCGATGTCGATGTCCCTCTCGCTAGTCGGGACGTGGCCAAGACCGCTGCCCTCGATAATAATTCCGCGGCAGCCTTTGTCAACATGCCAATCGACGATTTCCGGATCGCTTCCAGGATAACTTTTCACAAGCGCGACTTTAGGTTCGAATTTTGTGTCGGCCTCGACTTTTTTGTTCGCGTCGAAAGTTCGGACGTTCGTGTTCATCTGCTCGATCTTTCCGCTCGGCCAGATCTTCGCAAGCGGCATGTCGTTGATTGAACGGAAAGCGTCGCGCCGGCTGCTGTGCATCTTTCTGACTTTCGTTCCTCGGTGTGCGTAACAATAATCATCATTCGTCGTCGCGTGCATGACAACCGCGACCTCGCCGATGTTGCTGTGTCCTGCGAAATATCCGCTGCATATCAAATTCATGTGGCCGTCGAAACTTCCTCGATCGGGCGAACGCTGCGCGCCCACGACCGCGACAGGCTTGCTGAGATTTTTCAGCATGAAACTCAGTGCGGCTGACGTGAAATGCAGCGTGTCAGTTCCGTGCGTTACGACCGCCCCTCTTCGGCCTTTGTTCAGCTCTTTCGCAACTAGCTCCGCGATCTTCGCCCAGTGCGTGTGGTTCATGTCCTCGCTTGCGACTGTGAACGGCGCGGGGATGACTTTGATGTTTGCGATGTCCTCGAGCTCAGGAGTCGTGGCAATGATTTCCTCAGGCTTCCTTATCATGTAAACTGCGCCCGTGCGGTAGTCGACATGAGTGCCTATCGTTCCGCCTGTAGCGATAAATGAAACGTCCGGCAGACCCGGCTTTGTGCGGACATGAACTGACGGGATGACGCCGAGCTTCGCCCCACCCTCAAGCCGCTTCAGCTGGACGTCCTTGTCGTAACGAATGCCTATATTATAGCCGTTGTCCAGCTTCAGAACTATCGACTGCGTGTCGCCCATCTCAATTCTCGGCAGAAGTATACCTTCGTGTACGGCTGTCTTCGTCGTTATGCGGATGCGGTCGCCGACTTTAATCTTTTTACTTTTAAGTAGTGAATCAATATCAGGAGAGTACACAACCTCACACTCGCTCTATTATTTTTAGCATAACCAGTATTAATTACTACCCTTTTCCGCTAACAAGAAGAATTTTTTCAAGGAAATATACATAACCAAGAGGTATTTCCCCGAAGACAAGAATGAATGAAAACTCTTTGACTAGTTAAAAAATTTCAAGTTCTATTCCGTTCATTTGCATGTACAAATCTTATAAGGACCGCCTGGTGCTGTGTTGTCCATACCCGCATAAGTAGTGTCGCTTGGGCAGTTGCATGAAGCAGGCACAATCACTCCTGAGACTGCAACGCCGTTTTGAATTGAATGACATGGTGGGTTTGATGTAGTTGGGCAGTTGCCATTGTTTGTAGTAGTGGTAGTGATAATTGTAGTGATACATTCAGAATTCACTTTCAAATGGAACGTTCTGCATACAGAATTTCCGCCAACATCTTTTACACAGACTTCAAAATTACTGCCCTTCCCTGTTGGTGTTCCTCTCAATATACCATCAATGCCAAGGATAAGCCCCATCGGAGGAAATCCTGTTCCTGAGCCGAGATAAAAAGTGTATCCGGAACGTTCTCCGTTCCAGTTTGGATACAGTAAAGGAGTCAATCCGGGAGCAAAATCAAAACCTTCATAGGGAACGCCGATACATGCTGCATTCTTAATTTCATAAGGAAAATTTTCAAGATTTATGTATCCTGTCTGATATAGTGTAAATACGGTTATAAAAACCCCAGCGAGAATTACGAAAGGGATCAATCTAGGAATCAATTGTGTTTTGTGAGGGCTTGGTTTTGGCTGTTCTGTTTTCGCCATATATTAATCTGCCACTTTTCATATTAAGTAAGTTTTACAACTTAAACATAATTAAATTGATTTTCTATGGGTTCAAATCTCACCTCCCACACGATATCTTGAAATATCTGAATGTATTTTGAGGTATCTACATCCTTCAAGGAAAAATATATTAGGAAAAAATTATTTTGTATGCATGATTTCCACAACATCGCCGTTTTTCAATTCGTGCTCAGCTGCCATCCTTTTTTTCGTTCTTGCATCAACACCCGCAATAAATTTTTCTCCAATTGATGTGTGCACACGAAAAGCCAGTTCTTTCGCTGTCGTTCCTTTCGGCACGAGATAAACATCTGGCAAAACATTTCCATCCTTGTCCGTCAATTTGTTGTGATCGGCTACTGGATAAACTGCAATATGGTCCAATAATTCAAAGACAGCTTTATTCAAACATAGTTGAACTCCTGTCGAACCATACTTGCCAACAACTTTCTGAATTTTGTCGAGGATTGCAAGCTGCGCGTTGCTGAGTTTGTAAGGATCGAGTATAGTGAAGTTGCTTCCTGGCAGATATTCGACAAGATTTTTTTCTGCCGCTTTCTTCAGCGCGATTTCTGACTCGGCAGAAGTTGGAATTACAAACGCATGTGGAAATTTTTCTTTCAACTTTTCTAAATTCTGCTGCGCCTCCGGTAGATCGATTTTATTTGCCGCGATGATTATCGGTTTTGAAATTTTCCTCAGCGTTGTCGAGAATTTTTCCACGTCGTCCAACGATGACGTCTGCAACGCCTTGTCGATTTGCGCCTTGCTGACTTCTAGTCCGCTTAGCTGCTCTGCCAAAATTTGTATCATTTCTGCCTGACCAATTTTTATTCCCGGTTTTCCAATTTTTTGCATGGCTTTCTGTATTACTGACGCAAACCACAGATCTATCTCGCGCTCCAAAAATTCCACATCCGCTGCCGGGTCGTGGCCTTCTGTGACCTTTCCCTCCTCGTCTGTCAGCCCGCTAGCGTCGACAATGTGAATCAGCGCGGATGCCTGCCTGAGGTCGTCCAGAAATTGGTTGCCCAGACCCTTTCCTTCATGCGCGCCCGGAACCAGTCCTGCAACGTCTACGAGTTTTATCGGCACGTAGCGCTTGCCGTTCTTGCACATGCCGTGATTCGGTCTGCACTGCTTTCCGAACTCTCTGTCGACGCAGTCAATCATTACAAAGGAAATTCCGATGTTTGGCTTGATTGTCGTGAAGGGGACTGGGCTGATTTTCACGTCGATCAGAGTTGCTGCCTTGAAAAAACTTGACTTTCCGCTCGAAGGCTTCCCGACGATGCCGATTATCATTTCAATCTAAAGAATTAAACGCGCATTAGGTTTAAAAAGATTAGAGTTAAAAAGAAATTGCTTTGTTCTTTTGCTCAACCTTGCTTTGCAATCGTCCAGATTTCCTGCACCATTCGCTCGAGCCGTTCCATCCTCTGGTTGAACGTCTCCAGCCGTATGTTCAGACTCTCTATCTGCATGAGGACGAGATCCATCTTCGCGCGCACGTTCTCGCTTCCTGCAACTTCGGCTGTTATCGTAGGAAGGTTTTTCATATTCATGTTTAAATCAGAAATTTCTCCAGCATCGTCTTTAGGTTTTTTCTTGAACCTGTCCCAAAAGCCCATAATTTAAATGTAGTTTTTAGACAAATATAACTTATGAAGGAACTTGCACTTGCTCTAGGCAACATTCTATCCCTCTTTGCTCTTGTGATCATGAGCTTTTTGATTTTTC
>DATEAB010000036.1:0-17106 GCA_035288545.1 archaeon | reverse complement strand
CAGGTTTAACTAGTTTACCTATTAATTATCAGCATAATGTTACTTGGCTTTCCTACTTCGACCCACGAACTGATAATATGCTCGATGACAATCAGGTAGCAGGATTCATTCTAGAGAATCATACAAAATTTTAATGGATTTACAATTAATCCTTAAATATTTAACGAGCTTTCTTTCTCTCTTTCGCAACAATCTTTGCCGCCTTCTCCACGCTTTTTGGGTAATGCTTGACGAATTCCCTGCCGCGAATCAAGAAATTCTTCTCGGCCTTGTTCGATTCGAAAGTCTGCATCAGATATTCCTGCGCCTTCTTCGTGTCGAACTCCCTGCATGAGAAAATATCAATCGTTGCGAACCCGTCTTTAGGGAATGTGTGAATGCTGACATGCGACTCGGCAAGAAGGACGAAAGCGGAAATTCCTCCGCGGTCAAAAGAATCGTCCCGCCCTCTGTATTCAGTGACCTGCGGGTCGGAAATGCGGTGCATGCCGATAAATTCAGGAAAATCCTTTAGGAATTTCTTCACAAATTCCTTATCCGCGAGTTTTTCCTTGCTGCAATGATAAAGGTCAAGCATCAAATGAGGTCCGAACATTTTTTTAATCGTGCGACTCCCGTGTTGAAAGTGATTTTTAAAATCATTTTGATTTGATTTCAGAGAATAATCTATTGTGCGGGCTGAGTATATAAAAATTGTTGTTTTTCATCACTCAGAATTTTTTAAAAAAATTAGAAAAAAATTCGCTGAAAAATTAAAAAAAAATTTCAGTAAGCTCTCCACTTCGTCAAAACTTTTTTCCTGTCCGTATCGATGACAATCCATGAACCGATTTTTTTCTGCCCGACTTTGCGGCTTGGCTTGATCTTTTTCAGGTGGCAGACGTAAAGATTGGCGACTGCCCCGTGAGAAACCACCGCGATCGCCTTCCTTTTTTTCTTTTTTTCCGTCGAGACGATTCTGTTGAAGGCTTTCAGCATTCTCTCCAAGCAGTTCCGCGCAGTTTCCCATCCTCTGGCGCTTTTCGCCGGGTTTGCGTAAAAATAGTCGACGTTTTCCCACAATTGCTTCTTGCGCAGAAATTGGTTTCTTTTCCTAATCTCGTCTATTCCTTCGACGATTTTCATCGGTATCCTGTGTTTCTTCGCCCAGTACCTTCCTGCGAGATGCGCCTTCGGCTCGGTGCTCGCGTAGATGAATTCCACTTCGCTCCAGAATTTTCTCTTCGCCAAACTCCTTACCTGCTTCCATCCGTCTTCAGAAATCTTCCATTTCGGCGGCACTTTCTCGCTCGTAGGCACTGTGTCGGGATGTGTTATCAGATAAATCTTCATTTCAGTCACATTTCATTTTTTAAAATTTATTTTGTGTGTATTTCAACCACGTCTTCGTCCTCGACTCGATAGTCAAGACCGACAGTCTTGCCGCTGAACTTGGTGGAGTTGAAGATGCGCGCGAACCTGAAATTCTTCAGGAAGTCCTTGTGGATCTTTTCCGCCACGTCCTCGACAGACGCCCCTTTCCTCAGCGCGATCGCAGGCAGCACTTTCGGCTTTCCCGGTTCTTTCGTGTAAACCCGTATCATCCCCAAGTTCTTCCACATCAGCCCCTTAAGCTCTTCCAAATTTTCCCCTTCCTCGGCAGACAATTCCAAAAATCCGTACTCATTCCTTATTTCCCCCAACTTTGCCTGACTGCTGTCAGCCTTCGTCGCAACAAAAAAGTACGGCCTTCCGTCGACGTCAAACGCCTTCTGCAAAATTTTCATCAGTTTTTTTATTTGCTCTTCAATTTCCTGCGTCGCATCAATCATCACGATGCATTCGTCGGCTATCTCCAGCAGCGAAAGCATCTCGCTGTCAAAGCTCGACGGCACCTCGATGAGCTGCAGCTGCACGTCCTTGTACCGCATCATACCTACTTCAGGCAGCTTCGTCGTGTAAGGATAATCCGCAACCTCCGCGTGCGCGTTCGTCAGCGCGTTCAGCAGAGAGCTTTTTCCGCAGTTCGTCAAGCCGACCAGGCAAACGGTCGCGGCCCCTTCCTTCCTTATCGAAAACTTCGGCTTGCCTCTTCCGCTTCTCCTCGCCGTCTCGGCCTGTTTCTTCAGCTTCGCCAGGCGTCTCTTGAATTCAGAAAGCTGGTGCTCGCTTCCTTTGTGTTTCGGAAGCAGGCGTATCATTTCCTTGAGCGCGGCGATTTTTTCTTCCTTGCTCTTCGCGGCGAGATATTTTCTCTCGGCTGCAAAATATTCAGGTCCTGCGTTAACTGGCATACTTTTTTGTTGTCACTCGCTGGCTTAAATCTCTTATATCTCTTGCATTTCTCAAATTTCCTTTGAACTTTCCACGTCCGGGCTTTCACTTCTTTCGCTTCCGAACGTTACGCCTTTCGTTCTCCTGATAAACCCTTCCCTCATCAGGCTCACCTTGTTCTCTACCTGCCTGTAAATCTCGTCGGGGTTTCTCACTCCCTTCATCACGATATTCTCGCGGAAGCCTGTCACCTCGACGTCGCCGAAATTGAAGATGCGCCCCCACACTCCCTTCTTGACGCGTATGTCGGAAACGTTCCCATGGGGAATGGATATCCTTTTCCTCCTTATCAGCCCCTCGATCTTTATCACTTCGTTGTTCGTCACGACGTACTTTCGCATGAGCTGCTCGATTGCCGGCTCCTCGATCAGGAAAGTTATCGTGAGAAGGAAGGCGGAAAAGATGCCGAACGGCAGCAGGTCGGCGTAGGAGGTGAAGAAGATTTTCACGTTCAGGTACGGCCAGACCATGACGAGCAGCACCGCGGCCAGCGCGACAAGCGCGTAGTTGGATATGTACGACACGCGAGACGTCTTGTAAACGTTGCCCTTCTCAGGAATTTTTTGTTTTCGGAGCTTGATGGCAAACACCTCTATTAACAATTTGCACTTTAAATTATTTCTATCTGTCTTTTGTCTTCTCGAGCAGCAGCTAGCATGCAAAAATCAGAAAAAAATTGGAAAAATAAATAAAAACAAAAAATTTACTTGAAGCGCTTCTGGTTGGTCCAAAGATAGAAGATTATTATCGCAGGGATTGCGATGCCGACTATGTTGAACGAAGGAAGTGCGATGAGAAGCGAGATCCCTTCAAGCACCATCGTCCATGTCCATCCCCATTTCTTCATCTGCCAAAGGCCGTAAAGCACGTAGGCTGTCGCGATTCCGAGAACGAATATCAGGAGGCCTGCGACGCTGCCTAGTCCTGCCAGCACTCCTCCAGGAACTCCCCCGATCACAGTTCCGAGTCCTGTCGTTATGCCGAACAGCGCGAGCCCTCCGAGGATGGCGATGAGCGCGCTCAACCAACCGAGAACGCATATTATAGTAATTCCCAATGGTCTTGCCATTTTTGCACCTTTTGCTTGTGTAGAACTTCGTTTCGGCGGCTTATAAATTGAATAAATAAAATTTGAGGAAAATTTTTAGAAATTCGAAAATAATTCAGAAATTTTTAGAAAAAGTAGAAAAAGGAAAGTAAAAAATTCATCAAATATTTCATTGTTTTATTTTTTTGTCAGTCGTTTCGCTATTCTTCTTCGCTTTCTTCGGCTTCGGTAGCTTCCTCTTCGGTGACGTCTTCGGCCTTTGCATCGCTTTCAGCTTCGGCCTTTCCGCCCTCAGATTCGGCTGCTTCAGATCCGGCGACTACTTTCTCTCCGATGGCGAACCTGTTCATGACCTCTTTTATCCTGATCTTGCACTTCTCGCCTTGCTTGACTCCAGCGACGAACACGACAAAGTTCTTCACTCTGGCAATTCCGTCTCCCTTTGAGCCAACTTCGGAAATCTCGACGTCGTACTCTTCGCCTGGCTTGACCGGCTTAGGCATGTCATATCCTCCGCCTCTGTCTCTGCCACCGCCCCAAGAGCCTCCGCCTCCGCCTCGGCCTCCTCCCCGGAAGCCTCCGCCTCCACTTCTTCTTTCAAATCTTGGCATTAAATTCCCTCCATTTTATTTTTTTATTATTTTTGCGAATTTTTTGGCGAATTTTTGATTTTCCACGCTCAGAATTAGCCTTCATCCCTCAAGCCTTCTTCAAGTTGCCCTTCAGCAGTCCTCAGTCGAACTCAAGTCGATTAATTCTTGGCAGTTTCCAATCAAATCCGCACTCAGTCTCAATTATCTATACCAAGAAACCGCGTTTTCGCCTAAAGTTTGCCTTTCGGTCGACACAACCAGTTCCTTACGTTAGTTAATTTACGACCTCCTAAATTCTGTAAGAAATTAACCCAGGCAAGTATTTAAGCTCTTCGATGGTGCAAACGCGAAAAGAGCGACCTTTATAACCCGTTCTTCACAACTTTCTCTTACCCGAAAGGGCAAATGGAGTAAAAAGTCGGTGTCAGTAAAATCAGGGTCTAGAACAATTGCTAGAAAAATAACCAAAACAGCGAAAGCCGTGAAAACTGTTAAAAACGTGATTTCACGGGTGCCGAAGTTGAAGGAAAGGATACAGACTCTTTTCACTCGTCCTAACGTCGTCGCCATTTCTCTTTTCGCTATAGCGAGCAGGTCGCTGTCCTTCACATGGATCTTCTGGGACGGCCTCCTTTCGCACAAGCTGTACAAGCACCAGAACGTCTGGCCTGACCAGTTCCTCCGCTTCTTCCGCGTCGGAGTCGGCATAAGCTGGTTCTTCGGCCTCGTCAACCCCATCACGGCAGGAATTATGCTAGCCGCGGATGGCATCTACTCGATCGTCCGCTACAGACAGCTGAAAATCACGCAGCACTTCATCGAAGACGTTCCTCGACTGGCAAGAATCGGACTTGCC
Source organism: archaeon (assembly GCA_035288545.1). GTDB lineage: Archaea > Aenigmatarchaeota > Aenigmatarchaeia > CG10238-14 > SCSR01 > DATEAB01. The sequence continues at coordinate 12,296 of DATEAB010000036.1, read as the reverse complement.
CTCGTTCTCATTCCAGCAGTAGGTTTAATTTAATCTAGAACTTTTCTCTTATTTCTTTCTTCAACGACTACAACAACAGACGGCAGCAGCACCAACGCTCGTCATAGAAATGGTAAAGACAACCTACGGTTTTCTTGGAACTTTCCCTTCTTCAAATTTTTTTTTCAAAAAAAAAAGAAACGAAATGCGCTCGGGCTGGGATTTGAACCCAGATGAGCTTGCGCTCGCCAGTTTTCGAGATTCACCAATTTTTTCTGGTGCCCCACCGAGTTAGGCGACCCGAGCAATTGAAGATTATTCATCTCTATTTAAATGATTTTTATTGCTCAAAAGATTTTCAAATACTTAAATCTTAAAACGCATTTGAATTTAGTATGGCGCTTCAAAATAAACCTGAAGTAATTTACAAGGAACTTGAGGGTCCTGAACCGCAAGAAGTGAAAGACGCATTAAATTCATTAGGGCTTTTGCATAGACCACGTTCAGTTGTTTACGCGGAACTTACCAGTTTGAGATTGCATCTTCATAAAAAAACCTTTGAATTATTCGTTGTGAGCGAAGGTACTGGCACTTTAAAACAATATTTCTTAGACGAACAAAGCAAAGATTTTTACCGAACAGGCCCGTTTTTGCGTGATAAAGAATTTCCGCTTAAACAAGGAGTTTTAGTTTTTATAGAACCGCTGACGCCACATAATATACGAGATGTTGCGGGGGTTTTAAAAACTTACATTGTGCAAATGCCTACACATGACCCAAAAGATGAATTCTATGTACAATATTTTTAAAATTATTCCTTTTCTTTTAGCTCTGCGTCCTTCACGTCAAGGTAACCAGAAGAAGTCTTGCTGTCCCAAATTTTTTCCGCGTCGAGAAATTCAATTCTTTTCTTGAAAATAGGACCATCCACTACAAAACTATTATATCCGCCTCCTTCTCCAAGCGCGTCAAAACCAAATTTTCCGCTCAAATGCTTTAAGTCAATCATCGTCTCGAAGTCAAGCCGCTTGCCAATCCATTCCGGCCCTAATCCGTCCGCGGCCACATCTGTTATGCGTATGTCAAAGCCCTGCGCGATTTCGTGCTCAAGCAGCTGCTCACTCGCCATGCCAGCAAAAGGAACAATCACATTTTTCCCGAACTTTTCTGCAACTTTCTTCACTTCATTTATCTGAGTCTGCTGTAGTCCGACACCGCCGAGTAAAACTGCTTCTGACTTCAGTCGTGCGAAAACATTTTCAAGAATTTTCGCTTCTTTAGTTGAACCGATCTCGTCGGTCTTTGCCATGATTATCGGTATGCCCATCGCCTCGGCCTGCAGCAGCGTCCACTCGACAGTCGGGTAGTGCCACAAGTAAGCCTCTGTGCTTCTCGGCTTTATCGCAACAAGCGCCTCGACCTGCCAGCCTTGCTGAAGAGCATATAGACAACAAGCAACACTATCTTTGCCCCCGCTAAACATAACTGCTACTTTCATTTCTCTCACAGCTCTTATCAGTCTCTCTGAACTTATCTCTCAACTTTAATTTGTGGATTCTTAAACTTAACTTTTTATTACGAGAGATAATTAATAGTGTGTCCTCATTATGCCTGTAGAACTTAAAAACATAGAGCCGCGTGACTACCAAATTAACATATCGGAAACGGCAACGCGTAAAAACACTCTTGTCGTCCTGCCAACTGGCATCGGCAAGACTCTCATCGCCATCCTCGTCGCAATCGAGCGGCTGAAAAAATTCCCCCAGAGCAAGATACTCATCATGGCGCCCACGCGCCCGCTGAACGCCCAGCACAAGAAAAGCTTCGAGCAGCAGACGACGGTAGACGCGGAAAAAATCATTCTCATCACGGGAAAAATCCAGCCAAGCGAGCGGACGGAGCTTTACGATTTTGCGACTGTGGTGGTGGCAACGCCGCAGACCATTGAAAACGACGTCGAGGCCGGGCGGCTGCATCTGAGAAATTTCTCGCTCGCAGTCTTCGACGAAGCGCATCGCAGCGTGAAGGACTACGCGTACACGTACGTGTCGAAAAAATATCGAGAACAGTCTGAACATCCGCTAATTCTGGGGCTGACAGCATCGCCTGGAGCGACGGAAGAAAAAATTGAGGAAATAAAAAACAACCTGTTCGTCGAGGCGGTGGAGATACGCAGCGAGCAGGACGAGGACGTGAGCAAGTATGTGAAGGAAATCCAGAAGGATTTCCTATATGTAGATTTTCCTGCGGAATTCCAGATGCTGCGCGGCATGCTGCAGGAGATTTTGAAGGATTCGATTTATTGGCTGGCTGAGCATCACATAATCCACACATACAGGCCAAGCAAGAGAGAGCTGCTGGCAATGCAGATAAGGACGAGTATGAGCTATTCGCACAACCGGAACAATTACGGATCGCTGCATGCGATGCTGAGGCTGGCTGAGGCAATCAAGCTCGAGCACGCCATCGAGCTCCTGGAAACACAAGGCATGTCATCACTCCATGAATACCTGCACAAGCTGGGAAGCAGCAAGAAAAATACGGACAGGAAAATTATGCGGGATCCGCGAATGATCGATGCGTACAAGAGAATTCAAGACATGCATGAACAGGGAATCGATCATCCGAAGGCAGGTAAGCTGAAAGATATTGTCAAGGATTTGCTGAAAGGAAAATCCGGGATAAAAATAATTATTTTTGCAAATTACCGTTCGGCTGTTGAGAAAATCAGGAAGCTGCTGGAGGCGGAAAATATTTCTGCCCAGGAATTCATAGGGCAGACAATGAAATCAGGGAAAGGAATGACGCAGGACCAGCAGATAGCGATGCTGAGCCGCTTCCGCAATGGAGAGTTCAATGTCCTCGTGTCAACAAGCATCGGCGAGGAAGGACTCGACGTGCCGTCAGTCGACTACGCGATTTTCTACGAGCCCGTTCCGAGCGAAATTCGCGCGATACAAAGAAGAGGTCGAGTTGGAAGACAAGTTTCTGGAAAAACAATTTTCTTGATAACGAAGGACACGCGCGACGAGGCGTATTTCTTCGCGGCCATCAACAAGGAAAAACGAATGAGAGGAATTCTGCATGGAATGAAAAAGAGGCTGGAAAGGAAGAAAAGTTTAAAAGATTTTATTGAATGAAGTGATAAAATGGAAACGCAGAAAATGTTGACGCCGAAGGGAAAAGTTGTAGTCGTTGCGGATTATCGAGAGAGAGAGGTCGCAGATCATCTGAAAAAGCTGGGAGCGGTCGTCAACACGCAGCCGCTTGAGGTCGGAGATTTTTTGGCAAGCGAGAAAGTCGCAATCGAACGAAAGAGTTTTGACGATTTTGTGAGCAGCATCATCGACGGCCGCATATTCGACCAGGCAAGAAACATGAGGGAAAATTTCGAACATCCACTGCTGCTGATCGAAGGCTATTCCAACCGCGAGATAAATGACAACGCGTTGAAGGGAGCAATCGCAGCACTCATCCTCGACTACGGCGTCTCTATCCTAACAAGCAAAAACGAGTATGACAGCGCGAAAATTATCTACTGGATCGCAAAGAAGGAGCAACATGAGTCGCAGAACTTCGTCGGGATAAAAGTGGGGAAGAAGCCGAAGACGACGCAGCAGCTTCAGGAATTTGTCGTTGCATCGATTCCGGGCGTGTCTACAGTTTTGGCGAAGCGCCTGCTGGAAAAATTCGGAAGCGTTGAAAATATTTTCGCGGCAAGCGAAGAAGAGCTGCAGGAAGTAAAGGGCATCGGCAAGAAACTTGCGAAGGGCATTAAAAAACTTTTCACGACAAAATATTAAGCGGAAAAGCGAGGCGTTTGGTTGGTAAGAAATCTGATTGTTGGACTTGATGCGGGAATAAATTTCGGAATCGCGATTTTCGACACCGAAGGGAAAATTATCTCCGCGACGACGATCAGGCAGGCGAAACGCGGAGAAGTCATCAAGCATATTCTGAAGTTCGGCCGTCCCGTCATCATCGCGTCCGACGTCCGCCCTCTTCCGCAGAATGTCGTGAAGCTGGCAACTTCTCTCGGAACCCGCACCTACTATCCGCCTCAGGCCATGAAGATAAAAGAAAAGCAGAAGCTGCTGGAAGATTTCGAAAAAGAATTTCCCGACATGCTGAGGGACGCGCACCAGAAGGACGCAGTGGCTGCAGGGCTGAAAGCATTCCGCGTCTACCACGGCCTGTTCGTGCGGCTCGGCGAGACGCTGGAAAAGGAAGGAGCGCGAGACAAACTTGATGAACTCATTACAACTCTTCTGATCCGTCGCGGAAAAAACATCGCCGATTCGATAAGAAGCATTCTGAAAAAGAAGTGAGTTTATGAAGACAGTACTTTTCATTTGCATGAGCAACTCAAGAAGAAGTCAAATGGCAGAATTAATTTTCAACAAGCTTTCTGAATCACACTCCGCAATGAGCGCTGGAATTGATCCTCAAGGCGGAAATTGGAAAGTCGATCCAAATGTTTACATAGCATTGAAAGAAATCGGCATAGAAGCAAAAAATCTAGAGGCAAAAAAATTAACTGACGAGATGTTAGAAAAAGCTGACAAAATTATTACTTTCATGTGCGCTGATAAGTTACCTGCAAAATATCAATCAAAAGTTGAAGATTGGCAACTGGGTGTAAAAAGAAACATTGGCGAAAAACAATCTGAAAGAACTTTAGATGAAATAAGAAAAATGCGAGATTTAATCTACGAAAAAATAAAGCAATTTGTTCAACAATTGAAAAACGAGAAGTGATCAAGTGAAAAAATTTTCGTCACGAAAAAAACTTCTGCAAGTCGGACAATTTTTTCTCGTCTTCAACCTGCTCGCGCTGCCGATGTACTTCGTCCTGCTGACCGACGCGACATTTCCCCCGCTGCAAAATTTTCTGGCAGCTATAACAGCCCATGTTTTGCAATTCCAAAAAATTTCCGCCACGTCGTCCGGCTCGTTCGTTACAATCGTTGACGCTGACAACACGCTGCGCAACGTGCAGATTTCCCTCGACTCGACTGGATGGAAGTCGCTCTACGCGCTGGCCGCGCTCGTCGTCGCCACTCCTCTGCCAAGCTGGGAAAGAAAGTTCCGCTTCCTCGCTGTCTCTCTGCCTGCCGTGTTTTTGCTGAACTTCCTGCGCGTATGGTCGACGCTGTGGTACTCCTTCGTCTTCGGCTGGGAGAATTTCGACGTCGTTCACACCCTGCTCTGGAGGGAAGGGCTGATCGCGGTAGTGCTGCTGTTCTGGTTCTTCTGGCTTCGAGACGCGGTAAAACTGGGGAAACGCAGCGGCGTGTAAGCAAAGCAGGCAAAAGCATAATATAAGCAAGAAAATAAATTATTTTATAGACTGAAGAGAGAAGAGGTCGTTTTGTTGGTTGTAGACGATTTAGGACAGGAAGAGGACGAAAGCGTAGTCGTGGGACAGGAACTGCCTGCGCCCGCTGAAGAAGCTGAAGAGCCTGTGAAAAAAGAGCCGGCGAAAAAGGAAAGTCCTCAGCCGCAAAAAAACACAGGAAATACTGGTGCTAATTTTGGAAAGTCCGTGGAAGACAAGTTCAAGCTGAGCCTGCTGCAGGTCGAGAAGCGCTTCATCGACATAGAGACTTCGCTGAACGAAGTGCAGGAAAAAATTTCTGGAATCGATTTGTCGTCGGTAGGAGAGCTGACTGGAAGGATGGACGATGTTGAAGATTTGCTGATGGTGGAGCAGGCAGGAATAATCGAACTGAAAAAAATGCTGGAAGAAGTTCAAACGCACATGCAGAAGGAAGCAGAGGCATCAGCACAGCCTCAAGAGCAGCAGCCAACCGTCACGCAGCAAGAAGTGAAGCAGTGGATGCAGCCGCTCGAGTCGCGACTTCACCAGCGAATTTCGTCGGTCGAAACAAGATTGCAGAGCCTGGCAAACTTGCCGAGGGAGGCAGCGCATCCGGACGAAGTTGCAGGGCTGCGCGCGAGAATAGACGCGTTGCAGAGCAAGCTTGGCATGCTGGAAAACATGAAAGCAGAGATAGAAATTTTGCGGGGCAAGGTCGAGCCTGCGAGCGTAGAGACGCTGAAATCGATAATGAACGAGCTTTCCGACCAGCGAATCGAGACGAGCAGAGAAATCCGGGAAATAAAGGAAAAGATTGGGAACGCTCCTCTTTATGCAGACATACAATTTTTGTCGAACCGCGTGAAGGACGTGAAGCTTGGCATGGACACGCTGCTGAACATGAAAGTCGAAATCGATTCGAAGATTCTCAACCTCGAACGCGTGATGGCAGAAGGCGGCGGTCAGGATGTCAAAGTATATTCGGACCTCATTGAAGAAGTCGAATCCACAAGAAAGGACATAATTTCTCACAGCAGAAAACTGACTTCTTTTGAAGGCATGATCACCAATCTCACTTCGAAATTGGAATCAATGCACGGAGCCGATTTCGAACAGAAGATGTGGAAGATAAAAGAACTGGCCGGTCTTTATGACAAGACGCAGGAAATTTATGCGGATACCGAAAAGAAGTTGAAGAATCTCGGAAAAGCCCTTCCGGCAAATATACAGGAAAACTTCGAAAAGCTTCAGGAAGAATTCACAACTCTGCAAAAGGATGTGAGAAAAGTCAAAGATGGCATGGCGTACTTGGCTTCGGAGGAAGTCGCCAAGTTACAGGAAAAGGTGGAAAATTTAGAAAAGGAAATGAAGAAAAGCAAGTTCGGAGTTCATCTCGGCACGCAAGATTTGTCGCAGATGCAAGCCGAAATAGACAGTTTGAACAACCAAATTTCGATAATGAATTCAAAAATCCAGAAAGCATCGCAGTCTAGTGCGCAAGTCGATATCGAAGCATTGCACAGCCAGATCGACCTCTTGCAGCATGACTTGAAAGAAGTAAGGCAGACGGCAATGAAAAGAGAGACAAAGGAAGGAATGGCGGAAGATGTAGTTGTCGATTTGCAAAGCGAGCTGAAAGAAATGAAACTGAAAATGCAGCAGGCAAGACCCTCAGCGTCTCCCGAAGAATCGGAAGGAATGCACCAAATTGTCGACAATCTGCAAAACGAAATGAAGCAGGTGAGAGCGGAGATGGAACATGCAATCTCACGAATGCAAGGACAGGCTGTTTCGAAGACGAGTGAGCAGGTCGAGTCGCTGAAGAAGCGCATCACAGATCTGGAAGACAACATACAGTCGTTGCATGAAGCGTCGCGCGTAACGCCAGTCGCGAGCGGACTCTATGACGAGCAGATAAACGAGCTGCTGCACAGGCTTATGATTCTTGAAAGCAGGATCGCGGCGATGGGACAGATGATGGAAAGGAAGCCGCAGAGCGTTTACCGCGATACGTCTCCGAGGCCGATAATTTTGGAGTAAGAAATTATTTAACAGATTTATTCTGAGCAACATCTTCGACTTCAATTTGCAATTCCCGCTCTAATTTTTGCTCCAGTTTTGGTTCTGTTGAAGGTTCCGCCCGTTCCATCTGTCCCAGCAGTTCCGTCTGTCCCAGTTCCGGCGCTACGAGATAATTATCCAAAGGCCCAGTCACACGCACTCTCATTTTTTGGAGTTGTTTGGCTACATCCATAACAGCCCGCGATTTCGCAAGCTCCTCTTCTTGCAACTTTCTGTAGGCTTCGGACCTTGTCATAAAGTTCTGGAATCTGTAACCTGCCACATTTCCTTTGCCATCCAGAACTTTTACAGCAATGTAAGCCGAGCGCGGAGTCAACTCCAATATGTGCTCGCTGCTTCTTCTTTTTGCCTCCAAAAACTCTCTTCTCTTGACATGGAACCAGACGTTCGTCAGCTGATCTTCAATCGCTTGCCTGCTGTCCTTCACTTCGCTGTAATATTTCGGATGGCCTCTCAGAGTGGCCCATATCGCATCAAAGAAATCCTTGATTTCGACATCGTTTTGAAGTTTGACTAAACTAGTGACGACTGAGGTGCCAGACACCCTATAAACAAAATCCATAAGCCTATTCGCGTTCTCACTCAATTCTTCTTGGAATATTTCATCCAGAAAATCTTGCTGCCACGACATCACCTTCATAATCTGCGCATTCCCCTTCAGCCACTTTCTCAATTTATTTTGTTCATTCGAGTCAGAAAAGTCCGCGCGGCTGTATGTCTCGAGTGCGAACGTTGCCGCATTGATCTGCCTTTTCGCATATACGCTCGTCTCTCTTGTCGCTCTCATTCCTGCCAGCCTCTCCTCCATTTTTTCCGCAATGTCCACGTTCGGAATCTGCTCAGTCACCAATCCCCTGTACTTCAAATTCGGGAATCCGTTTTCGTAAAGCGCATCTTCCATTTCATAAAACAATTCTTGAGTATCTGGAAAGCCGGCGGTTTGCAAAAGTAGCATTAAAACAATGGGACTGTTGGTAGATTTCGCAACAGCACGAGTCTGCTTTAGTTTACGTGTAAACTCCGAATGGGATGAAATATTTTTACTTAGAAACAACTGAATCCTGCCTTCGTTCTTTGTTTCTGCTGTTCCGCTAATTCTATGCTCGCGCGCGGCGTATTGGGCATATTCGCGAAACGCTTTTCTGTTTTCCGGGAAAAACGGCTCTCCGTATTCCTCCTCGCCCACGTGCAAGAAAGACGGCAAGTCTCTCATAATCCTTTTTATCTCAGCCTCCGCGCTTTCCGATAGCGGAAGGTTCGATGTCGAGAGAGGCAGCTCGCTGAACATTCTGCCGGCAGCATATCTGAAATTTTCTGTCCCTCTTTCCTGAAACATCGTCCTTATTTTTTCAAAACTCTTGTATATGCTGTGCAGCTTCGCCTCGATCCTCGGCTTAAATTTTTCATAAACAGCATTCACTGCCCTGTCAGTTGCGCTCCTGTATTGGCTTATCTCAAAGGAGAAAAGCGTCCTGTCCTGAAGTTTCATCACTTTCATCGATTTCATATCTCTTAACAAAATAATTAAGGATTTAAAGGTTTTATTTATTTTAACTCTTGCCAGCGCGGAGCCACGGAAGTCCAAGAAAAGTTTTATAAGCATTAACAAACAACTTGATTTGAATGGCTAGGAAAACAAAGGTGTCGGCTGCAAGCGACTCGAAATCAAAAGCATCAAAAGCATCAAACTCTAACGTCACGGTGATAATTTCTGAGAAACCAGACGCATCGAAAAGGATAGCGGAAGCTCTGGCCGAGAAGGGCAAGCCCGAACGAATGGAGAAGAACGAGGCTTTCTGGTACGAGTTCGAGCGCGGAGGAAAAAAGATAATCGTCGTTCCCGCAGTCGGCCACCTGTTCGTTCTCGACACGATCAAGAAGCGGGGCGGCTGGACATATCCAATCTTCGACGTGCAGTGGGTACCGACGTTCACGAAGAAGGGCAGCGAGTTCGCGAAAAAATATTATTTGAACGTGGCAGAGCAGGTGAAGCACGGGAAGGATTTCGTCATCGCGACAGACTTCGACACCGAGGGCAGCGTCATCGGCTACAACATCCTGACCATGCTCACGGAAAAGAAAGACGCGAAACGTATGAAGTTCTCCACGCTGACGAAGGACGAGTTGATTGAAAGTTATGAAAACATGTCGCCGCATGTCGACATTGAAAACGTGGAGGCAGGCCTCACGAGGCACTACCTGGACTTTTTCTGGGGAATCAACCTCACGCGCGCTCTCACGCTGGCAATGAAAAGCGTGGCAGAGAAAGGATTTGCAATTTTGTCGACTGGCCGCGTGCAAGGTCCAACTCTTTCTATTTTGCTCGACCGAGAGCTTGAAATTCGAAAGTTCAAACCAACTCCGTTCTGGGAACTGGAGCTGCATGCGAAGGTCGACGGGAAGGAAATCATCGCGCCGCATGAGGAAGGAAAATTCTGGAAAAAAGAGCAGGCTGACAAAATTTTGGAAGTATGCAAAGGCAAGGACGCCGTCGTCAAAGACCTGAAGAAGAGAGAATACAAGCAGTCCCCGCCAGTTCCGTTCAACACCACAGACCTGCAGGCCGAATCGTACGCGCAGTTCAAATTTTCACCGACGTGGACGATGTCGATCGCCGAGTCGCTGTATCAGGCAGGTTTTATTTCCTATCCGCGAAGCAGCTCTCAGAAGCTTCCTACAAGCATCAACTACAAAAAAATCATCAACGCGCTGCAGAAACTGAAGCCTTATGCAAAATTTTCAGAGCAATTGCTACAGAAAGAATTAAAACCAAATGAAGGAAAGAGGGAGGATCCCGCGCACCCGGCTGTCTATCCGACAAACGAGACGCCTGAGCTCAGCAAGCTCACGTCGCAGCAGCGACGACTGTACGACCTCATCGTCAGGCGTTTCCTCGCAGTTTTCGCAGAAGAGGCATTGCGCGAAAGCCTGACAGCATCATTGGAAATTGCAGAAAATATTTTCAAGACGGTCGGCAAGCGAACGATCGAGCCGGGATGGACGAAGATTTACGAGCAATACATGACGATCGACGAGCAGATTCTGCCGCCGATGGAAGTCGGGCAGAAAATAAAAGTCGCGTCAATCGAGCAGCTCGCAAAAGAGACTCAGCCTCCTGGCCGTTTTTCTCAGGGAAGCATACTCCGGGAAATGGAAGAGCGCAACCTCGGCACTCGAGCCACCCGTGCGGAAATTCTGCAGACGCTTTACACAAGAAAATATATTCTCGGAAAATCGATCCAGGTGACAAAGCTCGGAGAGGCGGTCACGAAAGCGCTGAAAGATTTCGCGCCAAGAATTCTGAGCGAGGAGCTGACGAAAAAGTTTGAAGGGGAAATGGAGGAGGTGCAGAAAGGGACGAAGAAGCGCGATGAAGTTGTGGAGGAGGCGAAGGAAACTCTCATCGATGTGCTGAAAGAGTTCAAGCAGAACGAAACAAAAATCGGGAAGAAACTTTTGGAAGCGCTTGTTCAAGCAAGAAAAGATGAAAGAAGATTGGGAACGTGCCCGATGTGCAAGGTCGGCGAACTCAGAATAATCCGCAGCAGGAAGACGATGAAATTTTTCGTGGGTTGCAGCAGCTATCCGAATTGCCACAACCTCTACCCTCTGCCGCAAGGTGCATACATCACGCCGCTAGGAAAGATCTGCGAGAAGTGCGGCACTCCGATGATTCAGGTTGTGCGAAGGGGCAAGCGCCCGTTCAGGATGTGCCTGGACCCGAAGTGCGAGACGAAGAAGGACTGGGGCAAGCCGAGCAAGGAAATCGCGGCGAAAGTCAGGGCGATTGAAAAAGCAAAATTGTTGAAAGGTCCGCTGCCAGCTCCCGCAGTTCCAGCAGCATCAGCAGAAGAAACTATCAAGAAAAGATAGGATTAAACTCAGGAGAAATAAAAATTTTTATTATTCAAGAAGCAAATTATTATTTCGACGAATGATTTTTATGGACAAAAATTATTTCAGAGCATCTCTCGTTTTCACGGCAGTCAGCATAGTCAGTATTTTTGCAGGAATATTTTACGGATTCAGCACCGACTTATTTTCATTTATAAAACCCATCACTGTTCTTCAGTACGCAGCATTTCTCGCGTTCGCATTCTTCCTCAACGCAAACAGGGAAAGGATCGAACGGAGCAACAACAAACAATTCTGGATATTGCTTGGATTTTTCATAGCGATGGTCTCCTTCTACGAGGTCCTCTTCAACTTCTTCTACTGGTTTTCCCTCTACAACTTCTACGGCCTGGGCGCCGACATTGACACATTGAGAAACATACTACAGATGAACAGATTTTCAATATTCAACGCCACAGGCGAGCTAAACGCGACGGAGGCGGAGCTGCTGAACAAAATCGGACTTTACCCAATCAGCCTGAACCTCGCATCGAAATTAACCGTTTTACTTTTCTTCTGTTCCGTATATTGGATTTATTTTGTCAACAATCTGAACTACAATTCGAGTCGAAGAAAACATCAAGCCCAGTAGTAAAAATCTAAGTAAATATCTTTTTTCTAGCATCCACCGTCAATCGCCCAGTCTTCGCTGGCAAACTCGCTCTGTCCGCAGTAGTCGGTGTTTATCTCGCCGTAAGCACCATAGTAAATTTCCTCGTTCGCGTTCAGCTCTCCGCAGAAAACTTTCGCGACAATCCTTCCAAAATTATCCAGAGGCTGCCTGTCGTCCTGATCAATCAGCACGCTACTCGTCTCGACAAAGCATATGTCCGTCAGAAATTCCTTGGCCTCGTCGTATCCGTCCTGCCCTTTCTCTGGAGTGTTGACAAGCGCGAGCCGCACCGTGCCGTGCTGCTGCGTATTCAGCGTGTCCCCGTCAATAACTTCCGTCACAGTGTCGTAAGCGCAAATCGCATTTCCCTTGCACAGGTTGGCAGTGCTGGTTGTCGTCGTGGTCGTT
>DATEAB010000035.1:0-8294 GCA_035288545.1 archaeon | reverse complement strand
AAGAATTTAAATTAATTCAAACTTTACAATAGTTATTTATATGAAAATTAACGTAGCAAGCTGGAATATTTGGGTGTATGGTCCTCGAGATTTTCAGGGAATAGCCAAATTTGTCAGAGAGAATAAAATTGATATCCTCGGAATTCAGGAAGTCGGCATTTACCATGATCAAAAGCCATCAGAAAATATCGCTGAGGAAATCGCGGAGGAATTAAAATTTGATTACGTTTTTTATGAAGCTCTAAAACAAGTACCCGAAAAACCATGGGCAATGGGAAATGCGATATTATCAAAATTTCCTATTGTTGAATCGGAATACAATCAACTTACACCTGTTAAATATGATGGCAAAGTTGAAAATCAACCACGTATTTTAATAAAATCAAAAATACAAATTGGCGATAAAATGCTCAATTTTCTTACTACTCATTTGCAATTTACAGTGAAATTTACGACAACTTCGATAAGGCTTGCCCAAGTTGAGAAAATTTTGTCTGTTATCAAAAAATTGAGTGGTCCTATTATATTGGCTGGTGACTTCAATGTGGCTCCAGAAAGCGAAGAAATAAGAAAGATTGAAGAAGTATTAGCTAGAGTAGATGGAAAGGAGCCAACATGGACGATACATCCTTTTGAAGCGTTTGGTTGGAAAGTAAACAGCCTGAAGTATAGAATTGATCATATTTTCCTTTCTAAGGACTTGAATTACGAAAATTTTAGTATAATTCCGAATAAAATTTCCGATCATTTACCAATAATGGCAACAATTGAAATTTAATACTCTGTCAGCAGCTTCTGGCTTCTTTGCAGCAGCGGGCTTGCAGGAATTTTCAACTTGCTGCGAATGGTTTTTGCGAACTCGCGCTCGAAACCGTGGACGGTGAAAACCTTCTTCGGCTCGACGGCCTCGACGAAAGCCAGCAGCTGGTTGAAGTCGCAGTGATCGCTAAGCGGGAAGGCAGCCACGCCGTTATGATACTTGCGGGAGACAGCCCATCCAGTCAGCACGGCATTCTTGCTTCCGTTCAGCTCGTTGTTGTAGCTCATTTGAGAAATGACATGCATTGGCAACACGCTCACGTCCGCGCCGTCCTCGATGAAATCAAGCTTGAAGCCAAATTTTTTGTAAACGTCAGAAAAATTTGCAATGTTTTCACTGACGCTCGGAACGATGTCATGCATGTTCAGCAGCTTGATAGCTTCCTGGGCCTTGCCGATTGGATAGCCGCCCAGATTGACGGTGTGCTGCTTGCGGTGGTTGTTGACAAAGGAAATGATTTCGTTGCGCACTGCATCGATATGAGGAAGCTGGTAGCTTGGGTGGCCGTACGTCGCTTCCGTAACAAGAACATCGGCATGCTCTATGTCGATCGGCTTGCTGCTGAGGCCTGGCCAGAGCTTGAAGTCGCCAGTGTACAAAATGGAAGTGCCGTCTGCCTCTATGAAAACCATTGAGCTGCCCAAGACATGACCGCTGCTGATCAACTTGGCGCGGAAATTATCGAACTTCTGCCACTTGCCGTGCTGCATCTTGTGTCCGTCGAACTCTGGATTGCGAAGCTTGGCCAGCTCGTAAGTTTCCGGGCTGCAGTAAGGATTGCGGACGATCTTTTGAGGCATGTGGTCGGAATGGGCGTGGGTGGTGAAGGAAATGAAGTCAGCGACGCGAGGGTCGAGCAAAATGTTTTCCTTGTTGCCGAGCTTGACAGCTATGCCATTGCCCACAGAGAATTGGATGTCCATGAAACTTTTTTGTTTTGGAGAATAAAAATGCATTTGTGTTATGAAAAAGCTACTTTTGAAAATAAATATAAATCTTTTCAGGCTTATTTTAATCTCATGGTTATCGCAAGAGTTTATGTAGATAAAAGTCTCGAAAGTCGATTAGCAGTTGATTTACTCAGGAAATCGGGAGTCGAAACTTTTCCTATTGATGTAAGTAAACTTCCTTTGAAAGAAGACAGTATTCGTTTCGCGGCTATGGCTTATCAATCACGAACTGTGGAAAATAATGGAAAGCTTCCGATTTTAGAGACTTCGTATGGATTATTCGGAGGCTTAGAGGGAGTTACAAGATTTGTGAAGTACTTTGTTTTAACAGGAATGAGCAGATAATTTTTACTTCAACTTCTTCAGCGGCTCGACTACGTGATGTTTTCCGCATTTGCTGCAATCAAACTCAGGCCTTTCAAACTTTTTCTTCCGCTTGCCGCCCTGTTCCATCGCAATAGTTTTTATTTCGTAATTCTTGCAGTTGTCGCACTCGTACTCAACTTCTGCATCCTTCCCTTCCATCTTGCCGACAACGACGTTCTCGCGGCGCGTGAAAAACTCGAAGCTGCTTGGCTTGAGGCCTGCCGCAACCCATTTCTTGACTAACTTGCTGTCCATGAAATCACTTCACTCAACTTCAGAAAAATTAGAGAGGTCTTTTCTTCGGACGCAGCGCTCTCGAGTTGCATCGACGACATTTGACAAGACCGGCCTTGACTTTAGCAGGATCGGCTCTTATTTTCGCCTTGCATACCCTGCAGACAAAAACTCTATTATACAAACGAGCCATAGCTTCCGGATAAGTCTTCTTTACCATTCTTCACACCGACACTAATCGTAACTTTTAATAATGTTTGTTTTACAGTTTATATAAGAATTCCAATGCTTCCAAAAGGATTTAAAATCAATCGCTCTGCAAGAAAAACGAGCGGAAAAATCGAGGAATTCTTCCCACATCTTAGCAAGTTGCCTGCGATAAAGAAAATTTTTTCACAGAAAAAGAGCCGGGAAAAAATATTTGCAAAAACTCTTGTGAGGATGACTAGCAAGAACTGCCACTACATGCGTATCGTGCGGGGAAAGCTGCTGATAAATCCCAAGCATCTGAAAAATTCTGACAAGGGAACGATTTACTTGGACATACTTCACGAGCTCGTTCATGTCAGGCAATGGATGCAGGGAAAAAATCTTTACGATGAGCGATACAATTATTTCGAGAGGCCGACTGAGATAGAAGCGTACAAGTTCTGCATCAGGGAAGCGAAGAAGATTGGAATGAAAAAGAATGAAATAATTCACTATCTGGAAGTCGAATGGGCCGAAAGGGAAGAGTTTGAAAGAATGCTGAGAAAATTCAGGCTGACGAATTAGAACTAGAACTGTTAGAACTGCCAGGAATTTTCTGCTGATCTGCATTCGCATTCTGCTCTTCGTGAGTCAGCAAACATTTATTCTTCAGGAAATCGAAAGTTCTTGTCAGAGTTTGTTTATACCCTTCATGGCGGAGATGAACGTAAAGATACAAAAATGTGACTGGCTGACTTGCTGCACGCCTCTCTGTCACATAATCGTATATCGCGCCGTTCACTTCGGCATACCATTCTGTAGTATGTTGAAGGAAGTATTCTCTGCTAGGAACATTTACAATCAGAGGTTTGTCAGGATCCAGCTGTTTCCT
This sequence comes from archaeon, assembly GCA_035288545.1. Classification (GTDB taxonomy): domain Archaea; phylum Aenigmatarchaeota; class Aenigmatarchaeia; order CG10238-14; family SCSR01; genus DATEAB01. The sequence continues at coordinate 4,843 of DATEAB010000035.1, read as the reverse complement.
TCTCAACCTGCCCTCCCATTCAGTGACTTGGTCTTCACTGTAACCAAACTGGGCCGCGTAATCGACGACAGGCTTCCGGATGTCTCTCCTCTTGCTGCGGAATTCCCTGATCAACTCGCTGGTCGATTTATGCCCGGATCGGATTCTCTGCAAACCTGTCGATGTCATTTTTAAATACCTCGCTCCTGTTAACTTCTGTTATCGTCAACCATCGTCAACTGATATCAACAATTGAGAGAATTAAACTTTAAATATTATCAAAAACGACTTTAGTTCTTGACTTGACATGCCCAAAAAGCCGAAGTCGGAACGGAAAATAAAAGGGGAAATCAGAATACTCGGTTTCGACGACGGCGCGTTCGAGCCTCGCAGCGGAAAGCTCGTGCCGGTCATCGGAGTGGTTTACCGAGGTGGCAGCGTTCTTGACGGAGCGCTGACGACGTCCGTGACGGTTGACGGACTCGACGCAACGCAGAACGTCGTAAAGCTTATAAACTCCTCGCGACATAAACAACAGTTAAAAGTGATTATGTTCGACGGCATAACGCTAGCGGGTTTTAACGTGGTAGACATTTCAGCTGTGCATGACGAGACGAAGATTCCTGTGATTGTTATAAACAGAAAGCATCCTGATTTGAGGCGAGTCAGGAAGGCGCTGAAGCATTTCGAGGACGGAGACGAGCGCTGGAAAATCATTGAGAAAGCAGGAAAAATAAAAAATTGCTATGTCGGCGACAAAAACAAAGAGCAAAGGAAGGTCTACTACCAGCATGTCGGGCTGACGGACGAGCAGACAAGGCAGATTATTAAACTCAGTTGCACAAGAGGGTTTATTCCAGAGCCCTTGCGTGTGGCGCACTTGCTCGCGACGGCTATTGTCAGAGGTGAAAGTTACGGCAGGGCATAGTCAAAAATCAGAAGAAAAATTTGAAAAATTCGCGCGAAGAAAAGAAAACGAAAAAGAAAAGAAAGTGGATAAAGATATGAAAAAGGAAAAAGCAGCAAGTACGAGGGAAAAGTTCAACAAAATGACCGAAGGCCCGTTCGGATATTTCATCTACGCCGTGGGCGGAATCCTAATCGCATTTTTGCTCAACCAGGCACTCGCTTACGGGCTCAGCACCGACTTGCCTGTTGTCGCGGTCGTGAGCAGCAGCATGACTCATGACGAATCGACCGAGCGCGTGCATTACCAGTGGTTGGAGGAAAATCTCGACTACAACCGCAGCTATGTCGACAGCTGGCCGATCAGCGGAGGCTTCCTTGTCGGAGACTTGCCGATTGTCGCAGGCGCTGACAAGTACAACATCGGCGATGTCGTCGTGTACAGCGTTCCAGGCCAGACAGTTCCTATCGTTCACAGAATAATCTCAGTCAATCCGGACGGAAGTTTCAGGACGAAAGGGGACCACAACGGAAACTTGCTTCCATTCGAATACAGCGTGCGAGAGGAGCAGATACACGGAAAGGTAATCTTTATAATCCCCAAACTCGGATATTTTAAGGTCGCACTTACGCGCTTGGTCGGTGCCCAGGCGAGTTAAATTCGAGTTAATTTTCTGTGGGATTTTTCAGAGTGACGAGGCTATATATTGGAGAGAAAAATTTAGAGAAAAGTTCGGGAGAAATTCGGGAGAAGGCTGAGGAAAAAAGTTGAGGAAATGGTTGAGGAAAGGGTGGAAGAAAGATGAGATTTTGCGATCGCTGCGGGAATTTGATGATGATTGACAAAAGAAGGAAGAACAATTTTCTCGTTTGCAGGAAATGCCACAAGACAGTGAGGATGAAGGGGGAGAAGATGCTGATCAGCGAGGCTGTTACGGACAAGAAGAAGGAGATTGTTGTTATGGGAAAGGACGAGGGTATCGCAGAGCTGCCGAAGACGCACATAATGTGCCCGAAGTGCGAGAACAGCGAGGCTTTCTGGTGGATGCAGCAGACGCGGGCGGCCGACGAGCCTCCGACTCTTTTCTACAGGTGCGCGAAGTGCAGCTACAGCTGGAGAAGCTACGGCTAGTTATAAATTTTATTTGTCTGAATTGCATGTAATTTCTTCAAGGAATTATGGGTTTCAAATTACGCATTAAAACCTCTTCATCATAGCAAGTTGACCTGCAGACGTTTCATGAATTCTTGAATATCCTTGCCTTTTCCAAAAATCTTCAGTATCACGATGAGAAAGCAGCGCAAAAAAATTAACATTTCTTTCCCTCAAGATGCTCTCTATTTGCGCATAAAAAGAACTTCCAATTCCCCGTCTACGCAAGTTTGGATGAGCATTTAAAATTTGTATGTAACCCAATTCACTGGAATAAAAAGTAATTGCATCGGCCGCCGGATAATGCCGAGAAAAATCTGCTCTTGCAGAAAATTCCAATTTTCTTATGACTCTCCTTCTTTCCCATTCCGAATATGTAAAGGATAAACCATATTCTCTCATTCTTTTGTAATCCAGCGAAGGAAACATTTTTAAAAAGGAAGAGACACGTTTACTTTCTTTGAAATCAATTGTTAAATGCATATAGAAGATGTCCGATGTAAACTATTTAAATAACTTATTTGTTTGCAAAATCTTTTCAAGGAGATTTATTAAATCTCGCGGAGGGAAAGTTTCAAGAAAACCGCAGGTTGTCTTTATCCTTCCTACGAGTGTTGGCGCTGCTCCTGTCGTAACTGCTAAAAAAATTCAAAAATAAAAAGCTTCAATACAATTAATAAACATGTCCTACTACAGGCCGAAGAGCATTGCCGAAATAGATTTCCGGAACGATGTGAAAGTGGCAGTCATAGGGCGAGTTGCTGCTGTTGGTGAAAAAACATTGATGCTTGACGACGGAAAAAACAAGGCTGAAATAACTTTTGATAAATTGCAAGCTGACATAAAGCCAGAAAAATTCTACAGGATTTTCTGTTCGATAGTAGAAAAACAGCTGAGGGCGGATATCGTTCAAAACTTAAATGCTTTTGACGTGAATTTATTTAGCAGGACTGAGGAACTCTATAAAAAGTCTGGGGTGTGAAGTTTGCGAACTGATGTTTTAACATTGGCTTATATTGATCCAAGAAATTTTAAAATGTTGGATATAAATGAAAAAGCATTTTTTGTTGGTTTTTATGGATTTGCTGCAGGTATGATTTTCACTTATGGTCAACACATCGTAGATTACATTTCAAAAATAAGGTGAATGAAAAATGTTTAAAGCAACTTTGGCTGATGTTGGATTGCTGACTGACTCGATTTCAACTATTGCCGAGCTTATTGACGAAGGATTGTTCAAATTAGGAAAAGATGGGATTGGGCTTCTTGCAGCTGATCGCGCGCTCGTTGCGGTTGTTGATTTCAAAATTATGTCGAGTGCTTTCGAGAAGTATGAAGCCGATGAAGAGAAAAGTATCGGGCTGAACATAACGAACTTGCTGTCGATTTTGAAACGAGCAAGCGCTGAAGACAAGGCAACATTTACACTTGCAGATTCTAAGTTAGAAATTGTTCTTCAAAACGCCTCGCGACGCAGATTCGTGCTGCCGCTGCTGGACTTGAGCCAGGAAGAAGTTCCTCCGATCGACCAGCTGGAGTTTGCCGTGAGCGCTGAACTGAAGCCGAGCGTGCTGCAGAGCGGAATTGCTGATGCTGAAATCGTTGCTGATTCTGTCCTTTTCGAAGCCTCGCCAAGTCGGTTTGGCATGCGTGCCGAAGGTGACATAAGCAGCGCCCAGCTTGAGTTGGAACGAGGAAACGCGTCGCTGATTGTGCTGACGGCTGAAACTGAAGTCAAGTCGCGTTACCCGCTCGACTACTTGAAAAAAATCATAAAGGCTGCGAAGATTGCCGAGAGCGTGAAGCTGAACTGGGGACAGGATTACCCAATGAAGCTGGAGTTCAAGTCAAAAGATAAGGTTATTTTAAATACGGTACTTGCGCCAAGAGTTTCCGAAGAGTAAAGTTAATTACTAGCCAAAACAATTATTTTTTTGGAAAAAAGGATAATAATGGATATAAAATGCAAACGTTGCGGCACAATTTGTCATTCTGAGTCTGAGTATGAGCAGCATCTGGCCAGGCAGCATGGGATGGTCAGCTAATCAATCGGTCAAACTGTTCAAATTAATCATTGAGCAAATTTTCAACCGACTTTAATCGAACTTTACCCATCTTTTCTTCAGCAGCCATACAAGAGGAATGACTGTCGAGAGCGCAAGCAGCAAAATGATTATTCTCCAGTCTGTGTTGTTTCCGAAAATAGGAATGCCGAATATGGTGGCTACAGTGTTCGGGAATGATGTCACGGTGGTGAAGATAGTTAGGTAGAGCATTACAACGGTGAGGCCTCTTATTGAATTGTTGATTTTGTTCGATGCGACGGAGAGATAAGCGGCGAAGGCGTCGGAAAGGATTTCACGGAACGTTTCGACGATATCTATCTGCCTGGTCAGGTCGTCGTGCAGGTCGTCGAAAAGCATCCTCACCCTGTTTGTCATGAAAGGAAGCTCTGACTTTTTCAGCGAAAACAGCACGCCTCGCTCATACCAAAGAAGTTTGTTGAAACTTATCAGGTCGGCCTTCTGATTGAATATCAGCTTCAAGTTCTCCGGAGTCGAGTTTTCCAGAATTGTCTCCTCCATGTTCGCCGTCTTGTCTTCGATAAGCTCCAGATAATTGTAATATTCAGTAGTTATTTCGTCCAGTATGACGTACGCCATGGAAGCCGGGCTGTCCGTTTTGTCCTTGTGCATCCTTCCCTTCGCACGCTCGACCGCATCAACCTCCTTCGTCCTCACCGTCACGAGGAAATTTTTTGAAAAGATGATTGTGATGGGGGCGACTGTATTGCGGTCGAACTCC
>DATEAB010000034.1:0-13462 GCA_035288545.1 archaeon | reverse complement strand
CCGTATTTCTCAACACGCTCTCTCACATTGCTCATAACCATCTGTCCGCTTTAGCCGCTTCATTAACTTTTACCACCACCCGCAGTCGGTAGCTTCCAGAAAATTTTACCACGATGGCGAGTGCCAAATTTATATCAAACTCATTTCTCCGTCCTCATTTCATGCAATACGAGATTGAAAGGAAAAGAAGTTTTTTGGAAAGGACTGAAGATTACCTACGAAGCTATGGCGGCATCACGACAGCGATAGGTTTCACCGCTGCAGCTCCGATTGGCTTCACGGCTGGATTCGTCGGCTCGCTTCTTTCCGACGGTGGCAACTTTCTCTACAGCAGCTCCTCGTACATCATGCACAATTTTCCCAACTATTCCATGAACGAAAGTTTTTCCAGCATTGTTAATTTTGCCTACAGCTCTGCAGGTCGCGCGATTGTTTCAGGCCTGAAGGATGGTTTTGTCGCCGGCCTCGGAGGGATTGTTGTTTCCAGGTGGATAAAGAGGAAGTTGCTTGGTTGAAGAAAAAGTTGAAGACGAAAAATTGGAGGTGAAAAAAATGGTTGAGATAAATTTGCGAGAAATTTTGAAGGAGTACGTCGTTGCAACAGTTGCCGCGTTCAATCTTCATCTTGCAATAAACAAGCTGCCAGAGTATTTCAGAAAAATTGGCGAGGAGCGCGCAAAGAAACAGGCGGAATACCAGACGCAGCTGTTCGAAAAAATGATGCAGTCATACAACGCGAGGGAAGCCAGGGCAAGAGGAAACGAAGCAGGTGAAATGCAATGAAGGAAGAATATGCCGAAATAATTGAGCTGCTCGAGCCAGTGCTCTACGCGCTGCCTGATGTCGCTGAAACTATAAGGAAAAAATCCGCTGAGTTCGGAAATAAAAGGCAAAATGGAGTTGCGTACTCAAGAGAGGAACTGGTTGAGGTTGGAATGAAAAGCTTAAGCGAACTGATGGAATATTTTGTGGATCAGGCAGGTAAAAAGGGATTGCTAGGAAAGCTTGTTGCAAAGAGGGCAGGCGATTACCTGACAAGGTCAGTCACAGATATGTTGCTGGGTAATGAGACATGAACTACGATCTGCGTTTCGACGTCTGCAAAAAGTTACGGGAGCTTGAAAATGGAAAGGGATATGAAAAAGAGAGTGCTGACGGCCTAAAAAATATTTTGCGATCATCGCAGGAATTTTCAAAAGACGAAATCATTTACCTGAATTCTGAAATCGACAAGATCGTGAAAAAGGCAAACACAAACACTGACGACACTTTGTCAAAATATCTGCCGTATGCGGCTGCCTTTGTGGCTGGTTATGGCGCGCGGTGGCTGCAGGACAAGGCTGGTGAATGGATTGAAGAAGGCGAACACATGGCACAAAAGGAACTTGCAGCTAAAATTTCTTTTTGAAAATTTCCAGAGTCTTGATCTGGCTGCTGATTGTTGAAAGTTGCCGCTCCAGCTTTTCCTTTTCGTTGAAATCGTTCGTCATGCTGATTCTGCTGGCAATTTCCGTCTTCAAAATTTTCAAACGCTCTATCTCCGCTTCAAAATCCGTCGCTGGCATGTCGTTCATTATTAAACTATTAAAGCTAAAAATTCATTAAGTTAGCGGTATGTTTAGTCTGGAAGAAAGGATAGACGCAAGGATGGAAGTGGGTGTCGGACATGACGCAAAACATAAGGAGTCCTATTGTAGTCACGGTCGGGCACGTCGACCACGGAAAGACGACTCTGCTAGACAAAATACGCGGCACGACAGTCACAGCAAGCGAGCCAGGCCTTCTCACGCAGCACGTCGGAGCTAGCTACGTTCCGATAAGCACTGTCGAAAAAATTTCCGGAGAACTTCTTGAAAAAATGAAACTGAAAATAGAAATTCCCGGCCTGCTTCTCATCGACACTCCCGGGCACGCTGCATTCATCACGCTGCGAAAGCGCGGGGGCGCGGTAAGCGACCTTGCCATACTCGTCGTCGACATCATGGAAGGTTTCCAGGAACAGACAGACGAAAGTTTAGCTGTGCTGAAGGAGTACAAGACGCCGTTCATTGTCGCAGCGACGAAGATCGACAAAATCCAAGGATGGTTCCCTGAGCCTGGTCACACGTTTCTCGACAGTTTTGCAAAGCAGCGCGAGCCTGTGAAGGAAGAAGCGGAGAAAAGAGTTTACAATCTCGTGCAGCAGCTCGCCGAGAGGGGGTTCAACTCCGAGCGTTTCGATAGAGTCGACGACTTCACGAAAAATGTTGCGATTGTTCCTTGCAGCGGCATTACAGGCGAAGGGATTCCCGAACTGCTGACTGTTCTGGCAGGTCTCGCGCAGACGTATTTGAAAGACCGGCTTGCGCTTGGCGAAATCGGCCGCGGCGCGGTGCTCGAGGTCAAGGAAGTGAAAGGTTTCGGAACAACTATAGACGTGATTCTGTTCGACGGAAAAATTAGGAAAGGGGATTGGATTGTTATTGGAGGAAAGCAGCCGCTTGCGACAAAAATAAAGGCATTGCTTGAGCCGCCAGTGTTGAGGGAGCTGCGTGTGGAAAAGCAATTCCAGCAGATAGAAGTGGCAGAGGCTGCTTACGGAATAAAAATTGTCGCGCCCGAGCTGGAAAATGTTGGGGCAGGAAGTCCGTTAATTGTTGTCAAGAGTGAGAAGGAGATTGAAGCTGCGAAGGCAGAAGTGCAGCAGGAAATCGAGGAGGTCGAGTTCACGAGCGACAGGGAGGGAGTCGTGCTGAAGGCTGACACGCTTGGAAGTCTGGAAGCGATGCTAAAGCTTGTCGAGGATGCGGGCGTGCCGGTGAGAAAGGCAGAAGTCGGCAGCGTCATGAAGCAGGACATAATCGAAGTGCAGAATTTGAAAGAAGACATCAGAAAAGTCGTGCTAGCCTTCAACGTGAAAATTCTCGATGAGGCAGAACAGTTTGCGAAGGACATGGGAATAACAATTTTCTCAAACAACATCATCTACCGCCTGATCGACGAGTACAAGGAATGGAGCTTCAAGGCCAAGGAGCGCGAGATACAACAGAAGCTTGCAGAAGTCAGCAGGCCGTGCGTGATAAAAATTTTGAAGGGCTTTGTCTTCCGCGTCAGCAACCCAGCAATTTTCGGGGTCGAGGTGCAGAAGGGGCTGCTCAAGCCTGGCGTTAGGCTGAAGAGGGAGGACGGAAAAGTCGTCGGAACCGTGAAGAAGATAGAGAAAGAAGGGCAGCAGATTGCGGAGGCGAAAAGCGGAGACAAAGTCGCTGTGAGCATGGACGAACCGACAGTAGGCAGGCAGATACAGGAAGGAGACGTGCTTTCGGCGGCACTGACGGAGACTGAGATGAAAATTTTGAGAGAGCTTTTTGAACATATCTCAGCGGACGAACGAGAATTGTTAAAGCAATAACTAAAGTAATAAAAACATCGAAGACAAAAATATGAAATATGGCTTCTCAAGCACTGATAGTCGCGATAATTCTGACGATAAGCTTCATTCTTGCAAGCATCCTGTCCCTAAACTCCGGAGAGCTTGCAAGCGAAATATCACAACTAATCGGCGGAGTGGTTCCATCACAAACATCGCAAACACAGCAACAGCCGCAAACGATTGATGACGTAATAAAACTTCTGGAGGATGAGCTCAACAGCGCGACGAGTCAGGTCAATGCAAGCCAGTTGCAGGATACTATAGCAAAACAAACAACCACAACAACATTTGCATCAGCAACACAGCCAAAACTTCCAACATCTACACCAATTACTACATCAACAGAATCAGCAACACAAATATCAGCACAATCTCAAACAAATCAAGCATCAACTGAAACTATGACCACGACTCAAACACAGCAGCCAAGAGTCGATTTCTCTTCCTTGTCGCCCACGCAGATTGTCGCGATTTTTGTCGGAGGTCTCGTGGCAACAATAATCATCCTTACTGCAGCTACAAGAATTTAGAATTTGATGTTAGATGTTGCCTTTGCGTATATTTTTCATCGTTCCGAGGAACGTCCCGTCAAGCATGTAAATGCTCGAATTTTTAACATCAACAAAATTATTTGCCAGGATTGGCCCAATAAGTTCCTCTTTTGCAAGCTTGTTAATTGCAATGCCGCTGAGCAACTGATTAAACACAGGCAAGACAATCAAGTTCAGCTCTCCAACTTCAGTTCCCTTCAGCTCAAACTTTTTTCTCACCTTTTCTTCGTCCAGTTTTCCCTTCACCCATACCTGTTCGACAGCGCGGAAACCAAACGCGTCCTTAAACTCAATCGCCGGGTGCAAGTGTCCCATGAACAGATAGTCGCAGGCGAACAGGCGCGTGGACGGCCAGGCATGCCCGTGGAAAAATCCGTAACGATCGATGCGAAAACCGTGCGAAGGATAAACCTTCACTTCTTCCGGCATGATCTCCTCGATTCGATCGTCATGATTTCCTTTGACGAGAATTGTTTTGATTTTTTTCGAGATATTCGTCAGAAATTTCGGTATCTCTCTGTCTTCAAGTAACGTGCTGCCCGGGACTTTGTGCTTTATGTCGCCAACAATCACGAGAGTTTTCGCCTTCGTGAGCTCAATCAAACTGCTGACAGTTTTTTCGAACTGAGGCCCTTGAGCTGGAACAAAAACGCCGCCCTTGTACAGGTCGACCTCGAGGCCGAGATGAAGCTCAGCGATGACAAGAGTTGAAATTTCCGGAATGAATGCGGCCGGCTGGTCTGTTACGAATTTTACAAACTCATCTTCGTCTGTCATGTTTATCTATGTTTAATATCTAAGCAATATTTATAACTTTTGTCACGCCGTCTTTTTCCTTCTCCCTCTCGAGCTTGTACAGGCTGCCTGTGACAGCATTCTCCAGCTTCTCGTCGTGAGTGATCAAGAAAGTCTGGTCGATTATGTCGCTTATCCTTTCGCGCAGCGTCGTGCCGAGAACTTCAATCGCGTTCGCGTCAAGGTTCGCAGTCGGCTCGTCGAGTATCAGCATGCGCAGCTGCGGCGCAAGCACGAGTGAAAATGCGATGCGCAGCGCGAGTGCGGCGATGCTCCTCTCTCCGCCGGATGCGATTCCCTCAACATTTATCCAGCTTCCGCTCCTCTCCTGCAGCTGCAACACGTAGTCTCCTTCCTCGACCTGCAGCCTCACGCCGACCAAGTCGTGATAGGGATAAATCGCCTGCCAGATCTCGTTCATGGTGTGGTTGACTGCTATTATGAATTCCTGACGTAATTCAACTTGCGTTTGTTCCAACGCCTGCGAGAAAATTTTCAAATTCCTTATAGTTTGTTCGAGCCGTAGCACTTCCTCCTTGTACTTCTCAGCTTCTTTCAACTTCTCCTCCTGCCCCTCGATCCGCTGCATGCGTTCCTTCAGCAGTTTCTCCATCTCGTTTATCCTCACATCGTACTCGCGTTCTTCAGCAATCGTTTGCTTCAATTCCGAATCCAGCGCAAGCAAGTCTTTCCCGGAAATCTTCTTCTCCTTTTCCTGCAGCCTGCTCTCCACCTGCTGCCTTTCCATTGTCAACTGCTCGAACTCGAACTTCTTTTCCTCATAATCACCAAACTTCGCCATCAGCAATTCCAAATCATTCCTTCTCAATTCGCTCTCTCTCAGCCGCTCCTCAAAATTCTGCACTTCCCTCCGCATGTTCGTCAGGGAATTCTCCGCATTAAACACCTCATTGCTCGTCTCGACAAAATTCTTCTTCAAATCCTCCAAATCCTTCCTCAGCACGTCAATTCCAGCAATCTCAGTCAGCAGCATCTGCATTTTCTCCGCAGCCTCTCTGGCCTTCTCAAGCTTTTCGTCAGCCATCTCCTTCTGTGCTTTCAAGTTCTCAAAAGTTTCCTGCAACTGCTTGATCTGCTGGTATTTCTGCACAATCAAAAGTTTCTTTCTTTCCTCGCTAAGAATCGTCTCGCATATCGGGCATTTCGTTTCCGGTGATTGCAAATGAACGATGAATTCGTTGAGGTCGGAAATTTTCGCGTATGTCTTCGTCGCATCCTCTGTGGCTTTATCCAGAAGTTTCTTCGTCTCGCTTATCTGCCGCTCAGTGTCAGCTCCTATCTCTGACTTGAACTGCTCGTACTCCTTTTTTCTCGCAAGTTTCTTTTCATATTCCTTTCCCAAAAGATCGATTTCCTTCTTCAGGCTCGATGCGTTTGATTTTTTGTCGCTAATTGCTGAAGTTGCAGCCTCGAAGTCAGTTTTCTTTTTCCTTAGCTCAGCGTTAGTTTCGGAAATTTTTCTTTTGGTTTCGTCAAAATCTTTCTGGGCTTTCTCCTTCAGCAAGCCTTTCGTCGCTTGCTCCAGCGCTGCCAAATTTTTGCTCACTACTTCCAAACTTTTCTCTATTCCCCTCTCGTCGCGCTTCAAAAATTCAAACTCTTCCTTTACTTTCATCAAACCTTCAAACTCGCCTTCCAGTGCTTTCCTTTTCTGCGACGCATCGACTGTTTTTTTCCTCAGGGAGTTTATTTCCTGCGAAGTTTCAATATAAATCGCGCGAAGTTCTTTTAAAATCTGATTTATAGTTTCAACATCAATCTGCTCTATTACGCTCTGCTTTGCAGAACGCCTGTCACTAACACGATTGGCAAGAGTAACCGCGTTCGTTCTAGCTTTTTCGAACTTATCTATCATCAGCAACTCGTCAATTCTTTTCATTCTCTGGCCGCGCGGAATCGTCAGGAAGTAATCGAGCGCGTTCTGCTCGCTGTAGATTGCCTTGCTGAACAATTCGTAGTTGACCTTCAGATTTTTCTCCACTGCTTCCGAAACCCGCGACGAGTTCGGCGACTCCAGCACATTTCCGCCAGCAGAAATTTCTGAAAACATCGTTCCCTTTCCGCGTTCAATGCTTCTTTTTATCGTGTATTTCGTTCCGTTAAGATCTAGGACAACTTCAACCTCTGCAACATTCTTCTCGCTCGGCTTCTTCATTATCACGTCATCCAGCTTGAGCTTCTTCGACTGCAAATTCGGAAAAGTTCCGAACAGCGCAAAGCATATCGCGTCCATGATGCTGCTCTTTCCGCTGCCCATTATTCCGATCAGCGCGTTTGTTCCCGGAGTAAACTCAAGCGTCGAGTCTGCATGCGATCTCCAATTTTTCAATTTTACTTTTGTAATCATTACCTCTCACTTCCATTTCAAACTCTGCATCAGAGTCTTCTGCTCGCCCGTCAAAATGTTCAGCATTACGTCGACCCCTCCCTCGCTCAGCAGATGGAACGCCTGCTCGTAGTCGAAAACTGTCGCGAACTGTAGCTCTTCCAGATTTTTCTTCAGCACGCTCAGCCCGACTTCCTCCACAGACAGCTTCTGTTCGCGTATGTTTTGCAGGAATTCGATTTTCTTTGCAAGCTCCGGCGACTCGAGTTCCTTCACGAAAATTATTATCGCGCGGTCAGAATATTTTTTCTCAAGTTCGCGCAAGTCAGCATCGATGACCTCCGACTCCTTCCCGACAATTCGCAGCTTAATTATCGGCCTTTTGCTGTGGGGCTGATTCAGCAAGCTTTGTATTTTATTTTCGACCGTCTGCCGCAACGATGTCGCGCCTTGGGTGAAAATATCCTCATAAAAGAATTTTCTGTTGTTTTTCAGCGGAATAAATTCAACTTTCATTTCTCTGTCCAGATGAATTTTCCACAAGCCTTTGTTGAACTGGGCCTCTTCCTTCTTGAGTTGAGTAATTATAGTGCTTCCAGTTATCACAAAAGGTGTCCCGTTGATTTTTTCCTGGACCGTCGTGTGGATGTGGCCGTTCAATATCAAATCGAAACCTTTTGGCAAAGTCGAGAGCGAAAGGCTCGGCGGCTCTAGCGGCGAGAAAACGTACGGGTCGACGTTCTGATGAAGCAGCAGAATGTTCGTGCAACCTGCAACAGGCTGTGGATTCCATTGCTCGAGGAAATTTTTCGCAAATCTTTCAGGAACGGACGACATGCCGTGAATCGCGACCTTCTTTCCATCCTTTTCGAAAACAATATTTTCCATGTGCAAATGAACAAGCAGGCCTGCGTTCTCAAGCGCCGTGAGCGTGTTGACTTCCCCATGCCCGCGCCGCTCGTGGTTCCCATGCAGCGCGACGACGGGAATGTGGTTCAAACTGCGGATGGAAATTTCCTTCAAATCCTTCGTCGATGAGACGAATTTTATTCCTGGGTTTGGTTTTAGAAGTGGCTTGGTTAAAATATGCAAAGCTTTGCTCCATATCGCCGTCCTCGGCACTCGCGAGTCGAAAACGTCGCCGAGAATGAGAATCAGGTCGCAGTCTATCGCCTGCTGCATCGCTTCCTCGACCGCATCGAAGCTGTCGTCCTCAATCTCAGTATTGTAGCCGTGACCGAAGTGAAAGTCAGACATCACTGCAATTTTTATCGACAGTAGAACCACCTCGAACGAAGAAGCTGTATAAGTAATCTCAGAGAAAAAATAAATGCTTAAATCTAGCTATATTTATCCCTTCACACCAGCAATTTTTAAAAAGAAGCGGCGAGGAGCTTTAAAAAATATGGCAGAAAAAGAGATGAAGCAAGAAAAGCAAGAGGGAATGACAGTAAAGAAGAGCAATGACTTCTCGGAATGGTATACGCAGGCCGTGCTGAAGGGGGAACTCGTTGACTATGGGCCTGTGCAGGGAACGGTCGCGCTGAAGCCGCATGGGATGGGAATCTGGGAAAACATACAGAAGACTTTTGACGAGAAAATCAAGCGGACGGGTCACATGAATGCGTATTTTCCGTTGCTGATTCCCGAAAGTTTTCTGAAAAAAGAGGCAGAGCATTTCCAAGGATTCGTCCCGGAAGTATTTTGGGTCACGCACTCGGGAAATAACAAGCTCGGCGAGCGGCTTGCCGTGCGGCCTACGTCTGAAACAATCATTTACGATTTTTACTCGAAGTGGATCCGAAGCTGGCGAGACTTGCCGCTGTTGCTGAACCAATGGTGCAACGTGCTGAGGGCGGAGATAAAATCTACCAAGCCTTTCATTCGCGGTTCGGAGTTCCTTTGGCAGGAAGGCCACACGGCGCATGCCACGAAGGAGGCGGCTGACGTGGAGATGATGCTGATACTTGACGAATATCGTGACTTGATGGAAAGTTATTTGGCAGTCCCTGTTTTGACAGGCTACAAAAGCGAGAGCCAGAAATTCGCGGGCGCGCTCACAACGACAACTCTCGAGGCGATGATGCCTGACGGACGCGCGCTTCAGATGGGAACTTCGCACAATCTCGGGCAGAATTTCAGCAAACCTTTCGACATAAAGTTCCTCGACAAGGACGGCACTCAGAAGTATGTGTGGACGACGTCGTGGGGGATTTCAACCCGCCTGCTTGGGGGAATTGTCATGACGCATGGCGACGACAAGGGACTGGTGCTGCCGCCGAAAGTCGCGACCTACCAAGCTGTGATTGTGCCAATTTACTACAAGGACGAAGAGAAGAAGGCGGCAATGAAAAAGGCGGAAGAGCTGAAGAATTTGTTGCAGAAAAACGGAGTGAGAGTGCATGCAGACGTGAGGGAGGAGTACACGCCTGGATGGAAGTTCAACGAGTGGGAGTTGAAAGGAGTGCCGCTGAGAGTGGAGGTCGGGCCGAAGGACATCAAGGCAAAGCAGGTAGTTTTTGCGCGGCGCGACACGGGAAAGAAATGGACTGTCAAGGAAAAAGATCTGGCCAAGTCGGCCGGAGAAACGCTGGAGGAAATTCAGCAAAGCTTGCACAAGACGGCGAGAAAATTTTTGGACGAAAACATTAGCACAGTGAAAAATTATGTGGAGTTCAAGAAAGTGATTGGGCAGAAAGGCGGATTCGTAAAAGCCGGCTGGTGCGGCGAGCATCATTGCGAGGAGCAGATAAAGGTCGAGACGTCAGCGACAATTCGTGTCATACCGTTCATTAAAGAAAACTCTGAGAAATGTATTTATTGTGAAAAGGTAGCGAAGGAAACAGTTTATTTTGCAAAATCTTACTAAGAACCATAACATATTTAAATGCAGTTGCCAAATTTATTTTATCAATTTCTACTTAATTGATTGGTGAATTGATTTGAAAGGATTGTTTGACGAAAAACCTGAAATAAGAAAAACTGGTACTACGACAGTCGGAATGGTTTGCAAGGACGGGGTCGTGCTGGCTGCGGAGAAGAAGAGCACGCTGGGATATTTGGTTGCAAGCAAAGACAGTGAAAAGATAATTCAAGTTGAAGACCATGTAGCGATAACTATTGCTGGTTATTCTGGCGATGCGCAGGCGCTCGCTCGTTATCTGCGTGCTGAGTTGAAACTTTTTTCAATACAAAATGGTCGAAAGATTTCCGTCAAAGGTGCGGCTGCACTGTTGTCGAACATACTTCAAGGCGGTCGCTGGTCTTACTTGCCTTACATGGTTCAGCTTATTTTGGCAGGATGGGACGAAGGCGGGGGCGGAGTTTTCAGCCTCGACGCGCTCGGCTCGGTTGAAGAGGAGAGACGTTTCTTCTCCACAGGAAGCGGGTCTCCGATGGCGCTTGGTGTGCTTGAGGACGGATACCGCGACGGCATCACGGCTGCCGAAGCGGAGAAGCTTGCGCTGAGGGCGATAAGCGCTGCGATCGAACGGGACATCGGAAGCGGCGGCAGAGGAATCGACGTTGCAATAATTACAAGAGACGGAGTAAAACTTAACAAGCATGAATTCACTGCGAGAACGATTAAGTAGTTAAGTAAATTTGTTTTTATGATTATTTTTTTGAGCGAGTTTTGAAGTCGTTGAAAAGTTGTTTATAAATTAATTGCAAGTTGATTGAAACGGAAATTCTAGAGAAAGTTAGAAATGCATTGCCGCAGGAAGCGATAAGCAGGGTGGAACTCGAAGGCTCTGAGCTTATCGTTTACACGAAGGACCGCGACTTTTTCGTAAAGCATGAGGAGACTGTGAGGCAGGTAGTTGACCAGCTTAAGAAAAGGATTGAGGTAAGGCCTGAAGCGGCGATATGTCTGAGCCAGGAAGCGACGAAAAAACGCATCATGGAGCTTGTGCCTGCTGAAGCGAACATCAAGAACATTTATTTTGAGGAAGAGCGCAGCCTCGTCATCATAGCTGCAGAAAAGCCAGGCCTCGTAATCGGCCGCGGAGGCGAGACATTTCGCCAGATTCGCGCCGAGACTTTCTGGGTTCCTCGAATAGAACGCGTGCCTCCGATCAAGTCAGATGTTATTGACGGGATTAGAAAGGTTTTGCACCAAGAAGTCAAGTTCAGGAAAGAGTTTCTGAATAAGATTGGAGAGAAAATTTTCAGCGAGCGCAAGACGAACCGCGATTGGATACGCATCATTCCTCTCGGTGGCTTTCGCCAGGTCGGCCGCAGTTGTCTGCTTATCGAAACGCCGAAATCGAAAGTTCTGATCGATTGCGGAATCGCTCCTGGTGGTCAGGGCGCCGACGCTTTCCCACTGCTTACGACGAAGGAGTTCGATCCTGCCGAGCTTGACGCGGTGATAATCTCGCATGCGCACATGGACCACGTAGGGTTTGTTCCTTATTTGTTTGAATATGGATACGAGGGGCCACTGTACTGCACGACTCCGACGCTCGATCTTTTCGCGCTGCTTGACTTGGATTACATCGACGTAGCGCAGAAAAACGGAGTGAATCCTGCTTATACGGTGAAAGGAGTGAAAGAGGCAGTTCGTCACAGCATTTCGCTCGAGTACGGAGAAGTTTCAGATGTTGCGCCTGACGTGAGGCTGACATTCCAAAACGCGGGCCACATTCTCGGCAGCGCGTTGGTTCACCTGCACATCGGGGAGGGAATGCACAACATCGTTTACGGGCTTGACCAGAAATTCGCACGCACTAATTTGCTCGAGCCGGCATTTACTGACTTCCAGCGCTGCGAGACTTTAATCATCGAGTCGACGTACGGTGGGGTTGCGGACATCCAACCTCCACGACAGGAAACGGAAAGGATGTTTCTCGACGCGGTCAACAAAACCATGGAAGCAGGCGCACAAGTGCTGATTCCCTCATTCGCAGTGGAGCGTGCGCAGGAGATGATGACGATTCTCGCCACGAACAACTTCCAATATCCAGTTTATCTTGACGGAATGATATGGGACGCCAACGGCATTTTCACTGCATATCCGGAATATTTGAGCAGGCAGATGCAGAAATCCATCTACGGTGGAGAAGATCCTTTCAAGAATGAGATTTTCAAACGCATTGCGTCGCAGGCAGACCGCGAGAAGGCATGGGAGAACAAGCCGTGCGTGATAATGTCAACAAGCGGAATGCTGACAGGGGGGCCTGCGATCGAGCACATCAAGCAGCTCGCGGAAAATCCGAACAACCTGCTTCTTTTCGCCTCGTTCCAGGCAGAAGGCACACTCGGGAAAAAAATACAGAAAGGGTGGACGGAAATCCCGATCGGCTCAGGCAACAACGGAAAGCCGCAGACGATTCAACTGAAGATGCAGGTTCAGACAATAGAAGGCCTCAGCGGTCATTCGGACAGAAATCAGCTCATGAGTTTCATACACCGCCTGGCTGCAAGGCCAGACCGCGTTATAGTCTGCCACGGTGAAGCGACAAAGGCTGTTGAATTCGCACGCGCAGTTCACAAGAACTTCCGAGTTGAGACGCACGCTCCGAGAAATCTTGAAGCCATAAGATTAAAATAAATCTTAAATTTTTAATTAACGACCAAACGGAAAACCTAATCCTAGATTGAATTTGTAAACCTCAAACATGTCCTGGTTCGCTGTGTTTATGTAAGACGTGAGGAAGCCGACACGCAGATTCGGCGAGAGGATTCCTATCGCCCGCTTGTTTGACGACCAAAGAATGAGCGACATCAAAAGCTGCTTCTCATCGTCACCGTAGCCGTCTTCAGAGAAATCGGCAACCCATCCCGCCCTGCCGACAGAGGTCCGATTCAAAATTACAACAGGAAAATTTCCCGGAGAGGTCCGCACAAGTATCTTGCCGTCGTCCCCGTCGCGGGGAGCAACATTCAGCACGCTCGTGCCTGCAAAATTTCCAAAATCATCAAACGTGAAGTTTGCCCGGAAAGAAACGCCAATCTTTCTCGTGCCGTCGATGTAGCTGAGAGTGAAGTTGTATGAAGCGATGTTGGTGAGGTTGAAACTGTCGTCAGGCAAAAGGTTCGTGTCGGCCAGACCGTTTGCGTCTGTGTCGAAATAAACTGACGGCGCGCCGGCTGAAGAAACGCAGTCCCAGAACTTGAATGAGGTTTTGCTGAAAGTCATGTTACCCTGAGTGAAGTTGGCGCAGTTGCTAGGAGGAATTGGAATGTCGCTCGGCACTGATGATGTCGTGTTTGGAATTGTTTTGAGCGGGAAGGGAATGTGATAGAAGAATTTGTAGGGGCTGTAAATGATGTCGCTGGCGTTCGACGGAGACCTTGTGAATTTGTCCGACAGCTCGTCGCTCGCCGCGATGCCGCTTGCCTGCAGACCGAAAA
>DATEAB010000033.1:0-12009 GCA_035288545.1 archaeon | reverse complement strand
ATTTTTTCAAGCAGGCCGTAGAAGATTGCAAACGTCAGGAGAAAAGGCAGATAGAACTCAAAGAAGCCGATGTCTTTCGCGATTGCCAGCAAATCTGAAAATGATACCAATTACTTGTCCCTCCAATTATGACTTCCCGGTGACTGCGCTTCCGCCAACTATGAACAATATTACGACGACCATCAATATCGCAAACACTGCTAGTATCATCGTGTCCTGGTCAATTTCGACATTTCCGCTTATCCCTCCCGGTATCAGGAAGTTAACGAGGCCGCTCGTCAGAAACAGCCCGAGACCGATGACAAGGCCAATTACCAACGCTATTCCGAGATATTTGTTTCCAAGCTTTTCTGCAAGAGTCTTAGACAAGTCAGGTGGCGCGAACATCCCGACAATCACAAGACCTACCATTATTACAAGCGTGGCGAAAAGACCTTGGACGAAGAACGTAGCGAGGCTTGTTTGGATATCGATTCCAAGAATTATCGGCGCCGCCCAGACCATCATCGATGCGACGAGGGAGACGACACCGTTGACGGCGACATTCTTTTCCGGCTCTCCAAAAATCTGCGACTTGCGCAACGCGCCGTAGAAAATTGCTGACGTGAGCGTGAAAGGAAGCAGGAACTGGAAGAATCCGAGGTCTGCCAGTCTCAGGATGACTGCTTCAAACGGGCTTGCCATTCGATTTCAACTCCTTAACCTCCGCCTCTGCCGACTGATGTTGCGACTAGCAGTATAATTATGAATAATATTAGTCCAGCGCCGATTATTAAGACGTCTGAGGGAGGGCCTGTTTCGGACTTGGGAATTTTCGGCCCCGAGAATGCAGCTAGAAGAGTTGTGACAAGGCCAGACGTAATGAAAAGTCCTATCGCCAGGCCGATCATTACGTACAGAGTCGAACGGCGGGTGAACTGGTCAGCAAGCACCTTCGGCATGTCGGGATAGAAGAAGCTTGCCATGATGAAACCTATCATGAGGAAAATTATTATTACGATTGACTGAGTGAAGAATATGGAGATAGGATTGACGAGGGAAACGCCTGTGATGAATGGAAAAATGAATATGAGGAATGCGATTATGAAAGCAACCACGCCGTTCAGGATTTCAGACTCGCCGAAAATTTTTGATTTCTTCAGCAGTGCGTAAGCAATCGCGGCGAAGAGGAAAAGCAGCATGGCGTTGAGTATGCCAAGGCTCAGAAGTTTGTTAATTATCGGCTCGAAGATGTCCTGGGCCAAAGCCGAAGCAGAAAGAACGGCAAACGCCACCAGCGAGGAAATGATTGTAAGATTAATTTTTTTCATTCAAACCGTCTATTTGATAATTTGTGTTATTAAAAATTTAAGGTTGCTTTTATTTAGTTACATTTCATGTTGTCTTTTCAAATCTTCCAATGTTTCGACTTCAGCTCTTAATTTACTTATTTCTCTTTCTAAATGTACTCTTTCCGCTGGTGAAACACTTTCCAGTTTATTCAGATATTCGTGCATTTTCTTTCTCTTTTCTTTTATCTGTCTGTCATAACCGCCTGTGCCAATGTAAATATCCTTTCCTCTACTGAATCCCCATCTTATCACGCCAAAGACGAAAATTGCTATGAAGACAACTAACGCGAGTGTCGATCCGAGTTGCACTAAATATGTTGCGAACCAAACGAAAGCAGAAGTGGGAAGAATTACTAAGGATAAAATGAGTGCTAGAACAGTGTTCACTTTGGTGCCAAAAACCCTCATAGTCGCAAGCAGTCCCCAGAAAATTGCAAATAGAACTAAGAACGGAAAAATTAATCCGAAAAGCAGTTGATCAATTCCAAGCGATTGAATATAACTTAAATCGAATAATGCCATTGATAAAAATTTAGTTGTTTTATCTATTAAGTCATTTTATTTTATGTTTTAAATCTTAAGTCGTGCCCACAGCCATAAGTGCCTGCTGAAGTTGTACTCTTTGTTGCTGCAAGGTTGCGATAGTGTTTTGATGTTGCGTAATTTGGTTTTGCCAGTTTTGAATGTTAGAAGAGGTAGGATTGTTCAGGATTTGTTGCTGAAAATGTTGAATTCTTTGCTGATGGAATTGAATTTGGCTGTTTATGTTATGAATGTTTTGCGCGACAGCTCTTGCAGATCCGTAAGTTCCCCAGAAACGCCAGCTTGTTCCATATCCCCAAATTATTACTCCAATTATGAAAACGGCTATGAATGCCAGAACTCCTATGAATGCGCCACCTGCGTAGAGAACTGTGACGATCCATGTTAAAATTCCGGAAGGCATCATCAAAAAAGCCATAGAAAAAGCAAGTACTGCATTAACTTTTGGGGCGTTTCTAAAAATCCTCAACTCAATTAGCAGGCCGTAAAGCACTGTAAACGCAGTTATGAAAGGAATTACTACATAATAAATAACTTCTGGAATTCTCAGCCACTCGTCAGGATAGCCAGGGAAAAGGAACTTTACTAAGTTTGGAACGCTAAATGCGCTGCCAAGATAATTTTGCAGATCAATCGATTGTTGAGCTAAAATCGGCTGGACGAGCATCAAAAAGGCCAAGATTAAGGAAAACGCCACCGTGCGAAAACTTCTCATAATAATTAATTGAGAGCAGAGAATTAAATGCTTGCTTTCATCTTTTTATTCTTTTTCTGTAATAAATTATTTATGAGTTCTTTTGCCACCTTGGATTATGAATGGAATGCAGCAACAGAAGAGATTCGGCGCATAAAGCAAAAAGCTGGTGGAAGAACAAACGCAGTTGACTGGTCGGCGGTATGCCGAGCGTACACTCCTTTCCTTTTGAGGCTTCAGGACACTTTAGTTCTTGGTAAAGGTAAAAGATATTTTGCAGAAACTAAGGAAGAAATACGGGATTATTTGGACAAAACTGTTAGGAGTGAAATCGAAGACAGCATACCTTTTCCAGCTTATGCGAGGGCAGAAATACCGTCAGGTCTTTTTGCAGGCAGCGCAATCCTCGGCATTTTGCTTGATATCAAAGATGTAAAAACGCCCGTAAGGGTTTCGTATGCAGACGTAAAGCAGCATGACATTTTGAGCTATTATCTCTCCGTCCATTACAGGCATGTCGACATGTGGTTTAGACAAATTAAACCCATCGAGCCGGAAATTGACAGGCAAAACATAAAGGCAGTTAGTTTCAATTTTAACGACAAAGATTTTGTGGCAATGTTTGATTTGAGGCAGTTGCCAAATCCCGAAGACCCGTTTTTTGTTTACATGCAAATGGAAGATTTGCGCCGACTTGGAGTGGAATCGCCGCCAGAGCCAGAATTCTCTGAAATAACTCTGAAAGAGCGGGGTTTTGGGATAAATCTAGAGGGCGAGTGACTGCCTCTGACTGTCAGAATGAATTTACTATCTGATAGTAGTTAAGCTTTAATAGTTTATTATTGAATTAATTTCCGATAAAAATGGGAGTTGGCGAATACATTAAGTCAGCATTAAGCAGTTTGTACTCACCCGAAGATTCTAGAGCTGCTATAGCTGCAAAAGATAGACGAACAAAATCTCACGTTCATTCTTACGACATTAATTTGCAAAAAAGCCTAGCAAAAGTTAGAAAAGATAATAGTGTTCTGATGAGAGCAAGAACGCAATCAAGAGATGCGATTCGTCTTACAAACTTCTATTTCGCAAAATATTCAAACGATAAATAGTTTAAGAGAGAGACAGACTAGTATGCAATCAAGAACAGCTCAAGTACAAATTCCTTTATCAATTTTGCAAGAAGCTGGATATGTTTCTTACGTTGCGCAAACCAGAGGTAACGAGGAAAAAAGAAAATCTTTCTTCACAAATCCTCTTCTTCCTCTCTTGAATGACATTGACGATAGATTGTGCCTTGGAAGGGGCCATGTTTTACCTCACTACAAACCAACACAGTTAAGAGCATATGCAAAAGATGATGCAAGAAGAATTTTTGAAGACGGAGACATGCCAGTAATAGCAAAGGATGCCATTCAGCATAACACAATTGTTTTGAGAAATATTGCTGCAGAAATTTATGATGTAATGTCGTCGAGTTCTCGCTCTACTTGCCGCGCGAGGCTCTATGTATATTCGTCTGGATGGCCACAAACTTTGGAAGTTGTAGGCGACTATCAGGTTGTTGTCCATAACCACAATGAGCATGATAATTTTCCGGCAGACAGAGGCAGTCTGGAGTCTTATGCAATTATTATGAACACTGGCGAGGCAAGAAATAGACTCAAAAGATTTAAACCAGAGTTTGACTTTAGAGACGGCGCAGTTCTTTTAGCCAAATATTTTCTAGAGAAATTGTAAAGAATTTTATTTATAGCCGAGATATCTGACAACTGAGTAATTGTTTTCATTCATATCTTCTGGCTCTTTCTGATGCAACACCTTGGATCTCTGCCTCATACCGGTCTATCTGACCTTGAATAGCTTCACGTTCCGCTTTCTTAGCTTTTATTGCATCTTTATTTGTTACAGGATCTCGACTTAATTTTGTAATGTCATCGTCAATTCTCCTTCTGTCATTCCTCAATCCCCTTAACTTCCTTTCCATTCCACCAACTTCTCTAAATGAACCTCCCCAGTTCCATGCATAGAGAGTCGCACCAAGGATAAACATACCAAAGAAAAGAATAACTGACCAGATGCCTGCAGCAGCGAGCATAAACCCGACTAGTGCAATGAATGCCCCTGTTGGAAGAGTGGCAAATGCCATTGTAAATGAGATTATCGTCTCAAGTCCAGGACTTCTTGGGAATATTCTCAATGTTCTCAAAAATCCTAAAATGATTGTCCAAATGGCAATGAACGGAACTAGTAACCTGAAAATTACGTTTGAAATTATATTGCCCTCCCTTATGAATTCCGGAGGTATCTTCAAAATGTCAAGAATGTATTGCGTGTATGGATAAGAGAGAAAATCATATTGAGCTGAAACTAAGCTGATTAAAAAAATGGTAGTCAGTAAAAAGGAAAGTAGCATTATCTTCTGCATTTTCTTACCTACTATTATTTACTTTCTTTTTAAAGATTAAAACTTGATCGTCGGAAGCACGGAATAGATAAGGAAATAAGCTGCAATCAGTATAGCAATAAAAATAATTCTCGATCGCCAAGTTTCCATTCCAAAAACACCTATGAATCCGGCAGCTGCTATTGCCACGACAGGTCCTATAGGTAGCAAAACAAATGCAAAAATGAATGACAATACTGTATAAATTCCAGTGTGGTAGCCGAAAATTTTCAATTTTTGCAAAAGTTTGTAGAAAGCGTATGAAACAAGAATGAATGGAATAAGAAGATGTGTGAAAAATGCAGGAAATCCGAGCCAAGCTTCAGGAATTCTGAAAATTCCGCTAATTGCCGAAATAATTTGCTCGAATTCATTTGCCATAATTAATTATAGAATTTGCAAGATTTTTTAGTTAACTCTTAACTCTAAGCTTCTCTCTTCAGTCTTTCAACCAAGTCGCTGAGCGATCGGACGGATTCAATCAGCGGCGGCAGTGTGTCCTTGAACGCCTTCTCAAGCCCTGTCATTCTCACGTCCATGTCTTGCAAAACGTCTTTCCAATTTTCTAGTTTGTTCAAGATTTGTTGTTGTTCGCTCGTGCGGGTCTGCGTCAGCGCGGAGAGCTGGTCGTAAACCGCCTGCAGGCGCTTTTCCAATTCCTGATAGCGGATTGTGAATTCCTGAACTTTCTCATCCACGTCGCTCATCCTGTCCTTGACTAAATATTCGATATATTCTTCGGTCGCGTATGATTGCTGCTGTTGCGGTTGGGCCGGTTGCGACCACTGCTGCATGTACTCCTGAGTTTGGGAAGGAAGCGATGTTTCCGGCATTTGCGGAAGTGCGGCGATTGTCGGCTGGAACTGCTCGAGCTGAGGAAGAACTGCTGGAGTTTGTTCTGTTCTTGGCGGTGCGAGACCTGACACGCCCTGCTTGAGCGCGTCTGTCAGAGCCCTGTCGATTTCGTCCGGCGAGTAACCCTCTTTCCTCAACGTGTCAATCATGTCGGGCTCGCTGAAACCGCGCGTTGCAAGATCGCGCACGCGTTCGAGAGGAACCATGCTCTTTCCAGAAAATGATATGCTCTCAGGTTCCTTCTTTTTGAAAAATAACATTCTTTCTTTTGCCTCTCAGCCTTTTTCTTACCTGTTCTTAATTCCTTAATTATTATTTGAATTTTCGGCTTTTAATAAACTTTCATCCGCTAGGTTTATTCTCTTGATTTCATGCAGATTTCACGCATGCTTCTTGATTCTTTCATCAAGTTTTCTTTCAAGCTCGTTCTTGGTCACGAAGCTCGACTTTATCGGGTTCATGACGTCGATGTAAGTTTGGATCTGCTTAACTTCGGCCTTCGTTGCCGCCTTCGACATATCCTTGTTTATCCTCAGCAGCTCGTTCTCAATTCCTCCTAGGCGTTCGGCAACCCCTGTTATCTTCGCCACGATTCTCTCCAGGTTTACGCGTATGTCGTCCATCTGCGTTAGCGCAGTTTCTTCGAGCGTCTGTATCTGTTGCTCCATCCTGTCGATTCGCTGCTCGATTGTCTTCATGCGGCGGCTCGACTCGTTGAGACGGTGAACGACTTCTGTCGTCATCCCAGCAAGCTCGGACGGCTGCTGCTTTTCAAAAGGCAATGCCATATGGCCACTAATAAAGAATTTGGTTCCTAAGAATAAATTTAAATAAGGTCAGTTGAAGGTCATTCGAGGTGCTTTGCAGAAATGGCAGTCGATTATGAAGTCGTTGAAAACGTGGTGAGGATAAACGCGCTGAACTGGGTCATAGAGCCGAGCGTGGAGGATTCTGAAGCCGCTATGGCTGTTGTCATAGACGTGCTGCAACAGGTGAAAAACGCCGAACGCGTGATTTTAGCGGAAAGCCGCGAGTACGAATACGACTACGAGCAGGTGAAAATGCTTGCAGAGCTCGGCGGATTGCAACAAAAACTTTTGAATGAAACAAAAATTTTGTCCATCGAACGCCTCGGGCCTGCGGAGGCGGAAAACCTGAAGGCGAAGAGAATGGCCGACTTGCAGTTCCTGCTGCTGGAAGTCTTGCGCAAGGATCCAATCGGCGCGTACGTAAGTTTGAAAAAAATGATTGCACATGAGACGATTGCCGCGGAAAAGGCGTTGCTTCAGGCGAAAAAAATCCACACAGACTACATTGCGAACGCGCTCGTGCCGTTTGTGAACGAATTGGAAAAAACGCAGTTCATCCAGCGCGTCAAGCCTTCCATCGAACAATACAAGCAAGGAGACAGAAAACTTTACCGTGAAATTTTCCATCCTCTCATCAAGCCGAACTTCATGCTCACGCGCTACATGACTGTCCCGCCGAAGAACGGGCAGCGTCTTGAGATGTACGAACTGCCGGGGGGGATAATAGTAGAAATTTTCAAAGTTCCAGGAAAAGTGCGTAACATTTACCACATTACACCGCCTGAGTTCCGGCTGAGCGAAGACCAATATACAATCCTTGACAACGCGCGACGCTATCTTGCAGAGCACAAGCCGACTGAGAGCGAATTCACAGAACCGGAGAAGGCGCGTGAATTATTTTTCAACATCGGCCGCGACCTTGTGAAGGAGCTTGGAAAAAGCATGGAAGTCGAACTCACACCGCAGGAGGTGGAGCGCCTCGCCACGATCCTTTCTCGTTACACGGCAGGATTTGGCGTGTTGGAAATTTTGCTTGCGGACGAAAAACTGCAGGACATTTACATCAACTCTCCTGTCGGCCTCAGCCCGATTTACATTTTGCATGCAGACTTCGAGGAGTGCGAGACAAACTTGATTCCTACTCGCGACGACGCGGAGGCATGGGCGACCCGTTTCCGACTTTACAGCGGCCGTCCGCTTGACGAGGCGAATCCCGTTCTTGACACCGAGCTGATTGTTCCTGGCGGCAGGGCACGTGTTGCCGCAATCACACGCACGCTTTCGCCTGAGGGACTTGGCTATGCTTTCAGAAGGCATCGTGACAAGCCATGGACGTTTCCGCTTTTCATCAACGCAAACTTCATCGACCCGCTGTACGCAGGCGTGATGAGTTTTGTCATCGACGGCGGACGTTCGATTCTCGTCGCAGGCGGCAGGAGCAGCGGAAAAACTTCCTTGCTCAGCGCGATGATGCTAGAGCTGATGAGGAAATTCAGAATCATCACCGTTGAAGACACACTCGAACTTCCGATAGTCGCATTGAGGCAGCTTGGCTTCAATGTCGAACGCATGAAATCCCGTTCTGTCATCACTCGAGTAGAGGCAGAGCTTCCGGCTGACGAGGCTCTGCGAACTGCGTTGCGTCTCGGCGATTCGGTATTGATAGTGGGCGAGGTGAGGAGCGTTGAAGCGAAAGCACTGTACGAGGCGATGCGAATCGGCGCGCTTGCGAATGTCGTGGCAGGAACAATTCACGGAGAGTCGGCTTATGGAGTTTTTGATCGAGTAGTCAACGACCTTGGCGTGCCTCTGACAAGCTTCAAAGCCACCGACATCATTACAATCGCAGGCGTGCTGAGGTCACCCGACGGAATTCATCGCTACAGGCGCGCGCTGGATCTGACAGAGGTCCGAAAGCAGTGGAAGACCGATCCACTTGACGAAGGGGGCTTTGTGACGTTGATGGAATATTCCGCGCGAGAGGACAGGCTGAAGCCGACTGACATTCTGGTTGACGGGGAGAGCGTTGTGCTGAATGATATTGCCAAACGCGTTCGCGAATGGCATGGACACTGGGATGCTGTGTGGGACAACATTTTGCTTCGCACGAAAATCAAGCAGACGCAGGTCGATTACGCGACTCGTTTCGGGCGGCTCGACTCGCTTGAGGCCGACACGACCGTGGAAAGCAACGAAATGTTTCATCTGTTTTCTGACCAAGTGCGGCAGGAAGTCGGCTCGCTCGACTCGAAGATGATTTATGAGAAATGGCTGGAATGGTTCAAGGAAAAGTTGAAAGCGAAACCTGAGACAAAGGAAGCGATGGAAAGAGTTGGAAGAATTGTTACTTGAAATTTTTGTTTGAAATTGTTGTTTGATGTGTGAAATTGTTGCGTGATAGTCAAATGGAGCAAAAACTTTCGAAAGAATATGAGGAATTTCTTGAAGAGTTTCGTTTAAGGAGGATGAATTTTTACGAAAGCATGTGCGCCGGCTTTGAAGGTCTTATACCGATTGATCCTCCGAACACCACGCAGCTGCAAGAGGCAATCAATTTCGCCCACATGAACCTCACTCCGCGCGGTTCTTTTTCACTGTCGTTGTTTTTTCTGATTCTTTTTCCTGCTTTTTTTCTCAGCATCGGCTTTATTGTAAATATCCTCACTCCAGCGTACATCATTCTTGTCGCGACTTTCGCCCTCGCAATCTTCTACTACCTTTACTCCCTGCCGCTGATGGTTGCAACGTCTTTTCGAATCCGCGCAAGCAGCGAGATGGTACTCGCGATAGTTTACATGACAATCGCGATGAAAGTAATACCGAACATCGAGTACGCGATAAAATTCGCGGCCACGAACCTCACAGGGCCGCTTGCACGAGACCTCAAGAAAATTCTATGGGACGTTTACACAGGCAAGCAGGTATCGATGATGGACGCGCTCGATCCCTTCATGGAGAAATGGAAGAGGGAGAACGAGGAATTCACCAAGGCAATTTTCCTTATCAAGTCATCTTTTTTCGAGTCGGCCGAGCGTCGCAACAAGGTTCTGAACGAGGCGGTCAACGTCGTGCTGACAGGCACCAAGGAACGAATGAAGCATTACGCGCAGGACCTCAAGGCGCCGCTGACAGTTCTTAACGCGCTTGGGATTTTGCTTCCCGTAATCGGCCTCGTGTTCTTCCCGATAATGAGCATTTTCCTTCCTGACCTGATTCAGCCAGCGTTTCTCGTCCTCGGCTACAACATCATACTGCCGATCGTGATTTACTGGATGATGCACACGTATCTGCAAAAAAGGCCGGCAACGTTTCACCAACCAGAGTTGTCGCGCCATCCAGCATTTGCGAAGGAAAAATTGCTGAGCTTCCCTCTTTTCATCTCGCTTGCATTCTCGGTCGGCTTGTCTGCATTTGGCTACTACGAACTTTCAATAGCGAAGGAATTTTTCAGCTTGAACGTCTTGCTTTTTTCCCTGCTAATAACATGGGGAATTTCTGCAGGTATGATACTCTATTCATTCCTCACGACGCTGAACAAAATGAAGATGCGTGACGAGATAGTGCAGATTGAGTCGGAGCTTGGCGAGGTTTTGTTCCAGTTCGGCCAGCAGCTGACACGCGGTCTGCCGATTGAAAACACGCTGAAGGAAAGCCTGCCGCGCATCCGAGAGCTGAAGATCGCGAAAATGCTTGAGAAAATTTTGTACAACATGGAAATTTTTGGCATGACCTTCCAGGGCGCGGTGTTCGATAAAAACGGCGGAGCGATAAATTACTTCCCGTCGCGGCTGATCGAGGCTGTGATGCATGCTGTGACTGAAATTTCAAAGGGCGGGACGCAAGTTCTTTCCGATGCGATGCTGTCGATTGCAACTTACCTGAAAAACATGCACGACGTGGAGGAAGAGATGACGGACTTGCTTGAGGATGTTTCGTCGACCATGCAGATGCAGGCGCTGATTCTCGCGCCGCTGTCGGCCGGAATAGTCGTCGCTATGACCGCCATGGTCGTCAATCTGCTAAGCGTGCTGAAGGTGTCGCTGGACAAAATCAAAGGTTCGTTCCAGTCCTACGGGCCGTTCGGCCAGGCAGGAAGCGGCATTTTCGATTCAATCATCAACCTGAACAAGCTGATACCGATACAATACTTCCAACTGATTGTCGGGATTTACCTGCTCGAGGTGCTGGGTATGATGGCAATATTTCTTGCCATAATTCGCTACGGTGACGAAAGGCTCCAGCGCAAGTACACGTTCGGAAAACTTTTGCTCTACGGAATGATAATTTATACAGTCGTGCTGCTACTGACGTTCACCGGCTTCAATTCATTAATTCCAGCAGCCGAGCAATTAGGGACGTGAATGATTTGAAAAATGAAAATAAAAATGAAAAGAAAAGTAAAAGATTGAAGGGAGATACGGATTACATGATGTGGTTTATTATTGTTTTGATACTTTCCATTGCTCTTATCGGGTTTTTCTTGTTTATCGGCTATAATGAAATTAAGGTGTTCCTCGAAAGAGGGCTTACAAAATAAAAAATTGAAAGTAAAAAGTAAATAGCAAATAAAAGATGTGAAAAAATGCCGTGGTCGAATTTCGCAGTTGCAGTGATTGTTGCGATTATGGCTTTGGCAGTTCTTTTCCTTTTTCTATACAAATTCGTTCCATCTATTTCAAAGGCTGTAGAGAGTATCATTGGAGGAATTAAAAAACCTATTTGCTGTAACATGTTTCAATGCGGTCCTGCGTCGCCGAATCCAATCTGCGCGGCATTTTGTTGGGGTGTATGTGGATGAAAATGAAAAATTGGCAAAATAAACCGAATGAAAAAAAATTGAGAATGAAAGGTTGGTCGAAAAGAACAGTTGATTTAATTCTTATTGTTCTAGTTGTTATTGTAGCAGCTACATTTCTTTTCGTTTGGTTACCTCAATTCTTTCCACAAGTTTTTGGCAGTATTCTAATTTTAACTGGCGAATATGAAAAACCAGTGGCAGTTAAGCTCGAAGCAGCTATAAAATGCTCTTATTATTCATGCGCGAAGGGATGCGATGCGAGCGAGATTAACGAGCTGACGATTTTGGTTGGCGGTCAGGAGAGGAATTGCCGTGATATTTGCCTTGACAAAGCCACGAACGGGAAAATGTGCGGGGAAGACAATGCGATAAAAGCGGCTATTACAGAAGCGAAAGGCGAATTGTTGCAAAAGCAGGACATGCCTTTTGTGAGATGCTTGGGGGAGATAGAAAACTGCGGCGGACCGGTAGGATTTCGTGATTTTATATTTTTCCAAAAAGGTGTTTTGAAAGAGAACACGCAAGAAAATGAAAAC
>DATEAB010000032.1:0-7808 GCA_035288545.1 archaeon | reverse complement strand
ACCCCAGTCGGCATCACTTTCGCGCAGTTCCTCTCAACTTTCTTCAGCAACACCGCTCTCATCATACTCACGCTCATCGCTTTCGGGATGATCTTCTTTGTCCTGTTTCCGATTCTCGGAGGAGGAGAAAAGATTCCAAATTTCGAAAAGCTTGTTAAATTTGCGCTGCCAATCGCTGCATTAATCGCTTTAGGAGTTTTTATACAAAGTGGCGGACTTGCAATCTTTCCAGGGATTGACCTTCCAGGGATTTCACTTGGTGGACTTTCCCCTCAAGACTGGGTGATAATCGGAATTTTAATTCTCACTGTTCTTGTGATTTATTGGTTGACTAGGCCTGAACAAGAAACTTTGGAGCATGCAGTAAAAACAGGGAGAATTAAGCAAGGATAAATATCGTTTCAAAGTAAAAATTCTTTTTCTG
This sequence comes from archaeon, assembly GCA_035288545.1. Taxonomy (GTDB): domain Archaea; phylum Aenigmatarchaeota; class Aenigmatarchaeia; order CG10238-14; family SCSR01; genus DATEAB01. The sequence continues at coordinate 7,384 of DATEAB010000032.1, read as the reverse complement.
TAAAATGCAACTCACCTGGAATAATCATAACGGAAGGATAAACTCTGAAGTAAGAATTAAGCATGTCTTTTGCGCTTCTGTATTCCATTATAGGCTTTTCGCTTCCTAATTTTCCTATCGCCAAAACATTTGTCTTTTCCGTAAAAACATTTTCATTTCTTTTTTTCTCGAGTTCAAGTAAAATTCTTACAGCTTCTTGCGGTAACATGAATCGCTTGTTTTCAGAATCAATGTCAAGTAAACATAATGTGTGAAGTTTTCTTTTCCTGTTTTCTTTTAAAACTTCATAAACAGATTCGGGCAAAGCCCCTTTAGTTTTTTCTGGGAAAGGTATTGTTACAGTTTGGCCGAATTTATAAATGTGCAGCCCGGTTTCAGCGATTGCAGAAATAATTGAAGAGTTGTGAATGATTTTTGTTTTGATTTTTTTCCTTTTTGCTTCGAGTATCAAAGCATTGTGAGTAGTTGCGACAAGAGGATCGCCTTGAACAAAAATCGCCACGTCAATTTTCTTTGCTTCATTTAAAATTTTTTCTGCATCGTCTTCCAAATCCTTTCTCTTCAAAACAAAAATTTTCTTTCCAACAATTTTCTCCAGCTTCTTCAAGCTTCCATGCCAGACTCCTGTATACTGTTCGATGTAAACCTTCTCCGCCTTCTTCGCAGCTTCTATTCCTTTCAGCGTCAAGTCCTTCTCGTCGTTCAATCCAAGTCCTATCAGCGAAAGCATAATTCAATTATAGAACAATAACAAAGATATTCATTAGGTCGGAAAATTGAATCTGTCAGTATTCGGCAAAAGCGTGAAAGGAGTCGATCATCAGTTCAACGAAGACGCGATGTTGATTGACAAGAAGAAAAATCTCTTCGTTGTTGCCGACGGGGTGACTCTGCCGCGCGGGGGAAAGGAGGCCGCCGTCCATTCGTGCAAATATCTGCAGAAATTTTTTAAAAGCGACAAGCAGTTGCTGGATTGCTTTCTGGAAGTAAATGATCAAATATTGAAGGACAAGGAAAAAAATGTCATGGGTTACACGACTCTTACAGCAGTTCATGTCAACGACAATGTAATAAAGATTGCAAATGTTGGCGACTCTCCGGTTTATCTTGCGAATGGGGAGAAGATTTTCCGAATGACGGGGAACGACAGAATTTTCGGCACTGCCTCGCTCGCACAGGCAATCGGCCAGGAAAACCTCAACATCCATTACAGCGAGGAAAAGTTCGGCGCCGGCATGTATGTAGTGATAGCGAGTGACGGAATAACAGACATGATGAGCAAGGACGAAATTTATCAGCTGATAAAGAAACATAAAATTCCTCGCAACATAGTCGCAGCAATTGTGAAAAAGGCTAGCGAGAGGCCGACGATTTACAACGACGACAAGACACTCATTATTTTGCAAATGAAAGAAAAGTGAAAAAATGAAGCAGAACTTGAGAGCTCTTCTGGCAAAAATTCTGACGGACGAGGAAATGCAGTTCGCGCCAAACTCCTTCGAGCTTGTCGGAAGCGATGGAAAGGTTGTTGCAATTGTGGAAATTCCTGAAGAGCTCGACGACAGAAAAGCAATAATTGGCAAGACAATCATGCACACCAACAAAAGTGTCAAGTCAGTTTTGAACAAGGCAACTGCAAGAAAGGGAGAGTTCCGCACGAGAGAGTACGAGTTAATTGCAGGAAATCCAGAGACAGAAGTTCTTCACAAAGAACACGGTTACTTGCTGAAAGTAAATCCGCAGAAGACATATTTTTCGGCGCGTGAAGGAACAGAAAGACAGCGAATCGCACAACAGGTTGAGCGTGGAGAAGTTGTTATGGTTTTCTTTGCAGGAGTCGGGGCTTATGCGATTGCGATTGCCAGCGAGCAGCCAGACGTCGGAAAAATCATTACGATTGAAATAAATCCTGACGCCGTTGAATATGCGAAACAAAATACCAGAATAAACAGAATTGCGGATAAGGTAAAGATAATTCATGGCGATGTCAGAAAAGAAGCTGTTCATTTCTACGGCGAGTGCGACAGAGTCGTTATGCCTCTTCCTCTATTCGCAGCCAATTATTTGGAAGATGCCATAAGATGTCTTCGAGAAAAAACTGGCGGCGTCGTTCACTTTTACGCGGTTGTTGAAGAAGGAGATTTTCCAACGGCAAGAAACCTTGTGGAGGAAGCCTGTGTCAAGATGAAGAAGAAATGCAAAATTTTAAATGAGCATAAAATAACTGAATACAGTCCAAGAAAATGGAAAGTCTGCATTGATTTCCAAGTTTCATAGCAAAGCGGGAGTCGGATAGTCTGGTCAATTCCGCTGGCTTCAGGGGCCAGTCTCTTAGTGAGTTCGTGAGTTCAAATCTCACCTCCCGCACTTAATCTAGAATTTATATAAAACTTTTTCGAAATTTTCAATCCTATTATTCTTTACAGAAATTCCTTCTTTCTTAAGAAGTTCAATCTTTCTTCTTGCTCCACCGCTGGCAGAATAATTTCCAACTTTGCCAGATGACTCGACAACACGATGACAAGGAATGTAAGGAGCATTTTCATTTCTTTTGCATGCCTGGCCGACAGCGCGATATGCCTTTGAATTTAATTTCTTTGCAATAATTTTGTAAGTGGTAATTCTGCCTCGAGGAATTTTTTTCATCAATTGCCAAACTTTCTCGTCGAAGTTCATAATTAAAATCATTCAGATGTTGTTTAAGCTGGAGCTTCTGTCACATGTTCTGGCAATTCGCTTCCCGCGGTTCCCGACTCGATCTTTGCTTTGTCAGTTATACTTGCAAGTTGTTGCTGAATTTGCTGAGGTGTTTCGTTTCCATAGCTGATTAAAATCTTGTCTAGGTCTTTCGTGTCGTAATTTTCCCAATCGTCTACAAGCTGGCCGTTCACATAAACTTTCAGCGACTTGTCCGCGTTGCCACAATAGGTCTGTCCGTCATCGCCCTTTATGCATGTCTTACTTACGTAGAGCCCCAGAGGCTTTATCATGTCTGCGATTGTTACGCCAGTTGCATGTTTGTGATTAACATCGCCATCGCCACCCTCGAAATGTGTGTGTCGTGCTTTGAGTTGATACTTACTTTGCGTCAGATCGATTGCTTGGCCGTTAACGTAAATCTTCACGTCTTGATGAGTGTGAGTTGAACCTACAGCACCGATGTGGGTATCGACGTTAGTCACAAAAGAATAAACGCCGTAACCTATCAAAGCAAGAACAACTAAAACGCCGACATAAACGGCAATTGATTTTTTAGACGTTTTCTTTTTAGTGGTTATATGCTCCTCAGCTCTCTTATGCGCGTCGCGCACATGCTGATCGAGGGCTTGCTTCGTCTCGAACTTTCTTCCGCAAACACTGCAATGAAATTCCTTTGCCATAAAAATTCCTAACTTCTAACTTTCTGATGAAACGACTTGGCCAGAAGAAAGATCCTTGTAAGTTCCCATAGCTTCGGTGCTTCTGAAAATGAACCATCCGTCATTAGCAATCGTTCCGACTGTCGGCCAGACTTGGCTGAGCGCGGCGTAATAAGCTCCGTCTGGCGAGAAAATAAGTGTTGGCACTTTCGTTATGTTGTATTTTGCTTTGAGTTCTGATCCTGCCGAGCTGCTTATGTCATACGTCGTCTCGTTAGCAATGCTTACACCGAATCTCTCAAGAATTGCCCTGTGCTGAGTAACGTCATAACAATCAGCACATGAGTTATCAGTGATATAAATGACTGAGACGAGCCCGACCACTTTTCCTAATTGCAAGTCAAGATATGGCGGGGTGGTTGCGTGGTATGCGTACAATCCTTGCCTCTCTGTTCCATTTGTCTGCAAAATAAACTGCCTGATATCGTCATACGCGATGATGTCGCGAGAAAGAACGACCGCTGGAATTCTTTTAATGTCCTGTGACGAGATCAGCGCCTGAGCCTCTTGAGTACTGTACTCAATCTGCCTTTCGCTTGTAATTTTCACGCCTGCCTGCTTGAGCGAATCGACAAAGCTTATCATGCTACTGCAGTCCTTGCAAGTCGAGTCGACAATCGATATGAGCGAGACGAGTCCTTCCTTGTTGCCGTTCGTCGCATTTACATACGGTGGCGTTGCCTCGATAACAACTACGCTGTCCAGCATCCTTGCGCCGAGCTCGCCCCAAAGAAAAACTACATTATCCTTTTTGAACTCTCCTGTGGCAATCACGGCAGGAATCTTTTCAATATGATATTGATCAATCAAATTCTTTGCCTCTGCAGAAGAAAAGTCAACGTCTCTGGCAGATTTCACATTGGTATTGTTGTTTTCCTCGACCAGATTTGACAGCGAAGTGGCCGCAGTGCATTCTGCGCATCTGCTGTCGGAAATGCTTATTATTTCCAAATCCGCAGGCCTTGATTTTTCGTTAATTGTGCTTGTAACGTTCCACGTCACGAAAATTTCAATAAGCAAAATGCCAGCTAGGAAAAGCAGAACTGCCTTTGTTAACGTAGAAGTCTTCTCAATTTTCAATCCCCCTACTCCTGTACTTCTTACTTTTCTTCCTTTCATTCTATCATCTTTTACTTATCATCTTTTAATGTCATCTCTCATCGTCATATCTTTGTCAGTGAATGAGTAAGTATTCTTTTAACTTTTAAATATAGCTTTCTAGCTTGCTTAAATGAACAAAATAAATCTAAATAAAAAACTTAGCAAGCTCCAATTCCTGCACCCAAGCTTTGTGCCGCGCTTGTAGCAGCTGCTGCTCCGCCAACTTGCAGAGTCGATATTGTCGATGAAAGCGTTACTAGCTGAAGCGTCTGCACTGTAACTAGCGCAAGTATTGCTATCATTATCAGCGTTGTCACGTCAAATTCTATTCTCACTCATTCACCTCCCCTCTTCTCTTTTCATGTCAATTTTACAAAGATTAGTTACTTCTCGCGAAGCGTAATAAAATGATATTCCAAGAATTAATATTGCCAATACTCTTGTCCAAATTACAAATGGAGAAAGTGTCGCTGCAAAAAGTCCGTATGAAACGCCTGCAGCATACAAAAACAATGGAACACACTCAGAACATGTTGAAGTGAATAACGCAGCAAACATTCCTACACCGCCCATACCTGCTTCTTTGTAGCTTTTCTTCAATCTTCTAAATTGGTTCAGTTTGTAAACAAAAAGAGTAATTGTAAGGCTTGCAAGAATTGGAACAGCAAGCAAAAATAAAATTCCTGTTACCAGATTGATAAATCCATCATCAAATAATCTGTAATAATTAATAAAGAAAGTTGGCTGGACGTAAATCAAATTTATCGACAATGCGTAAAAGAAGCCAATACCAAGTGCTAAACTAACTACCAAAAGAACATATTTTTTTTCTTCAAATACAAATTTTAAACCATCCAAAAATTTTGTTTCTATGTTAATTTCCATTTTTACCAACTCATTAATTTTTTCATTAATTTTTTATTTGTTATTTTTGTTCTAATTCTTCTTTGGGCTGAAAGCTTGGGCAACCTCCACCCTTTCCTCCGCACATTTCTTTTGTTTTCATATTTCAATTCACCTCTTCTTTTTTGCTAAGCATGAACTCCAGTAGCATGACCTTCTCCGCCACAACCATCAGACAAATTCCAAACTTCTGCTACCTGTTGAGCGTTGAACTTATATTCTCTAATCAAATACTTCGCAAGACCTTCGTAAACATACCATCTCCAACACATGCAACAGCAAGGCCCTCCTTCATCAGACATTTTCATTGCTTCATTGTAAGTTTCTTGTTCTAAAGGAGTTAAAACGATATTTTTATCAAAATTCAATAACTCTTTTGCTTGGTTTACAGATATGTTATAGGGATCGGATGGTATTGCACTGATATGAGAATATTTTTTCAGACCTTCAATCTGCTCTTCATATCTATGCAGAACCATTTCATCGCAACAAGATCCCTGCAAAAGCTCATCATCAGACATCGAATAAATTCGTTCTGGTCCGAAGCAGAAAACATTGCCATTAGAGCTTAAATAAAGAAATTTTTCATTTTTTATTTCTACATGTTCAGATGATGTTTGCGGTAAGTATAAAGTTAAAAATCCAAAAATTATTAGAATTGGTAAAATTCCTATTAGTGCCAAAGTTTTTATAATTTTGATTTTCATCTACCATCACCGTTTGCATCACAAAGCTCTGGCTGCTGACCGCAGATTGGATAGAAAATTGGTTTCCATGCATCCAATTCTGCCTGTATGTCTTCCCTGGAAGCACCTTTCTTTATTCCAATCTTTATCAATCCGGCATCAGCCACATGATGTCCGCATCTACAATCGTTTTCTTCGTCTTCAGAAGTTATGCCAAAACCGCAGCATGGAAGTCTTGTATCAAAACCTGCAAACTGTTTCTTCTCTTCATCTGTCAAAACAATTGTCCTATCTGCTTCCAAAAGTTTTTCATAACCTTCATTGTTCAAAGGAAAACCACTTACTTTTCCCACTCCGCCGACTGTGCCGCTCACTCCTGAATGAGTTGCAACTCCGCCAAGCTGATCGAAAAGAGGTATGTTTCCAGAATTGATTCCGGCGAGTGAAAGAGCGCCAGAGCCGAAGACTAAAACGAAAACCTGATATCCGACAATTATCAAAATCGCGTAAAGTAATAGATGACCTAGCCAGTTTCTCTTTCCGCTGCCGCTGGTTTTTGTTTCCTTTCTTGGCATGATAAAACCCGTTTGCTTTACAAATACTGTAAAACTTTAATAATTATTTTAAGTGCGAAGGTATATAAACGTTATAGAGGAAAACCCATTTAAGCTTTCAATTTTTCATAATTTAGCCGGATTTTTCCTACAAAACATGAATTCTCTGAGGCAGAAAGACTTACATAAATTGTAAAACTATTTATCCGTTTCCCTTCTAAATAAAATGAAGATAACATGGTTTTTAACATGGTTGTCATATCACGAATCCGCTTGCAGAGAAAAGGATTGGAGACTCTTCTCAGCCCGCTGGAAGCCGACGTCTTGAAAATTTTGTGGACTGAAAAGAAGGTCCGCGTCCGCGATGTTTACGGCAGGCTGAAGGGAAAGAGGAAGGTTGCGCTGACAAGCGTTGCGGTTATTCTCGACAGGCTCCACAAAAAGAAGTTTGTTACGAGAAGCATAGAAGTCGGGCGCGGTGGTTACCATTACATCTATCTGCCGAAAATAACCAGAGGCGATTTTGAGAATTCTGTAGTCGCGAAGACTGTTGACAGGCTTGTCGAGAACTTTGGCGATGTCGCAGTTAATTACTTTTACGAAAGATTTGCAAGGAAGAAGGCCAAGGCAGGTTAAGAGGTTAAAATATGCCAATAGGTTGCTTCATCGGGATTCCGATCGACCAGACTCGAGTAGCACTTACAATTCTCTCATTTTCAGC
>DATEAB010000031.1:0-8428 GCA_035288545.1 archaeon | reverse complement strand
TACTTTCACATTCGGGTGTTGAAAAATGAAAACAAAAATAAAAATAATTTCAGCAATAACTTTGATTGCATTTTTACTTACATCAAGTTCTGCTTTCGCTTTGGGTCTGACAGCAGGGCCAGTTCGTATTGTTGTCGACGTAGGTGCCAGCAACTCTTCGCGGTTCGGTCTGCTCAACAACGGTAATGAAACAATAACTGTGGCGATAAGAGCAGAAGGAGACGCAGCGCAATTTCTAACCTTTCCAACTTCGCTCGAACTTGTTCCGAAAAAACTGACGTACGTCGACGTGACAGCAACGATTCCTGCTGACTACGACGGCTCGCTCGGCGGAAACATCACTGGCTTCATGTACGCACTGCAGGAAGGTTCGCCTGGCCAAGTGCAGATAAACGTCCAGGCAAGGAAAGTCGTTCAAATCCTCGTGCCGCAATACGGAGGAAAGATACCAGAAAAAACTACAGCGCAAACATCTGAAGCGCAAGAAGCAGGCGAAGTTACAGGATTTGCAGCATTGCTTGGCGAAAATTTCATTCTGTTCGCGGCAATCGGAGCAGGAGTTGTGATTTTCATTGCATTTGTTATTTTCAGTAAGTTTGATATTTCAATAAATCCAAAAAGGAGGTGAAAAATTGAGAAAATTAATTGCAGGAATAGTAGCAGCGGTTTATTCAGTAATGCTAACAGCAAGTCCAGTATTAGCTCCTGATACAGGAGTAACAGCAACTCTAACAGTAGAAGCCGTTTGTGAATTTTCAGTCACGCCAACACCGATTAATTTCGGTTCAACAGACGGAACAAGTAACGAACAAACTTTGGGTCCTCAAACTGTTACAGCATCAAACGACGGTAATACAGATATAACAAGTCTAGATGTCTATGGAATAGATTGGGAAGGAACGAATCCATTAAATACAATGGACGTAACACAGACCGATTACGACGATAGTTCTGGATTTACAGACTTGACCTTATCTACAGGTACCTCTGTCTTTGGAGGATCTTTAGCGGATGATGCAAGCGATACAGTAGATTTCCAAGTAACAGTTCCAGCTGATCAACCAGCAGACGACTACGACCAAACAATAACATTCACGTTCGGCTGCGACCAACTTGGATAAATTTCCAAAGATGAGTAGCTAGTGAATTTTTTACAGCTACGAGTAGACTTAACTACAAGTAAAAAGGAAGAAGGAAATAAATGAAAAAGATGGAGAAAAAAGTAGAGCTAAATTTAAGGGTAGCAATAATTCTACTGCTGCCCCTCTTTATCTTTTCTTACTTAGCTTTAGCTGGCGTCATGGCACAAAATGGGAATGGGAATGAAGTTGAAGCTGAAGTTACTGTTGCCCCTGTTGCAACCATCAACTGCATTCCTGATGCGCTTTTCGTCGGGAGCAGTGTTTCTTCCATAATTTGCCAGCTAGAATTTACTAATGCTGACGTTAACGACATCGACTTGAGCACTGTCGAGCTCGACACAAGTGACGGATGCTTCTTGCCTGTGCCTGCTGACCAGGGATTCTTCACTGTAATAAACGATGTTGCTCATGTTAGGTTTGATAGGAATACTGCGGACGCGAATTGCTTCGGTCCGCCTGCGTCGGCGACTGATTTTATTTTGCTCATTTCTGGTGTTGTTGGAGGATTTCCATTTTCCGGAGCTGACGGTTTAGATTATTTGGTCAGGTGTCAGGATGGTCATGTGCATAACATGCTGTGGAATGTCACTGCAAAAAATACTGCAAGAGCGCCAGGCGGAATTATCAATACCCTTGACATTGCAAGCTTTGACCTAAGCCAGTATTCGCCAGATTCATTCAGTCTTAACGGCTTCTTCGACTGCCGTCCGAGCGGGCGAATCGTCGGAAACATGAAGTTCTTTACAAAGGGCAGTGTGACTGAGGAAATATTCCGTTTCCGCTTCTGGAGCAGCGAACCGATAATTTTCTACAAGAAAGTGCCTGTGCAGATTTCCGCTGTGTTTGACACGCTTGACAATTGCGTGACTGGCACGGACCCGACTCATCTCGAGTGCGTTGGCCGCGGCACGCTCTTCATCGACAGGGAGCAGCCCTTCAAGCGAGAGAGGATTTCTCTTGACAACATAAGGGTCGAGATAAACGGCAACACAGCAACTGTTCAGGGCGGAGAAATATTCAACGACATTCTCGACGTCGACCGACTGGACGTCAGCAAGATAAAAATCAAGGCAAGCCTTCCAAAGATTTAGATCAGTAAATTAATTTTTCTGGATGTAACTTATTCAAGGAAATATGGTTGAATTCATTAATATGGAAATCTTTAAATACATATGGGAATATATGTATATAGATATATATGCAACAAACAGCTCAAGAAAAAGGAACAAAAATACATCTGAATGTAACCAAAATCATTCATTCACCCACTCTTAGCACTGTCCTAATGGTTGAGGATACCTTGAGAAAGCAAGACGGTCCTGTATCTTTGGAAGGGTTGAAAAGAGCTTTGCCAAAGAAGGTTATGGATCAATCCCTAAGAATAATACTTGCCTATCTGGAGAACAAAGGCTCAATACTGATAGGAAGAAAGGGAATAAGCTGGATAGCTAATGACAATCCCAAATTTCTTAAAATGATCCAGAGAGCAAAGGTAATTGAAGCATGAGACCGGTAAAAGTAAGTTTTATTGATGATGCAGCTGAAGAATGGGAAGGATTGAATAAGGTAGTTGCAGAAGAAAAATCCAAAGGCATAGAAAACTCTGAAAATCAGCAATTGCTAAAATCGATTAAGCAGAAGATTGAGCTGATAAAAATAAACCCTCAGTACGGAAGTTCTGTTCCAAAGAGACTCATACCAAAGAAATTTCCAGTCGATAATTTGTGGGTTGCTGACTTGACAGGTTTCTGGAGAATGCTTTACACATTAAAAGGATCGCAAGTTGAAATTCTTTGTTTCATTCTTGAAATATTGGACCATAGGAAGTATGATAAGTTATTTGGATACAGAAAAAAATAGTTGTTTTATTTCAATTTTTCTGAATATAATTTCTTCAAGGAAATATATATTTTTTCAAAATAAAAATTAAACCATCGCGATGAACTTCATCTTCTTCTTCAACTCGGCAATGTTTCCGCCGCCGCTGAGCATTTCAGAAATCTGGTTTATCGTCGTCAGCTCTTTCTCAGAAAATTCCTTTTCCGCAGTTATGTCCCAAGCGTACTTCATCTTCGTTCCATTCATCTTTGTTTGCTGCATTTCTTGCACCACGTTTTTCCGATTTTTTTTGAAATTAAAGATTGAAAAATAAAATTCCTCCGCGCCGAAAACGCATCACTGGATTTGGACCTTTTTTGCTTTGTGATCGAAGGCCCGTAAACGATCTTATCCGGGTGCTTCCTTTCTTTTTCCTTAACAATTCATTGCCGCAGAGGGTATATCCCGGTTGTGAACTTTTCGTCCGGACGCCTGTTCTATCTACGCAATAGGAAAACAATAGGAAAGTTTTTTGGAATTTTTTATAGTTTACGACAGGAGCAGCGCTGACACTCGGCGTAATGATAAAGACAACCTGCGGTTTTCTTGAAACTTTCCCTTCCTACCCTTCCTGAAAAGCATGCAAAACATAAGAAAACACAAAAATCATTGAGTTTAAAAGTCTTACTGTTTCTTTAATAAATGGTCAGAAGTTGGTAGACATGGCAGACATAGGACTGATAACAATCGCAGGCTCTCCGCTAGAAGTGCTCATTCCGGTCTGGTTTTACATATTCAGCGGGCTGGCGTACTTCGCCTCTGCAGCCGTCAGCCTTGCAGTCAGCTATTATTCTTTTCGACTTTACCGCACAAGCAAGTCGAAGAAATTCGCCATGCTGTCCGTAGTTTTTGCAGTTCTCGGTGTCGCTTACCTCGCACTTACGCTGTCGAGCGTGTATACCTACTACTACCAGTCCTACTTCCGAGAGGAGCTTGGCATTTCCCTGAACGTTTTTAACAGGCAGGCCTTCAACTTTTACTACGTCACCTCTCTGCTTTCCTATGTCCTGCTTTTCGTCACTTATTTCCCTAAAAACACTGGAAAAAGATTCCATCTGCTTTACGTGCCTCTGTGGTTCTCGAGCCTGACCGATTTTCACATCGCATCGCTGTTCCTGCTTGCCTTCGTCGTGGCCCGCGCCGCGCATAACTTTTACAAGTTCAAGTCAACAAACACGTTCCTCGTGCTCGCCGCCTTCGCGCTGATGGCCGTTTTCCACGTCGCAATACTGCTGCTTCCTTTCGACCTGACTTACTACCTTCTCTCGCACGCGTTGCTGGCTGCTGGCTTCGTTTCGTTGCTGATAATGCTTATCCGGGTGAATCGAATTGGCAGAAGATAATTTTACAGTGAAGTACGAGAAAGGGAAAGTTGAACGACGCACAAAGCTTACGATTTTCGTAGACATACTTCGAGTGCTGCAGCGCAACAACGGGACTGCCAAGCCCACACACATCCTTTACGGGGCAAACTTATCGCACAAGCGCATGAAGCAGTACCTGCAAGAGCTCCAGTCAAACGGTTTTATCGAGCAGAAAAACGAGCGCGGCAAGACAGTTTACAGAATCACTGACAAAGGACAGAAATTCCTGATGGAAGCGAAGAAGATTAAGCAGTTTTCCGAGGCGTTTGGAATCGAGCTGTAGAAATCAAAAACTTAAATCCCTTTTCATATAATAAAACTTATGGCAAACCTAGCAACAGTTTATAGCTCTGTAAGAAATGTGATGAGAGTTCTCCTGAGAGAGTGCTCAATAGGGATTTTCAGGCATCTCGGAGGGAATATCTCGCAACAAGAGAAATGAGTTACAAGATATGGCACGCAATGGTTGCTGAAGGAAAAGTAGAAAATGCGGAATTCGCGAAACAAAAAATAAGGTCAAGGGAAGAATATTTTGTCCTGAGGCCACTTGATGTTGACAGTCCTGTCATAAAAGAGTACAAATAAAATTTCTTTCTACTTGAACTTCCATTTTGTGATGTTGTAATCGCTGATTCGCAAAATGTTATCGGTATCATCTGTCGAAGTGTTTCCTGCATGGACTGTTATGTTCCCTCCCTTGCCGCCTGAAATCTCTATCGTGAAATTCGCCGGGCGGGCGCGGAAGAACTTCAGGTCCTCGTGCGACGGGATGAAGACATAGACGTATGACACGTTCGTCGTGCATACAACGCTGTCGTTTGCAAATGAGGTGCAGTTGGCGGAATTCTTGTTGAATCTTGCAAACGCGTTCACCTTGACGTTCGAGTTAGAGCTTGCATCGAGAAAGCGGCTTGTCCCGATTCCGCTGTAAAGGCCCTTGGCAAATACCGTGACCGACCCAGTGATGTACGTCCTGTTCCCGTCGTCAGTCTGCTTCAGGGTCCCCCAAACTTTCGAGGTTTTCACTGTGAGTCTGGTAAGATTGAACGGGGAAGGGTCAACAAAATCTATGGTGTTGTTCTCTCTGTCAGCCAGCCTTTCAATCTCCCCGTCTATCGCGTAAAAGGTAACCCGCTTGGTTTGCGTCGAGGCTGCAAGAGTCACTACTGTGAAAGTCAAAATTCCCAGCAGAAACAAAAATAAAAATAAAAATGCAAAAACAGAATGCGTTCCAATTTTTGTTTTCATATTTTTCATATCTATCACTTGTTTTCTATCTTCAGACGAAAGTAAAATCTGCAACATCGATGCCAGAAATGCTGAGCAGGTCATCAGCCGAATTTTCCCCGGCAGTCAGACTCATTTGGTTGTCGGCGATTTCCAAAACGAAAACTTCTGGGAAGGTCTTCCAAAGAGTGATGTCGCGGCTCTGGGGAATGTACGAATGGATGTAGCCGCTGCGGACGTAGCAGAGAATGTTTGTTGAGTTGAAGATCGGGCAGTCGCTGTACTGAAGCTTGTTGAGGTTGACGTAAATCTCGTTCCTTATCGGCCGCGTCGTGCCGTTGACATCAAGAGTTCCCTGCAAGTTGAGAGTGACTGATCCACCGTAGCCGAACGAACGACGGATGTAGCCATGGCCGCCGAGAGATGTCTGTGTGAAGTTGTTGAAGTCGAAAACAATTCCGCTCGAGCCGAGCCCAGTCGTCGGAGTGTTGATCCATTCAGCATCTCCGCCAGCAAAAGTGAAGCGAGTGCGATTCGTCCCGTCGTGCTTGAAATAGCTGAATGAAAAAGAGCTTGCAGGAAGATTCACGCGCAGAACTTCCACAGAGTTTTCATACCCCACCAGCTCAGCATTGTCAAATCCAAGCAGTCCTCCGTCCATTTCAAAATCAAAATTGTCAATCGTGCCAGTCCATCTATAGCCAATTCCTTTTATCTTCACAACCAAATTTTCCCCGCTGCAAAATATTCCTTCATCGCTCCACTCGCTGCATTCAATATTTTGGTTGTCATTTTCAATTTCAATCGTTGCAGTGATGTTCCTGCTGTTGACGGTAAGTTTTCCAGAATTTTTAATGGACAAATAAATTTCCTGATGATCCGTGTCGTTCCTCAAAATAATTCTTGAAATAGATTTGCTCTGTGTGAAACTGGAAAGGTCGAACCACGTGGGATCGTTTTGAGGGATGCCGTTGCCGGGAAAAGTCTCAAGCAGGTCGATATCAGCAATCGGAGTAAAACGAATTGACTTGACGTAGGCAAAATTAGAGGCAAACACAACAGCAGGTAAAGCAATCACTAAACAGAGGACTGCTGCAAAAATTTTTTTATTCATCACGTTCGTCATTTTTATCAGAGAAATAGAAGCTTGTTAAAGATAAAAACAAAACGCCGGAATTTTCTACTGAAGAGAAACAAATTTCCGATTGGAAGGAACGTTTGGGAGCGTTCAGGAACGTTTATATACCGATTCAAGTCGAAAGAAAGAATAGATAACATGGACTTGAGACAAACAGGACTGGGAGTAGTAATATTCCTTGTGTTCTGGGCATTTCAAGCAGGTTACTTCAATTCTCTAGGAACAACAGCATGGCTGGTAGGCGCGATAATCTTCGGCGCGCTGCTATGGCTCATAGGAAAAGGAGCCATGCCAAAAGCATCTGCTGATCAGAAAGAACTATGGATGTTTGCAACGTTATTTGCCATAGTTTCAACAGCATTGATTGCGTATGCAGGTCCTTACCTCGGCGCTGTCTTTCCTGCGGGCTTTGACCCGTCTTCACTAACGCCGGTAATGCTTAGCTGGTGGCTGGTGATATTCGGCGGAGCGATGCTCTTGACAGGATGGCAGATGAAGTGGAGCGTGACGACCTTGGTCGGCATAGTATGGCTCTTCTCAGCAGTGCACCTACAGCTGACGACAGGAGCTAACAGCTATCTGCATTTCGGCATGGTGACATCATTGCCATTCATTCTGTATGGCCTGATGATGAAAAAGTAGAAGCAGCCGAAAAGAAACCGAAAAGAGAAATGAAGAAACATTTGCTTAGCTTTAGCATCTTTCGTGAGAAATCTTTAGCAAGAAATATTTTTGTAAGAAATAATATTTAGCAGGCAATACTTCCGCAGTTTGCCCAGTTAATGCCGCGCTGAAGCAGCATCAGTCCGTCACTCGTTATATATTTCGTATCAAATCTTCCTACCCAGCCGACGAAGAGATAGCGGCCGTGCGAACCGGAATCTGCGACGTAAAACATTGTCGAGAGGTGCTGGTCCACTCCCTTGAAGTTTATGTGCGCGACGTCTGTCAGAGGAAGTGAGAGTGGGTTTTCAAGTGCAGCCATTCCCCTGCTTCTTTTGTTGACAGTTAGCAGCGAAGGTAGGCCGGTGCTTATCGGTTCTCCGCTTGCAAAACTTACATTTGTGGAAGATTTTCTTTTCAGTGCAGCGTCGGAAAGGTAACCGAAGTTGAAAGCGGCGTAAGCCTTGCTCGTGTCTGCTATCTCAACAAACTCCTTTCCTCCGAACATGTAGGCGTTGTATATGTTAGAGCCGACCGGTATCTTGCAGTTGCGTGACGACGAACAGACGAACATGTTGTAGCTGCTGACGTCGGACAGTAACCAGTTTTTCAAGGACTGCGAATCAACAGAATAACCAGTGCTTCTCAAAAACTTTATCAATTCCTCATCATATTTTGAACTGCATCTGTCGTTGCTGCACATGAACGCAACCGTTCCTTTCCTCGGAGTGTTGTCGTTGCTTCCGCCGAACGCCTCATCTCCGGACTTCAGCCACTTAAGCGTGTTGTTGAAAATTTTCTCGCCGTCAATCGTCATGCTGCTGAGGCCGGCCTTGTTGAAAAGTCCGATGTATGCATAACGGCCGTGATCAACTTCTTCCTTCACTTTGAAAATCAAGGGATTCATTTCATTTCCATCATCAGTAGAATTCGCAATCCATTTCACTTCCTGAGAAAGCTTCTTTCCGTCAACTCCAGCAAAATTATTTCCATTCACTGCAATTCCAGGAGAACCA
>DATEAB010000030.1:0-4742 GCA_035288545.1 archaeon | reverse complement strand
TTGACAGGAATGCGCTGGACTCCTCCACCCTTTCCAGTGCGACCGCCTATAAGTACGATTTCGTTTTTAATTTCCGGCATGAGCTTGTCGACAATTTCCGGCTCGCGTATCGGCACTCCGCTGTCCAAAACGGTGTTGATGTCAGCGATCTCGCCGCTGAAAACTTTCTTTCCAAGCGATGTTCGCGGAATCCATTTTTCCAGCGAGCTAGGAAATTTCACCTGAATGACTTCTTCTTGGACGGCTGTTGGTGCTACTGGTACTGCAACTGCAACTTTCTCTATTTCTTTCACTTCAGGCGTCTCTGCAGCTGGTATCGCAACCTGCTCTGCATTATTTTTTTCTTCTTTCACTTCATTGACTTCTTTCGCTTCTTTCGCTTGTTCTTTTTTTTCTTCGGCCATTCATCATCACTACTTTTCATCACAACTTCGCTTTAATTTTTTCAAATTCATTCGCGATGCTTTTTCCCTGTATGTGAGTCCCTTTTATCCTGTCTTCGCTCGGCAGAATTTCCGCGTCGACCGGAACGTTGAGTCCGCCGTCGATCGCGCCCTTGACGACTGCAAAAATGCGATTGCCTTTCGTGGTCGGTGAAAGGCCCGAGTCAAGAATCGCTTCCTTTATTCCAGCCTTCGCTGCCTTTTTCGCAAGCATAATGCCAGTTAGGTAGGCAGCAGGCAGATTGTCTGTCGCAGCAGCCCATCCATGCTTTTTCAGCTCACGCGACGTCGCAGAGGCGACAGTTCTATCGCCCTTCAGCTCGAACTGGACAACAGAAGCGCAGATATATTTCAAACTCTTCCTGACGACCAAGCGGGGCTTGCGTGATTCCAGCAACTTCAATCGTCTTTCATAGTTTGTCTTTCCCTCACGTCTGCGTCTGAAATGCATTTTGTATCTTGGTTTCATCTTGCTTTTCATGTTTCTCACCCGAAAATGAACCTACCGAGGAAATAAATTACCGGCATTACAACGACAATGATGAAGAAAAATTTCCACATGAAGGAAGAAGTTTTGTTGAAAGTTTCCTGGGTAAATTTCAACTGAGGCTGAACTTTTTGCCGCTTCAAAATTTCGTAATGTCTCTTTATGGTTTCAATATCTCTTGTCGACTTCACATTCAGGGCCACAGAACCGACATAATTGCAATTTGCACACGCATAACGTTGTGATGTGTTCAGGTCAGGAAACGGCAGGAAAAACTTGTTTGGACTTGATGCACCGACGAATTCGAGCGGCTCTCCGCACACAGGACAAACTTTTATTTCCCGTTTGAAAATTCTGTAATTTTGTTTTCTTTTCTCTGTCATGTCTTTCACTCTTTCTTCTTCCGCAAGCCGTGCTGCTCCAGATAAATTCGCAAGTGCGAGCGGCTTCTGAACGTTCCTCCCTTCACCAGACGGTACAGGTGTTTGAATGTCGGGTTGTCGATCTGCTGGGTTGCCTTCAGTTCCTTCAGCATGCGTCTGAGAGGTCGGACTGTCGAAATCCACTTTCTTTTCGACGACACGATGGAATGTTTCGCTCCTTTCTTGCTTCCGCGATACCTTCTTCTTCGTTCAATTTCTTCCGGCATTTTCACAATCGCTGGAAGCTTTTTAACATATCCTTTCTGTATCATCTTTCGCACGTCAGCTGCCGTGATTGCTGCTTCTATGTCTTTCGTTTGTTTTGGGTCCAGCCACACGCGTGACTCTCCTGCTTTCAATATTTTTGCTGCCAATCTTTTTTGCAAGCTTCCCATTTTTCTTCAACTCCATCTTCAGCTTCTTCTTCAACGTTTTCCTTATTTGTTCAAAATTTTTATCTTCAGCTCTTCAGCTTTCTTCACGATTTCGTTCCGTTTCTTCTTTCCAACTGACGATGCTATTCTCGCTGCATGTGTCCTCGGGTCGATCTTCTGCAGCTCTGCCAAATTGTGAATCAAAGCCTCGTAAAGCCCTGACGGATGTTTGTATCGTAAATTTTTCGGCGCGCCGTATCCTGGCTGAGGGAGGAAACCTTTCCCTATCTGCTTTATTCGCAGCTTGCTCTGCGATCCTCTCGGACGTCGCCATCCTCCTTTCAGCCTCACGAGTGTCTGTCCAAGCTGTCTAATGAATTTCGGTTTCTTTTTTGGATTTGTCATATTTTTCATTACCTCGTTTGCTTTTTCATTCGCCCTTGCTTACTATGTAGACGCCGTCCTGGAAAACTTTCTTATCATAACCAACAATCCTTGCAGCTTGCTCTATGTTCCCTGCCGTCTGGCTGACCTCTTCAATGTCAATTCCGCTGAGAACTAAGTCGCTTCCCTCGATTTTGACTTCAGTCTTGCCAACAATCTGCGCAATTCGTGCAGTGCGCTCGCCAAGGAAGTTTTGAATAAGAATTTTGTCCTTCTCGACCTTCACGGTGACTGGAAAATGGGAATAGATGACGCGCAGGCGGTAAGTAAAACCTTTTGTCACGCCGTCAATCATGTTGCGGATGTGTGCGTTGATCGTGCCGACAAGAGCCTTCGTGCTTCTCCTCTCACTTGTCGAAGAGACTCTGATTTTGTTTTCAACTTTTTCTATCTTCATGTCCTTGTCGATGATGAATTTTTTCTCCAGCGCACCTTTTGGGCCGCTGACTTTGACGCGGCTGCCAGAAATTTCTACATTCACGCCATCTGCAACAATTGTTTCCTTGAAAAAGACCATATCAAACCACCAACACCACAAAACTAGTAGACAAACGCCAACAGCTTTCCTCCGATTTTCATCTCCATTGCCTTTTTGTGGTCGACAATCCCCTTCGGCGTGCTGATGATCAGGATTCCGAACTCGCGTGCGGGAAGAAAACGCTTCTCCCACTTCTCGAACTCGTCGACACGGGTAGAACTGCGGGGCTTTATTACATTAGCATCTATCACGCGGCCGTTCAGCTCGACTCGGAACTTGCCTGACTTGCCGTCGCCGATGAACTCGAACTCGCCGATGTAGCCGCGCTCTTGCATGACTGTCAGTACAGCACGGATTTCCTTATTCGCACGAGTGACTACTTCTCTCTTACCTATCTTATCAGCGTTTTTTATCTGCGACAGTGCGTCTGCCAATGCGTCTTGCAACATATATAACCGACACCTATCCTTCTTTTTTAGCAAAGTTTCATAATGCCGAACTACAATGCCGAACTAATATATAGCTAGCATAGTTTGCTTTAAAAAGCTTAAAAACTTTAGCAAGATGACCGACAAAGTAAGAATGAGCCTGCTGTGCAGGTTGCGCGTGCTTTTAGGCTATTTTTACTAGGGCAGTCAATAATTTAAATATGATGTAAAATGGTTTCTCACAAGCGCTACGACACAGGCGAGTCACTTCGTGACTTTGTCTACGGCTTCCATGATGGAATGGTGACGACGTTGGCCGCTATCGTTGCCATAACCGTCGCCGGACTTGACAACAAAATAATAATCCTCGTCGGTTTTGCTAACATGATTGCCGACGGCATTTCAATGAGTCTTGGCGGCTACCTGGCGTCGAAGTCGCAGGAGGAGTACGACAAAAAAATACATCTGCGCTTCTATCTGCATCCTGAAAAAATCGCGCTTGTCACTTTCCTTTCGTTCGTCTTCGCGGCCTTCATACCAATGATTCCGTATTTTTTCCTTCCCGCGCATTCCGCTCTTCCTTATTCGATTGGCGTGTCGGTTGTCAGCTTTTTCGTCGTCGGCAGCCTTCGAACCTTCTACACGAAAAAGAATTGGCTTGTCGCTGGAGTTGAGATGCTGGCAGTTGGGCTTGCTGCGGTCATAGTTGCCTATATCGTTGGAACTTACATTTCCTCTTTGAACGTTTTTTAAAACTTTGCAGAAATTAAGAATTAAAAAATCGAGAAATTGAAAAATTAAATTAAAAATTTAAAAAATAAAAATAATTGTGCGCCAGCTGGGATTTGAACCCAGGTATTCAGCTTTCCTCTGCTTTGGCTTGGAAGGCTGATGTCCTTTCCTGCAATTTTATCGACTGTACCAGGCTAGACTACTGGCGCTTGATTCTACTCTAATGAAACTAACATTTTTATCATTTAAAAATCATTTCATATCCTTATGAGCATTGCGAACAATTATGGAGTGCGTGTGCATAAGGTTCCTTCCTACCGTTTGGGTGAAGGAGTTTTGGGAAGAGCGTGGATTTATGATGGATTGATTGAGATAAGATATGACCTTCGCGGAGAGGAATTCGAGGAAGTTTTGCTGCACGAGATGATTCATATGAAATACAGGCTTGACGAATACAAAACACGGGCTTTAACCAGGATTGCCTTGCTCGCTCGCGGAAAAATACCAAAATTTCACTAAATAAATTAAGTATAAAAAGCTAATGTTGAAAAAAATTATGCCATTTCAATTTCTCTCTTTATCATGAAAGCTTCGCCTTTCTTCAGCATTCGGCTTCTCGGCTTCTTTTCCTTCTCTTCTCCGCTTTCCTCATCTGCGTCTGCCTTACTTTCCTTGCTTTTCATCTCTTTCCTTCCCACTTCACGCCTTTCGCTTCTCTCCCTCTCCTCAGCCCTCACCGGCTTTACATTCAACCGTATCCTCGTCGCGACGTCCTTTATCTCCTGCTCATCCTTGTAACTTCCTTGGTGCAGGTTTCCCAGCGGAAGTCCGTCGTCTTTGAACCTCGGCACGACGTGGAAGTGCATGTGCGGTATGAGCTGGTAGCCGGCCTGTTTGTTGTTCTGCAAAAGGTTGAAGCCGTCGGCATGCATAC
>DATEAB010000029.1:0-9872 GCA_035288545.1 archaeon | reverse complement strand
AACAAGTTCTGCCCGGCCGGACAGAGCTGCACCAACAACGTGTGCATCGACCTGAAGAGCGACTGCCCAGACGAGTATGACTGCTGTGTTGACGAGGCGGACTACAAGGACAAGTTCTGCGAGACGACCGACGCGACATGCACTGACGAACACAAGTGCGCTGGAGCCGGCGCGACCATAAACTACTCGCTAATCGGCATTCTTGCTGCTGCTATTGTGGTTGGCGTTGTATTGTTTTATTTCTTGAGCGGCAGGACCAGCGGAGTCACCGGCATGAAGCTGCTTGACGCATACGAGGCCCTGAAGAGGAAGTGGAGAGGTCGCCTGACACATCTCTACAGGAAAAGATCGAAATAATTTCTTGCAACAAACGACAGGAGCAGCGCTGGAACTTTTTGTAGCGATAATGATTATCGACTGGAAAATATATTTTCAAGTATATAATTAAACTGTTATGGCTGCGCGATGGCCGCGCCAAGAATTTTTTTGGCAGGTTTTATAACTGCTCGCACGCAGATGCGAGCGTTGCTTTCTTGCAGAGGGAAAGTTCCAAGAAAACCGTCGGTTGTCTTTACCTTTCCTAGTCGTGTTTGAGCGACGGCCTGTCGTAAAAAAGTAAAAGATGCAACTTTTAAATACGGCCAAACAATAGACAAGTGTTGAGCGTGAGTTGAACAACATGCCGAAAGAGAAAAACTTGGAAGAGATTGTCAACGACGTGGTGAACGAAAACACGTCCGACCTGCTTGCGATACAGTCGGGCGTACGTAGCAGCATCGACAAGCTCGTTGTGGAAGTCATGCATCGCAGCAAAATAAAGACAGATCCAAAAAATATCCGGCGGCTGATCCTCTCAAAAATTGCCTGAGCCACTTTAAGTTGTTTATTTACTAATTCTTTTTTTAGAAGAGTTCGCTGAAGGTAAAGGACCCGTGCGGTAATGGATAGCCGACAAGGCTTCGGTCTTTCAAAAAAAAGGAAGAAACCTTGGGGTGAGGGTTCGAATCCCTCCGGGCCCACAATAAAGTTTAAATGCGTAAAAACAGATGCATAATTAGTGATTGAACATGGCAGAAATGGTGGGAGAGGCAGAGAAGAAGAAAGTTGGAAAGATTGTTCACTACTACGGCAAGATCGGGGTAGCGATAGTCGATTTGGAGGACACGCTTTCGGTAGGGGACCAGATCGAGATCAGCGGACCTGGCACGAACGTCACCCAGACAGTCGACTCGATGCAGATTGAGCACAAGGACGTCCAGCAGGCGAAGAAAGGCGCGTCGATCGGACTGAAAGTCAGCGACAAGGTAAAGGAAAACGACGTCGTCTACAAGCTGATGGAATAAAAAATAAAAAGTAAAGCGTTAAATCTAGTAAAAACAAAATTTTTTTGCGATTGTTATGCCAGCAATAAACAGCCCAAGAGACTATTTCTTAAACACACAAATCGTCGTACACGCAGGCGGCTTGAGCGAGAGATGGTTCCCAATCACGCAGGGAAAGTTTCCAAAGCCGCTGACTGAAATAGGAAAGAAGCTCCGGCCGATGATTCATTGGACAGTCCTTCCCTACATCCTTGCAGGCGCGAAAAAATTCTACCTGACTCTCTGGCATCAGCCTGAAGCCATCGTAGATCATTTCAAGGAAATCAGCAAACAAACGGGAATCGAGTTCGTGCCTCTTATCGAGCCTGAGAACAAACGCATGGGCAGGGCTGGCGTAATAAAGCACTACATGGATCAGGGCGTCGTGTCAAGCAAGCAGCCGATCCTTTCCATCAACTCCGACGACATCGTCAAGGTAAATCCTATCGAGCTAGCAAAGTTTCAGTTCGGCGGACTCGACAAGGGATTTTTTGCAACCGTCATGGGTTCATCAATGGAGGTCAGCCAGTACGGACGCATCAAGTACAATCCAAAAACTAACGTTGTGAACAGTTTTATCGAAAAGCCTGAATTCAGATTGACTGACAGCGAGCTTGTGAACACGGGAATATTTTATTTCGATACCGAAGTTGTAAAGCATTTCCTCGACATAAAGGAAAGCGAGTTTCCTGTCGACATCGAGCGTTCGAAATTCCTGCAAGAACACGCCGTCCCGGTCATGCGCGCGCTTGATCTTGTCACGCTTGGAAAAACATGGTTCGTCCTCAACACTCCTGACCAGTTCAAGAAGCTCCGCGATCTCGATTACGAGAAGTTCTTCGAAATAACAAACATCGAGCGCTATCTCGGTCCTTATTCTTCAAAGTTCAATTCTCATTACAAGTAAGTTTTTTCACGACAAAGAGGAAGACGACAAGAGCAGCAGAGACGACTAAGAGTAAAGATTGTGACTATCTTCTGGAAAATATATTTTTCAGTATATACGTGCAATACTTACAGCAAATGTCTGCCTCTGCCCTGTCGTTACATGCAAAAATAAAATGTTTAAAAGCTGTGACTACTAGTTCTTTTTTGATACAAAACAGATGCTCCCGTCGTCTAGTCCGGTCATCGAAAGGCCGAAAGGATGCGAGCTTCTCGAGCTCGACACCAGATAAAACTGGCGAGCAACACGGGTTCAAAAGGTCACGAAAGTCAGCCTGAAATTCCCGTCGGGAGCATTTTTTTTAATTATAATAAATTGTGTAAGAAAATTTACTGAAAAAAGGAAAGAGAAGAGTTTTAGGTTGAACCCTTCACGTATTTACTGTATGCATTTGCCCACGCGGCATTGACAGTTTGCAACGAACTGGTCACCATAGACTTTATCTCAGAAGTATGCATACCTTCTTTTATCTTTCCTGCAATTTCATTTGCGATTTTTCCAGCTGCCTCAGCTGATGCACCGGCTTTCGCCATAGAACCTTTGAGTTTCTCTAAACTAAATTCTTGTAAACTGCCATTCTTTTTTGTAATATTCACCATGTTTATCATAAACCTATTCGAAACTTCAAATAGAGTATCTTTATGTAAGTATTTTATATATTTACACTCCTAATTTTAATTTCATGAGATATAAGAGAGCAAGATTGGAAATAATTTGTGACATTCTCTTTTTCATCAGGAGAAGTAAGAATGGTGCCAAATCTACACACATACTTTACAAAGCTAATTTGTCTGTTCCTTTACTGCAAAAATATCTAAAGGCCCTTTTAGCAGATAGATTAATCTACAAGATTATTATAAAAAATAAAAGGAGCGTGTATAAGTTAACGAAACATGGCGTGGAGTTCATTAACCAAATTAAAAAAATCGATAAAATGACCAGAATTATTGAAATATTTTCTAATAGAAGAATAAAAATTTAACATAGAACTTACATTTCTGACAATGAAAATTTCTTTTACTTATGAAAAAATTCTAACTGGCATACTATTTTGAAGATAACTTCGAATCCTCACTAGTTTTTACTGGCTGTTTTGTTGAAGCAAAAAATGATCCTAATGACGAGATGACTACAGAAGCGATTATCACCGTAATAACAATATCAGTATAAATGGAAGCATTAGGAATGTTGGAAGTTGACACAATTTGTGCCATAACGGCTGCTGCTAACCCTCTTGGTAACATTAGTGTTAAGATTTTTCTACCACCATTCAATATGGGGTTTCCTAAAGAAGTGACATAAACTGCCAAATATCTCGTTATCAATAAAATGAATGTCAGAATTATACCATATACAAGCAATGTGAAATTTCCAACAGAAAAAATTAGTCCCAGATAAACAAAAAAGAATGTTCTGATAAGGAAAGATATTTGAGACTGGAATTTCTTCATTATCTTTGATGCTTCTATAGAATCACTTATCTTCAACATTCTTGAAATAATTCGTCCATTCCCCAATACAAGACCGAATGTCAAGGCAAATATAGCCCCATTACCGTTGAGCAGTTCTACTAGCGCAAAAAATAGCATGACTATTGCCAACGTGAGAATGTCGTCGTATTTCTGGCCCTTGATATGTTTGAGAACTTTGAGCCACACAACACCTAGCACACCTCCAATGACTATCCCTATCGAGAACTGACTTGCTATTCCGCTTGCGATGATAGAGAATTCGTTTCCGTTTGCAGGAGTTTGTAGAAGCTGGAGCAACGTGATGGCTATGACGACCACAAGCGCATCTGTGAATATTGACTCGAGACTGAGCACAGTTGAGATGTTTTCATGAACCTTCATTCTTGTGATTATAGGCAAAACAATCGACGAGCTTGTCCCTCCCACTATTGCTCCTAGAAGAAGTCCGTTGAGAAGATTCCATTTCAAAACAAAAATCGCAAATATACCTGTCACTATCATTGAAAAGAATATGCCAAGAAATGCCAATACCAAAGCACGAGGGCTGTTCCGAAAAACTTTAAACAAATCGAAATTGAGCCCACCATCAAACAATATTACAAGCAATGCCAGAGACGCGAATAAGGTTGTTATTGATGATAAATCTCCAGGATCAATTACCTTGAATAAAGGGCCCAACAAAAAACCAAGGAAAATAAGAATCAAAACATCTGGAATTCTGGTCCTTTTGAAGAGATAATCTCCTAAGAATCCTAGTATGAGAATGATTCCAGCAAGTAAGAATGCTAATATGAAAACCATTAATAAAGATTTATCTTACATAAAAATATCTGTTACCATTTATCCTATCCTAAATTTTTTTGTGATAAAATATTTGGCAGGCAAGAAAACACTTATATTCTCAAAAATCAAAAAATAATTAAGTAGTAGATGGGAAAATTCAGGTCTCTAGGAAGTTACTGGAGGAGTTCCTTCGGGAATTTTTCTAAGTGCTTTCAAAGGATTTGGACCTCAAATTCTACTACCCATTTTTTCTTTGCAAAAATAAAAAATTAAAAAATCCAAAAATCTATCTTCTCTTTCCCAGTTCGAACACTGCCTTCAAAGCAACTATCACTGCTGCTGGAGCAACGAATGTTGAGATGTTTGTCAGTATCGGTCCTATATATGAACCGATTGCTGGAAGTTTATCCAGACCAGCTGCTCCCGTCAAGAGCAAAGCAATAGCCGCTATCAGAAAGCTTGACACTTCTCTTTCAGAGATATTTAGAAATCCTATGATTATGCCTAACACGACAAGAAGCAGTGCAGCAGCTCCTGCGTACGTAGCTCCCGCTAATCCCGCCACTATCGCTATTACTACTCCTAGAATGAAAGACCAGTGTCCGATTTGTTCTAGTTTCATTTCTTCACATCCAAAATATTTTTGTGAATGAGTCCTTATAAATGTTTACATTTATTTAGATTTTTTTGCAATTTCTTTTAATTTTTTTACTCTTTCTGAAACTGGAGGATGAGTTGAAAACAAACTGACAAAAGAATCCCCTTTGAATGGGTTAATAATGAAAAGATGGCTGGTTGCAGCGTTTCCCTTTATTGGATGGTTTTGGGCGACATGTGAAATTTTCTCCAAGGCGGAAGCCAGACTCAAAGGTTTTTTGGAAATTATCGCACCCGTGTAATCGGCCTTGTACTCTCTTGTCCTTGAGATTGCCAGCTGGACCAACGTGGCGGCGAGAGGAGCAAGAATCAACATTGGAAGAAGCAAAGCATTTCCGCCCTGCCTTCTGCCCCCTCCAAAGAACAGACTGAACCATGCGATTTGCGCTATGTAAGCTATCGCTCCAGCAATCGTGGCAGCCATAGTAGAAGTCAGTGTGTCTCGATTTTTTACATGCGCCAATTCATGAGCCAGGACTCCTTCGATTTCGTCCCATTCCAAATGTTTCAGCAGACCAGACGTAACGGCGACCGCGGCGTGCTTCGGAGATCTTCCAGTAGCAAACGCGTTAAGAATAGGCATGTCGACGAGATATATCTTCGGCTTTGGTATTTTCGATTCTTCCGACAGCCTCTCAACGATTTCATGTAGCTTCGGCTCCTGACTTTTTGGGATTTCCTTAGCTCTATACATCCGCAAAACAATTTTGTCCGAGTACCAGTATGTTGCGAAATTTATGACAAATGCGATAATCAAAAATATAGTCATGCCTGCAATACCGGCAAGAAAATAGCCCACAACTAAGAGTATTCCTGTGAGCAAACCTAGCAGCAAAGCAGTTCTCAGCATTTTGAAACCCTTTATTACTTTATCAGTTGGTACTTAAATTTTTGTTATGATTTTTTAGTCAATTCCTAAAGAATTCTTGCTAAAGATGTCACGGCTAATATCCCAACAAAATTTAGGAAATAAGAAAATAGCAAGAATTTTCTGGGCTCATATTTTGCAGCGCCAAAAATAGCTATGCCAATCTCGTCTGGAAGTGGTGATGCTATGATAAAACCGGCAATTGTTGGTATAAGCAGTTTCCATATTCTTGAGTTGGAGATTTTTCCCAAATAATAATTCTCATTGTTTTCGTAGACACAAGATTGGATAATGGCCCTGTTAAATTATTAATTTCCCCAGATAACAGTCTTATTTCATCCATAAGTCTATCTCTCACAAACCTGAATATAAGATAGTCACTTAGCACAGATCCAAATGCACCAATAAAGGCGATGAGTAACGGATTGAAATTTTGTCCCAGATTATAGAGTGCTGCTGTTGCTGGTATAGCAGTTAAAGCATACGTGAAGAGCATACCAAAAATAAAAGCAGCAAAGTACCCCAAATAACTCAAACCATATATAAATGATAAAACTGGTTTGAACTTTAGAATGTAGTAAGCAATAATTATACTAACTAATAGTAGGATAATATTATGATGTTTCCATTCAAGTTTTCTCAGCTCTTTGATCAACTTTGAAAATCTGTGGTTTAACCTGCTTCTGTGATACGAATATTTCTTCATTCTCAAACCTTTTATTCTAAATTACGTTTTTACAGGTTTATTTTTAAGCGAAGAAAACTCTTGGCGAGATAAACAGACCGGAGCTTGCAAGCAAAAGAATTATCAGCCAGTCGTTGATGCCGAGAGGGACTGTCCCAAAATAGGGATGGAAGAACGGTACGTAAATTATCATCAAATGCACCAAAGCTGTTATGAACACTCCTAAAATCAGGCGTTTATTTGTCAGCAGATTCATTCGGAAAACGGATTTTGTTTCTGATCTGCAGTTGAAAACAAAGAACAGTTCAAACATTATTGCCGTTGTGAACGCCATCGTCATTGCCTTTGGATAATCCGGCGTTTCGGCCGTGCAGGCATAGGCAAAACTTCCAGTGCAAACCCAAAGAAAAACGCCTAATTCCGTGAGCAATGCCAAAGAGCTAGCGGCCAGGATGAAAAGTTTCATTCCGTGCAACACACCTTCCTTGGGGTTTCTTGGTTTTTTCTTCATCGTGTCAGGGTCCTTAGGATCAACAGTCAAAGCCAAGGCAGGCAATCCGTCAGTCAATAAATTAATCCAAAGAATCTGTATGGGCAACAAAGGAAGGGGTAATTTTGCAAATGTTGTGATGCCGACAAAAAACATTTCGCTGAAGTTCAGAGACAGAACGTATCTTATGAATTTCCTTATGTTGTCGTAAATTCCCCTGCCTTCTTCAACTGCTTTGATAATGGTTGCAAAATTGTCGTCCGCCAAAACCATTTCAGAAGCTTCCTTTGCAACATCAGTCCCCTTGATTCCCATTGCTACCCCAATGTGTGCGTCTTTGAGAGCGGGCGCATCATTGACACCGTCCCCAGTGACAGCAACTATGTGGCCTCTTTGCTTGAAAGAATTCACGATTCTCAGCTTGTGCCGCGGGGAAACTCTTGCAAAAACAGAAACATCTTCAATTATTTCATTGAGCTCTATATCGTCCAACTTGTCGATCTCTTCTGCACTCAATATTTTTTTTCCTTCCTCAAGAAGACCTATTTCTCTGGCAACAGCCACCGCAGTGTTTTTGTGGTCACCTGTTATCATCACGACTTTTATTCCAGCCTGCCTACACAATTCAATGGAATCTCTTGTTTCCTTTCTTGGAGGGTCAATCATTCCAACCAACCCGACAAATATCAAATCTTTTTCGACAACACTTTGCCTGAAGTCCTTCTCTGGCAGTTTTTTATAAGCAAGAGCCAGCGCCCTCAGGCCCTCATCAGCCATTCTGTTCAGCTCAAGGAGAATTTTCTCTTTCTCTTTTTCTGTCAAAGGGATTATTATCGAATTTTTCAAGACATGCGAACTTTTTTCAAGTACTGTTTCAGGAGCACCTTTCGCGTATGCAAAAATTTCTTTGCCTGATGAGTGAATTGTAGTCATCATTTTTCTTTCCGAGGAAAAGGGCAGTTCGGCCATTCTTGAATATTCTTTCATTATTTCCTCCTTCCACACGCCGCCTTTTGCAGCCAATACAATCAGCGCCCCCTCCGTCGGATCTCCAATCGCATGCCAGCCGCCATCTTTCGACAAGACAGCATCGTTGCAGAGGGACGAAATTTGCAACAACATTTTCAACTCCTCATTTTTTCCCCTGCCAATCTCTTTTCCACCCAACAAGAACTTGCCTGTAGGTTCAAAGCCAGCTCCAGTCACTTCAATTACCTTGTCATCGATGAAAATTTTTCTTACAGTCATTTCATTGGTCGTCATCGTTCCTGTTTTGTCAGAGCATATTACCGTCGTCGAGCCGAGGGTTTCCACTGCTGACAGCTTCCTTATTATTGCCTTTTGCCGCGCCATTCTTTGCACCCCTATCGCAAGAGTTATCGTGACAATTACTGGCAGGCCTTCCGGAACTGCAGAAACGGCAAGGGCGACCGAAGTCAAAAACATGTCATAAATATTTTGACCCCTTAGAAATCCCAGAGCAAACACTACTCCAGCAATGCTGAAAGCCACTAGTGCAAGCCATTTGCCGAACTCAACAAGCTTGAGCTGAAGAGGCGTTTCCCTTTCGCCAACCTGAATCATTTCCGCAATTTTTCCGATTTCGGTTTTCATCCCGGTCGCAACAACAACCGCTTTCGCTTTCCCATACACGACCAGCGTTCCCATGAAAACCATGTTAGTTCTCTCGGCGAGCTGCACGTCATTGAGAACAACGTTTCTTTTGGTGACGGGGATTGATTCGCCAGTCAGGCTCGCCTCGTCAACTTTTAAATCTAAAACTTCAATCAGCCTTGCGTCGGCTGGAACCTTATCGCCTTCTTCAAGAATAATTAAGTCGCTAGGAACGAGTTCTCTGGCAGGGATTTCCTTCTCTTGTCCATTTCTGATAACCTTTGCCTTGAGAACAACAAGTTTTTTCAAGGCTTGCATCGATTTTTCGGCGCGATATTCCTGAAAAAATCCCAAACTAGTATTAAGCAAAACGAAGGCGAAGATTACCGCTGCATCGATTACTCTCCCAATTAGAACTGAAAGTAGGGTAGCGGCCAACAAAATTATGATTAAAAAGCTTTTTAATTGTCTTAGGAATATAAGCAAAGGCGTGATTTTTCTCTTTTCTATGAATTCATTTAGACCGTATTTCTTTAATCTTAATCTTGCTTCTTCATCATTAAGTCCTTGCCCAGACGTGCCTAGCTTCTTTAGAACATCATCAACATCTTGACCGTGCCACTTCTCCTCGCTGGTTTCCATAATTTTATTTCGTTATTTGAATAAAATAACCAGAAGTTTTTGTTTTCTTAAGGCTTTTACAACTGTAATTAATTATTTACAACTGTAAATAAAATCCCCTAAAGTTTAATGCTGGCTTAAGTCTCGGTGGGAGTATTTTTTTAGAATTGTAGAATTGTAAAGAGTTTTTATTTACTGTTCACCAAATATATTTAGATTCAATGACATCTCCTTTAACAACAACTGTGATAATTTTACTTACAGTTTTTATAGTAGCAAATGTACTTGCCAATTATCTCCCAGAAAATTCCGATTTTTTTGGAGAACTTCAAGCAAGGACTATCGGTAAAGGACTGCAAAAAAGAACCTCCACTA
>DATEAB010000028.1:0-2714 GCA_035288545.1 archaeon | reverse complement strand
AAGCGCTTTCTCTTTTTTTAAAGTCCTTTTTCGTCCATCCTAATAGTTCGAACAGTGGTTCTACCAATTTAGTTTCTGTATTAGCTTCTAACTCTGATTTATATTTTGTATAATTTTCTCGAAAATCTTTGATTAAAATTTCTATTTGTATTTTAATTTCATTTTCATTTAACGTTAATTGTCACTTCCTAAAAATATTCTAAAACTCTGTTCCACAGCATATGATATTTGATATTTCAATAAACATCATATCTCTAACAAACTTCTTTAACATTTCTACCCTAGTTAATAGCAATGATTATTATGGAAAATAAACTAAAAATCTCCGTCACCGGCCTCTCGCTGTTCAACGAATGCAAGCTCTGTTTCTGGCTGAAATACAAGAAAGGAATAAAGAGGCCTGGCATTCCAGTCGCGACGATAGCGAACGGACTGGACAGAGTGATAAAGGAATACATGAACAGATACAGGCCGAAGGTGCCTCCGTTTTTGAAAGGGAAGATACCAGGGAAGCTGATTGAAGAACTGCCTGCGAGCCTGACTTTCGAGCACAAGGGGATAATACTAAAAGGAAAGCTGGACGAATGCGTAGTTTTGAAGAATGGAATGCACGCGGCGCTGGACCACAAGACGAAAGGGTTCGGAGTGAAGGAAATCCACGCGTCATACCAGCTTCAGATGGACGGCTACACGTACTTGCTCAGAGAGAACGGGCATAAGACAGGAGATGTCGCCTTCCTGGCCTACTACATACCTGACTTCGGAGAGCTGCACAAGGGCATACCTTTCAAGCTTGACGTGCGCGAGTTGAAGGTAAATCCTGACAGGATTCCGAAGCTGCTAGACGAGATAAGAGAGCTGCTAGAAGGCGACGGACCAGAGCCGAGCGAGGAATGCGGATTCTGCAAGTTTGTCGATGAGAGAAATACCTGAGAAAATTTCGACGAGGCGAGCAAAATGAAGGTAGAAGGAGTAAAGTGCGACAATTGCGGGCATGACGACTTCGACATAGACGACCCTCATCATCAGTACACTTGCCTCAGATGCAACACGACTTACGAATGGGAATTCTGGCAGCTGGTCGAGGAAGAGCCCACTAAGGAAGAGGTTGCTGAAGCCGAGAAGCATACTGAAGAGGACGAGGCTGTCGTGAAAAGGTTTGCCGAATGGAAGAAGTCGGAGAAAACGTGAAGGCTGCAACTTCTGCAAATTTGTCGACGCAAGAAGTATGTGAAACTAGTTGCAAAAGCGTGAAACTAGAAATAGGTGTTAAATGGGTGGTGATTTTACCCCGCCCAAATGCCGCCTATATTCCGCCCATTTCTGAAATCAGTTGTAAATTCAGGAAAAAGCAAACTCTAGATAACTAGTAGATAGAAAAAAATGTAAGGATAAATTCTTTCTCTACAAAAAACCATTCATGGAAGCTCGCCAAGCGAGTATTGAGAAAAAGCTATTTGAAATTCATCGTCTGCAATATCAACGAAAAGTAGACGATGTCAAGGCTGAATTTTCCAGATTGACAAGACAAGACCTGTATGCCTTGAGAGAAGCTTTGGTACTTGAAAGTCACGATTTCAAGGAAATCGCAGGCCACACTAGTATGGGAAGTTTGGAAATTTTTGCCAAAATGTCACCAGAAGAAGCGGCAAAATATCACAATTGTATTGCGACTATTTACAGGTTTCGATCAAAACACAGCTACGCTTTTCTTTTTGATACTGATGCATCCTTGGATGCTGTTATTTCATTGTTAAGCGAAAATCCTGATACACAAAATGCTAAAGAATATCAAGGGAAAGTTTCAAGAAAACCGTAGGTTGTCTTTACCATTCCCAAGAGTGTCGGCGCTGCTCCTGTCGTTGTTTTCCTTGTTGTCATTGTAATAGTCATTGTTCATTTATTTTTTACCACCGAAAGTGGTGACAAAAGCTTATTAGGAAAGAAGCGCTTCTATGAAAGTAGAGAAGTAGAGTAGGTCGGATAGATATGGCAGCTAGGATAAAAAGCAAGATGAGAAGGCTTCTGACATGGGATGAAGTCAATAAATTCATGATTATAAGAGGATGGCAGCTAGTAGCAAACGAAAGAACCAAAAAGGTATGGCGAAGGGGCAGGGAAGAAGTGAGGACATTTCGAACTTTCGAGGGCCATTGGAAGACTGAATTTTTTATCGGCACGCGGCTGCAAGATTCGACCGGAGAATCGGAAGAATTTTTCGCAAAGGCAATCACCCTCGAGCTTGCGGCTTTCAAATAGAAATGCAAATAGACTAACCTTTAAATCTTTTAACTCCTCTCAATTCTTTTGCTTGGATTGATTTGCATGCAAAACATACTGCTCCCGCTCGTCATCGGACTCGCAATTTTCGCCGTGTCTTACTTACTTTTTTCCTCAACAAACAACCTGCCAACGACAGCAAGCATAGCCAGCGTCCTCAGCAAACTTCCTTCAGCAACCACAACCATTTCCACAATTTCTCCAACACAGCCAGCAACCACACCAACAATCAACCAGCCTCAGACGACACAGCAAACGACTGCAACAACCACTGAACAAATTATTGGCGAAACAACGACCACGACGACAACCAGCACTGCCAACCTGTGCAAGGGAAATGCGATTTGCGCTTACGACACTGTGACGGAAGTTATTGACGGGGACACGCTGAATACGCAGCAGCACGGCACGGTGCGGCTCGCGCTTGTCAACAC
>DATEAB010000027.1:0-3739 GCA_035288545.1 archaeon | reverse complement strand
GGCTGGATGGGAATGTGATAAAGGTTACAAATTTCAAATCCCAATTTCAAAAATTCTAATTTTATTTCAATTTCAGTTTCAATTTATTTCAATTACTACTTTCAAAATCTCCGAATTTTTCCCTGACAACTTTCTCGACTTCAGAGGCGACTTCGCCAATGTCTTTTTCGCCGTCGACGACCACCCACTCCTTGGCAAAAACTTTTTCTGCTGTCAATTTTTCATACATTGCAGCAACTTTTTTCTGAAGTTCGAGATCCTTTTCGTAGATGTCAAGACTTTGCTTTTCTTTTTGTTTTCTTTTCAAACTTATCTCCGGTGAAACTTTTAGAAATATTACAATGTCTGGTTTTGGTAATTCTAATGTTTCGGCGATAGTCAAAGCTTTTTTCAAATCAAAACCCCGAGAGCATTGAAAAGCTAAATTCGATGTGAAATATCGATCAGCAAGTATAATTTTGTTGCTTTCTAACGCATCGGCAATTCTTTCTTTATCTTTTGCCTGATCAAGTACAAAAAGCATGAATAGAGTTTCTTGCGTCACTAAGAACTTTTGTTTCAAATATTTGTAAATTAACTCACCGATAGGATGGGTATATTCTGGATAGCGCAAGAAAATAACATGCTCATTGGCCATTAATTTTTCTCGTAAAATCTCTGCTTGAGTTCCACAACCTGACCCGTCAAGTCCTTCAATGACAATGAATTTTCCGCCAGGCATGCAATTGTTATAATTTTTAACTTTTAAATAGAAGAATGGTTGCAAAACAGATATATTGGAAAAAATATTTTCGTTAAGCTGAATGGATAAATAGTTTCTCTGCAAATTCTTCTAGCATGTCCAGAGTTGTTCTTCTGTCTTACACTCCTGACGTCGAGCGTGCGTGCGCCGCGGCGATGCGCTCCTGCTATTCCATCCATCCTGCCTTTGATGTTTATACGAACACTCCTGAGAGCGGAAAAGCGCTGGCTGATGAGAAAACCTTCGACGACGAGCGTGTTGGCCATTTCATTAGAAAATCACTTGAACTTGGGCATGAGGATATACTCGAACACGGAAGCCTCACTTTCGCCCTTTACGGTTTCGGCGATTCGACTCTCGACGAGCTTCAGAGCTTTCGCTTCGCACATTTGCTGAGGGCCAATAGAAAACTGGGAAAAACTTTGAAGGAAAACGGCTGGTACACAAAGGAAATGTCTGGTCGGGCTGTCTTGTCGGCAAACCCGCGCGCGTATAGGGCTCTTCTCAAGGATATTTCTGATGCTGACTCCCGGGAAATGCAGCAATTACGTATCGCGATGTCTGACTTGCTGGCACTGGCAGCTCCGAATATTTTTTCACAGCAGGCAAATCAAACATATGAAAGATTTGAGGAATTAAGGAAAGGTTACGCTCGAGCCAGCGAAGGGCGATTGTTTGAGCTTGCAAACGGGAATTTGGCTGACGGTTTTTCAGCGGCTGTCGTGAAAAGACATTCCGCTCCTGCGAACGCACAAACGATGCAAGAGATAAACCAGCCGGCAGTCGTGCTTTTCTCCTACACACCTGAAATGGAAAGGACAATGGCGGCCGTCACGCTGTTTTTGTATTCAGACAGCGAGGCAGAAAGATTCCTGACGCAGCTCGATTCCTTATCGGCAAAGGAAGCTCAGGATATCGTCCAAAAAATATTGCTGGACGGAAACTACCACGCGCCATTCAATCACGCGGCATTGACCTATGACATAGAAGGCTTCTCAAGGGCTTTCACCCATCAGCTTGTGAGGCACAGGCATGCCGTTTATTCCCAGCAAAGCCAGAGATACGTGAAAAGAACTAGAGGAGGTTCGTATATTCGACCTCCAGACATACGGCCAGATGCAAGAGTGAAAATAAATGCAAAGGGAATTGAGCTTGATGTGACGTTCGACGACGTAATGGATATGGCAACGCAGGCTGAGATAGCATTTCTTGAGCAGCACAAAGCGAAGGCCGAAGATGCAAGATTTCTGCGTCCGGGCGGAGCGACCACAAACATCGTTATGACAGCCACGCCAGAAGAATATCTTTCCGTTTTCGATTTTCGCACTACTTCGGACGTCCAGTGGGAGTTTCAAAGCTTCTCTTACGCAGCTCTGGCGTTGGCAAAATCAATCGCCCCGACCATTTTCAAGACCCTGCCAGTCGCAGCAAAGGAAAGCAGCGTCAGGGAAAGAATTGAAGAAATAGACAAAGCGGTCGACTCGTCGAATTTCTGGAATGCAAGACGCGGAGACGTGGTAGAAATGCCGTTAGACGGTGTGAAATTAAAGCATCAAGTGCATGCTTACATCAAATATTAAATCTTATCAACAATTTGAGCGACTTTTCCAAGAAAAAGATTTCGTATTTCTTTCTCAGCGATTTGTCTTACGTTATTTTCATTGTAATAAAATCTTGGCATACTAATTCCTTTTGCCCTCAGATACAACTCGATATCAAACGGAATCCATTCTTTTTCAACAGCGAGATATTTCCTTGTATTTCTCATATTTTCATGACAAAAGATGGCACTAGCCAATCCGATATGCTGAGCAGTTGATATTTCATAACCGACACCAAGACTTTCAGCCGTAACATCTGCAACGAAAACTGTTGATTTTTCTATCCATCCCATATCACGATCATAAATCGAAATATTAGGATGTAGTCTCTGCCATTCTGTTTCCCATTCAAAGACATTATCATAAACTACGTGCTCATTCAAAACGTCAGAAAATTTTTTCATCTCAGCAACTATGACCCTGCAATTCTCAAGATTCTCTCTACTTCCGCGTATTGCACGAGCAAAATATGAATAGGGCTTTTTCATAGTGATTTTATTAGAAAGGAAAAGATTAGTCCTTAAACTTGATCAACAACTTCTGCAATCTTTCTCTTGAAATCCTCAAGCTCGCCGTCGTTGACAATCACGTGGTCGGCCATGGCTATGCATTGCCTCACGTGCAGGCCGTGCTCGCCTCCGCCCATCAGCTCGGCCGCGTCTTGCTGCAGGAACTCCTCCATTGTGCGCGGGTCTTTCAAGCTTGTCGCTCCACGCTTGTGCGCTTCCTCCAGGTGTCGCCATCGGAACTCTGCAGGCGAGTCGATTGCAATGAGCGTGAAGTTTCCGTTGCTTGCCTTTTTCAGGAAGTCGATCTCTCCTGGGTGCTTTATGTCGTCGACAATGATTATCTCCTTGTCCTTGTTTAGGAAGTTCCATGCTACCTTTGCCAGCACCTCGTCGCCGTAGCGCTCGCGCATCTCGGCCGCGAATGCAGCCTTGGTCTGCTTGTTGACAGGCAGCCCCCGCTTCTTTATAGCCTCTTCCATTATGAGCGACGACAGGCTCGAATAATATGCAGAGTACTTCTTCATCAGCGCTTCCTTGACAAGCTTCTTTCCCGACCCGATAGAGCCAGTCAGTCCCACGACCTTCTTTACCATATTTTGTACCATGGAGAATTCCTGAAATTAATTGGTCAGAAAAATTAATAAACTAATAAATTTGAAATGAAAGCAAAAAATTTCCTAAATGTGCGGGAAGACGACTAGAGATCCTCAGGTCTCAAAGTCTTCCTTCCGTTGGCCTTGGCGCGCGAAACAGCCTTGACGAGCTCCTCCCCGACATGCTTGTCCAGGGCCTTCAAGAAGTCACCGCTCGACCTCATGCCTTTCAGGTGGGAACGGACTGCGGACTTGACGACTAATGCCATTAACTTTTGCACCTCCATATCATTG
>DATEAB010000026.1:0-4497 GCA_035288545.1 archaeon | reverse complement strand
GGGCGACCTGAAAAAAATCGCAAAGAGCAGCAAGCTTGACGCGAAAATTATCGAGGAAATGAGAAGAGAGTTCAATTATTTCTATCCTGTCGACATGCGGGCAAGCGGAAAAGATCTTGTGCAGAACCACCTGACGTTTTACATCTTCCACCACACCGCGATGTGGGACAATTCAAACTTTTGGCCGAAGGCGATCGCCGCTAACGGCTACGTGAACGTGCATGGAACGAAGATGAGCAAGTCGCTTGGTAACATAATTCCTCTTTCGAACCTTGTCAACGACGTCGGTGCTGACTTGGTTCGTGCGAACATCGTGGCGAGCAACGAGGGGATGGACGATGCGGACTGGAGGGATGAAAGCGTGGTGAGCTATGAGTCGCGCCTGT
The DNA here is from genome assembly GCA_035288545.1 of archaeon. GTDB lineage: Archaea > Aenigmatarchaeota > Aenigmatarchaeia > CG10238-14 > SCSR01 > DATEAB01. The sequence continues at coordinate 4,111 of DATEAB010000026.1, read as the reverse complement.
TGATGCTTTTTGAAATTATCGGGCAGCTGAAAAAAATGAAGGTGAAGATGAAAAGAAAAACGGGAGCAAGCATGACAAGCATTGACAGATATCTGCTAAGCCGCGTTCAGCAACACATCCAGCAGGCAACCCAGCACTACGAGCACATGAAGTTCAGGAGCAGCACGCAGTCGGCATTTTTCGAGCTGACGAACGACATAAAGTGGTACATCGACAGGTGCGGAGGGATTGCAAACTGCCACCCGGCGACGCTGGCAGAAGTTATGTCAGTTTGCGTCAGGATGATTTCGCCGATCATGCCGCATGCAGGCGAGGAGTTGTGGTCTATGCTCGGCAACAAGAATTTTGTCGCGATTGCAAGCTGGCCGGTCGCTGACAATGGAAAAATTGACAAGAACGCGATGGATATGGAGGAAATTTTGAAAAGAACTATAGAGGATTTGCGCAACGTAGTCAAGCTTGCAGGCAAAAACAATTCCGCTCATTTGTACGTGCTGACTGACAAAGAGTTCGCCCACTTCAAAGGGACGGAGGAGTTCATCAAGCAGCAGGTCGGATTCAAGCGCGTGAAGATTTACAAGGCCGGCGACGAGGGCAAGTACGACCCCCAGGACAAGGCAGCTAAAGCGAAGTTCGGAAAGCCAGGAATTTTTGTTGAATAATTTTTAATTGATACTAGTTGCTATTTCTTTTTCACGTTCGCCAAAAAAATCTTCATGCCTTTCTTCCAAAAATTGTTCTAGGACGGCAAGAAAAGTTCTATAACATAATACTTGCTTTGGATTTGCTGGATCATATTTTGCATCTCTTTCATTTGGACGTACCATAAGGCCATATGGCTCAATATTTATCAGGACAGTACCTAGATGAAGAACTTCAAAACCTAGTGGAAGATGAGTTAACAATCCATGTCCAGACTCGGAATATCGATAGCCAATTGCTTCTAAAGTAGTCGTCAATACACTTGAGAAATGTCTTCTGTTCTTTTCAAATGCACTTGCCTTCCTGTTAGCAAACATTGGTTCGTGGCTGAATTCGTGTTTATAGGTAACTTCTCCATCGGAACTAACATTTTCTACATAAAACGGGCCGACTTTTCTTTTGTGATGCAGTGGAACTTCCAGTGACATACAATAAGTTGTAGTAGATAAAATATTTAAGTTTGTCCGGATTGGTCTTCAGGTTGTTGCTGTTCGCCATTTTCAGGTTTCGGCTTCCTTCCCATCGAAACTACAAAATAAATTATTATTCCCATGGACAGAATTCCGGCGATGATAAGAAGTAAAAGAGGATTGGCAAGGAAGTAAATTATCGAGAGAGGATTGCTGAAGGAAATTTTGCTTGCGTCGTCGAAGAATTTCTGAACAAGTCGCTGAAAGACATTCCCTTCCTCCGAAGTGGCAGTTGATGTCGTCGTGGTTGCTGTTTCTGTTGCAGTCGTTGTTGTAGTCGTAGTTGTTGTGGTGGCTGCTGCTGAAGTGGTTGTTGTCGTGGTTGTTGATGAAAGGACTTTGAAAGCTATCGTCGACTGTTCGTAGTTCCTGAACGCGCTGACGCTCGCGTTGTCAGTCGCCATGACCTGCTTGAGCTGGTAGATGCCAGGTCCGAGCTTGAAGAAGTAAATCCAGTTGCCGTTCGTTGCCGCACCGACGCGCGAGAGGGTGTAGTTCTTGTAGGAAGTGTTCATAAGGTCGAGCGTCGTGTTTTTGATCTCGACAGTCGCGCTGCCCACGTCGTTGTCAGAAACAATCGCCACGCTGAAGACGACTTCCTCCTGCTCGTAAACAACCGCCTTGTTGAAGCTCGCGCTGCCGATTGTTATTGCCGCGAAAACTGCTGAAGGAAGTAAAATTGTTGCCAGAGCCAATGCTACAAAAAATATCTTTTCGTTAAATTTAATTTCTGCTTTTATTTTTTTCATTTTCATTTCATCCACTCACACTATCCATCAAACAACGATTGCCACAGTTTCAACTACTGCTGCCACTACAAGCAATATGGCTGCCACGAACATAAGCTGCAGGCTGTCGTAAATCACGAACCAAAACTTCTTCGCCTTCTTTCTCATAACGACCGTCGACACAAGTCCGCCAGCGACCGCGCCGATGAAATAGGCAAGGATCTCCAAGCTGCCGTGAGGAAAGAAAACTAGAATGGCAACAGGAAGTCCGCCAATGCCTCCAATGCTCTTTGCAGCAATACCTATCGCCGCCGCCAGCACGGACGCGTTCCATGCCAGGATGAAAACTGCTCCTGCGCCAAACAGAAACGAAAAAACAAATGAAAGGAAAAGCACTCCTGTGTTGTTGATGATTATTTTTTGAAAAGTATCAGCGAAAGCTATCTGCCCGCGTATCGCATTGATTTCACTTATCTGGTCGCTGAAAATTTTCTCCACTGTCATTTGCGGCAGCGCGATGTAAATTATCGACATGCTCAAAATCATACCTGCGAAAAATGCGGTGTAAACTTTCAGAATGTCTTTGTGTCTCTGCAACAGGTTCATTTTTTCAATTCCTTGGACCTCTTCTTCGCGCGCTTCCTCAAAACGAATTAGATTTACCATGAAAGGAGTCATCGCGATCGTTATGAGGATTGTTGTGAACAGTCCGACAGATGTCTGGAAGATGAAAAACGCGACGAGCATGCATATCGTCGACACGACTCCACCTATGACAAACATCCAAGCTGGCTGGCGCACTGCAGTTTTAAGAGAAATCAGTCGTTCTAATACCATTTTTATAAACCCTAATAAGAAATTAATTTTAAATACTAATATTGTTAATTGAGAAACGGTAATTATGAAAATTACAAAGAAAGCAGGAACGATAATGGCAATTCTCTTTATCGTACTTATGATGGGCTCGACGATCGCGTACAGCTTCATCCAGGCAATAAATTTCGGGCTTTACGGCAACTCCGGACAAGTCAAGCTGCCTGACACGAACTTGCTCGACTACGACTTGTCGATCGCGCAGGAACAGCTGGCGCTGCAGGAGGGAAAAACTGTGGTGAAATATTCCTACTCGACAACATGCGTTGAGTGCCTCGGACTTGCAAACCAGCTTGAGGGGCTTGCCAATCAGCTAAAGGACCAGGTCATTATCATTCGTCTCGTCCAGTCGTCAGGAAACCAGACGGCAACTCTGTCGTTGGCAAGCGCTGAAAACTCGAAACTTTATTCCAACCCGACCACAGGCGACATAGTCGATGGGTTGTGTGATGTCTTGATCAACCCTCCGGTCGATTGCGCTCTTAGGAAAGTTTAAGCTCAGATTTCTTCTTTTTCATTTCCTCAATCTCTTTCTGGAAACGTTCTATCGTCCTCAGCAAATCTTTGTCCTCGACGCTCACAACTTTCGCAGCGTCTCTCAGCACAGCAGCCTTTTTCTTCAATTCTTCCCATTCTTTTTTTGAAATATTTTTCATTTCTCTTTCACCGTTGCAATGACAAATGTTTGGAATATTTGAACAATTCCCATAAGAAGAAACAAGCTTTGAAAACCCAAAAATTCTACTACTGAAGATCCAACTAAAGCACCTATACCTATTACTAGTGCAGAAGCAGAATTGAAAATGCCAAATCCAAATCCTCTTTTCTCTCGTTTCATTTTTTCAGAAAACAATGCGTAATAAGCTGGATTTGACATGCCGATGCCAACGCCCATGATAATCTGGAGAAAGATAATTTGATAAAGATTCGTAACAAGAAGATAGCCAAATGGAACAACGCAATAAATTAAGTTGCCAAGAATTAAAAATTTTCTTCTTCCATGTTTATCTGCAAGTTTGCCAAAGTACGACGATACAAAAGCTTGAGTTATAAAGGAAGCTGCAAACGCGTAGCCAATGCTAATGACACTTTTTTCTCCTATATTCTGGACAAAAACAGCAAGTATCGGCAAAAGAAATGCTATTACTAAATTAAGAAGCATCGTTGCCAATATCATTTTCCAAAAATCTTTCATCCTTTCACTTCCTTCAATTCTTTCCTCAATTTCTTCCACTCCTCAAACAATTCGGCCACCGCGTTCGGCAAATCGCTCTCCTTCCTCACTTTCAGCTTCCCGGCAGCTTCCTTCAGCAATTTCTCCTTTTCCTTCAGCAACTC